>JAIPJC010000021.1 GCA_021734345.1 Kiritimatiellales bacterium | reverse complement strand
GGTGGCGGCACCGCCGGGGGCGTCGGCGTCGATTTCGAGTTTACCGAAAGCAGCATGGTCTCGGCCGTCGTGCCGCTCGGCTTCATGGGCCTGCAACCGGATGGCGACTCGCTCGATATCCAACCGAACCTGCCGGACGACTGTCCCGTGATGGCCGTGCGCAACCTTCGCTACCACGGCGTGGTGCTGGATGTCACCGTGTCGGCGAACCGCGCCAAGGTGGACGTCAAAGGCACCCCGGCATCCAGTCTTGTCCTTCGGTTCAACGGGAAGGAGCAGGTCATCAAGCAGGCGGGAACATGCGAGTGGGATCTTAAATAATGGAAGGTTTTTTCCGGTTGAAAAACCGCATCCTTGCAGCCGTATTGCTGGGGATGCCGGTTCCGTTCGCTTTCGGATCCGCCACGCCGGCAATCCCTCCGCCCACCTACGGGGCCGTGCCGTACGGGCCGGACCGGGCGAATCTTCTGGATGTCTGGCTGGTTCCGGGAAGGGAAGCTCCAACGCCCGTCGTCATCTTTTTCCACAGCGGCGCTTGGCGCGGCGGCTCGCGTCGCGAGGTGGCAACGGAAGGGTTAAGGGAATTTCTAGATGCGGGGATCGCCGTGGTGGCGGTGGACTACCGTTTTGTCGACCAAGCGATTGAAGAAGGAATTGTTCCGCCGGTTCGCGCACCGATGATGGACTGCGCCCGCGCCGTGCAATATGTCCGCCATATGGCTGATACATGGGGGCTGGAAAAAAAACGCATCGCCTTCGCGGGACGTTCCGCGGGAGCTTGTACCGCCTTGTGGCTCGGCATGCATCCAGATATGGCCGATGCGTCGAGTTCGGATTTGGTTTTGCGGGAATCGACGCGTCCGTTCTGCATCGGGGTGGTGGATGCGCAAACTTCGCTTGATCCGCGCGATATGCGCGCGTGGTTTGGCGATGGGGCGCAATACGGTGGCCATGCGTTTGGTTTGGAGAAAAACCCGGACGAAACCCCGAAGGATGCCTTCGCCCGGTTTGAGGCGGCGCGCGACGAACTCCTTCCCTTGATCCAACAGTATTCACCGATCAGCTTCGTGTCGGGCAACGCTCCGCCGATGTTCCTTTTTTACGACCTGCCTCCGCCGGGCAATGGGGTTCATGGGGCCGAGTTCGGCCTGAAGCTTCAGCAACGGTTGCGGGATGCGGGGGCCTGCTGCGAAATCAGTTGGCCGGCCAAGAATCCGACCCCGGGGATGAACCAAAAAACGTTCATCATCGAAAGGCTTTCCGCGGGTCCGGAATGACCGGGTGGGTCGGGCGCCCTGGGTGCCATTAGCCTTGTGGAAAACTCCTGTTTCAATGGAATAAAACACGTTTTCAATTGAATGATTATGTTTACAGGTGTACAAACAAGGGTGGCATAGGGATAAGACCAAGCGCACGGCGGACGACCGCTGCCGCTGTGGGCGGCAACGTTTCCGCATAAGGCAAAGGGCATAAAGGAATGAACATTCGGACGATGCAAAGTTTAATGGCCGGTGCCTGGTTGGGCTGGAGTGTGTTGAAGATCCATGCCGCAGGCATGGGCTTGATCGGGGTGACGGACGATGAAATACGCATCCAGCTCGACAACACCGTTTCCAATCCTGTGCGGGTTCTCGAAATCGAACCGTACGACACCTTGAACCCGTTGCGGGGACTCGTCGAAAACAGTCCCGGCTCCCAGCAGCTGGATCTCTCCAACGAAGGCTTCTTGCGGATGACGTTTTTGAATGGTTCTCCCTTCGATCCACAAATCCAGTTTCCCGCCTATCCGGTGAATGCGGACTACGTCGGGCAGTTTTCCATGCGTGTCCGGGTCAGCGGTACGCAGGGCGGGGCGGACATGCCGTTCCGCATCTACGGCTTTCCGGCCTATGCGGATGTGTTGGTGCCGGCGGACAGTGCATGGCACATTGTCCGGGCGGACATGACGGTGACCAACTGGAGCGGCATTCGGACGTTGCGGATCGATCCCGCCAATGCGCAGGGCTATGTAGCCAACCAGTCGGCGGTGGTTGATATCGATTGGGTAGCCATGACCTACCGCAACGACTTTTCCGGCGACCGCAACCACACCGGACTGGATGTGTTCATTGATCTGGGCGTTCCTGAAAATTCCTGGTCGGGCGCGGCGCAGCCGATGATCACATTACCGCGCTACGACGGGGTTCGGGACCGGTTGTTTTCCAAGTATGTGCTGATCGATGGAATCACGACCAACCAGATCGGGTCGCCCCGCTATGTGACCGACCTTTCCGGGCTTTCGTATGTCGCGGATACGACGGACTTGTGGGCCAGCTTGAATACAGCCAACGGCATGATGGCGCCGATCGCTTCCAACGGCATACTGGTCGCCCGGTACAGTACGCCTTCCGGAACGTGGGATCCGGCCATACAGGCGAGCGCCACCCAACGGGCGAATCTGGACGTGGCCAAGGAGTTCGCCATGAAATACCGGATCGTTGGTTATGCTGGAAACCAACCGACCATTCCATCGGCCCTGTATGGATTCGTGGAAGGGGAGACGGGCTCTGCCCGGCTGGAGGATGTCTTGGTTCCGGATGGGCAGTGGCATGTGTACCGCGTCCGCCTCGACCAATCGGTGGGAACCCTGTCGTGGCACGGCAACGTGCGACTCCGGATCGATGCTCCGAACGGACTACCCGCCACCTACCCCGCCGCCCATTTCGCTGGAGGATCGCTCGATTTGGATTGGGTGGCCATAAGCGACGATCCGCTTTTCACCCCCTCGCGGCCACTGGTCGGTGGCGGGCGGATCTGGACGTTTTCCAAGGATCGGACGCGCCCTTTATCGACGCCAGTTGGCTTCAAGGGACTCAACGGTCCCGACAGCGCAGATATCGTTGATCTCGGGTGCGACAGCCAAAAGATGAATTTCCTGCAATCAAGTGCGCTGAGCCTAGTTCCAAATCCTGCCACGGTCTGGCCGGTGGATGAGTTCAACATCGGAATCAATACCTCCTACGTCAACACCACGATGAAGAACACGATCAAGTATTTCACCGATAACGGCGTGGAATCCTATATCACCAGCTTGAATTCCATCCAGAACTATTGGCTCGACGAGGGAACGCCCACCCAGCGCTTCAATCCGGTGCGCAACTACCTTTCGGTCACCAATCCACCCAATTCGTTTTCGGTGGCGCACAACGTGATGGATCCGGTCGGGATCGCCTACTACCGCGGCACGATGGAGTACTTGGCAAACACCTTCTCCGATCCGTCCGGCGACAATGGGGAGCTGTTCCGCTTCATTATCGGCAACGAACTCGATGCGCACTGGTCGTGGTACAATCTTGGGAATATCGAACTGGAAAAGGTCGTGGATATCTACCTGACTTCGTGCCGCATGGCCGACCTCGCGTTGCGCAAGATCCATCCGGATTTCAGGGTGTATCTTTCCTTTACCCATTTCTGGAACAAGGCGCTCAACGCTAACAGCCTTCAGTCCGCGAAGCCGAAGGAATTTCTTGATCTATTCGCCGCGAAAGCCAAGGCGGAAGGGGATTTCCCGTGGGGGGTCTGCATCCATCCCTATCCAGTCAGCCTGTTCAATCCGCAATTCTGGAACGACGCCGCGCCGACAGACGATTTCAATACCGAGTACATCACCTTCAAAAACCTTCAGGTCATGCGCCGCTACCTGCAGCAGGACAGCATGCTTTACAACGGCCAGTCGCGGCCGATCATTCTTGGTGAGCAGGGATTCCATGTTCCGACGGATGGCAACGCGACCGACGAAGCCATCCAGGCTGCCGCGCTGGCTTATTCCTGCAAGATCACCGAACAAGTTCCGGGGGTGGAAGCCTATCTCTACCACCGGCAGATCGACCATTCGCTGGAGGGAACCTTGCGCTTCGGCCTCGGCCCCGACGATCCTCTTATCGATGGCTACCAGTATCTGCGCAAGCGGCCATCGTGGGATGTCATGCATGACTATGGCACGACCAACGAGGCGGCGACCTTCAATCCCTATCTTTCGTATTTACCAATCAGTGCCTGGAGCGATATCAATCTGGCCGACATCGAACTACGCTACGAATTCAACGAGCCTGATCCAGACATCACCACCTTCAAGCTTCCAATCTCTGGAACCGCCAACGGGGTGTTCTCCGGGACGGTTTCCACCAATGACCCGCAGATCATCAACCTGAACGTCAACACCTATGGCGATGGGCAGGAAACCTGTCTGCTGCGGATCAAGGCCACAAAGACCGGAAACTGGCAGCTGTTCTGGCGGAAATCGGGCGGCGCATTTTCCGGCCCACAGTCTATTACCTTCCCGGTTTATGCGTCCGGTGATTTCCAGATCTACATGCTCGATCTTTCCTCGGCCAGCAACTGGGCTGGACAAAACATTACCGGCTGGCGCCTTGATCCGGTTGGCACCACGACTTCCTACGATTTCGAGATCGACTACATGCTCTTTGGTCCGAAGGACGACTTTGATGGCGATGGTATTCCCGATGCGCAGGAAGGTTTGGCCGATATCGATGGTGACGGGCTGCCCAACCTGGCCGATCTCGATTCCAACGGCAACGGCTATTCCGACGCCCGCGAGCGCCTGCTCGGTCTCGTTGCGGATTCGACCGACTCCGATGCCGATGGCGCTTCCAATGATTGGGAAACGCAGTATGGATTCGATCCGTTCGACGGAATCGATGGCGGATGGGACTTGGATGCCGACGGCTACGACAACCGTGCGGAATATATCGCCGTCACCGATCCGACCAATCCGCTGGACTACTTCATCATCAGCGGACTCGCCGCCGGAACAAACGTCTACGTCGATGGCAAGGCGGGCCGGACCTACACCCTGATGCGTTCCACCAACTTGGTTTCCGACGCATGGAACCCGGTGGCGACGCTGGGGCCGGTGGCAAGCGACATGCCGGTGGCGCTGGTGGATACCAACATCAATGCATCGGGTATGTACAAGGTCGAAGTATCCGATTAGGGACGATGTTATGAACAAGGCCATCCGTCTATTGCTGTTCAGTTTGCTGGCAACCGGTTCCGTGTTTGGGGCCGCGTTGAACGTCTATGATATTGGCGCGGCGGGAACCGAAAACAATGTATGGGCGGACTCGATCGGGAGTCGTGATCTCGCGTCGTCGGGGGCAACATCCGTCGTGTTTGCGGACGATGGCCGGGTGAGCATCAGCCGGGCGTTCAAAGCGACGAATGCGAATCTGAACATCGCCAGCGGCTTGCCGTTGGCGAGCTATACGCTCGAGTGGTGGCTGGACTTTGGCGGAGCGGTCGTTCCCGGCGAAGTCGTATTCGAGAGCGGTGGCGGTGCCAACGGCTTCGGGCTTTTCTCCCGGACCAACGGACTTGAATTCGCGACGATATCCACCACCGGCAGCGACGCGCTCGCGGCGGTTTCGCTCGCTACGCTGGATCTCGCGCACTTTGTCCAAGTGGTCGCCACCTTCGATACAGCGACCTCAACCATCTCTTTGACAGCGAAGGATGTGGATGGAACAACGGTTGGCGGTTCATCGGTTTCCGCGTTCCCGCTGGGAACGGGAACGGCCAACGGCATGAGCCTCTTTGCCGGCGGCAACGGGAACTACAGCAATATCGCAGGCGCCATTGGCGGCGCGTTTGCCACGGGTGTTTCGCTCCCCGCAACGCCCGATGTGTTTTCCGGGAAGATCGGCCTTTTCACGGTTTGGGGCGGCGTGGATGCCGCATCGACTGCTGCGAGCTACGACGCCATTGTACTGGAAGCGAACCGCGCCAACGATCCGCGGCCAAACTTCATCATTGTCTACACGGACGACCATGGCTATGCGGATGTCGGTGCGCAGGGACAGGATGCCGATGTTGCCCCCTTGACGCCCAGTATCGATCGCATCGCCAACGAGGGGGTGCGGTTCAGCGCCGGCTACGTCACCGCGCCGCAATGCGTGCCGTCGCGGGCGGGGATTCTCAGCGGGCAATACCAGGAGCGTTTTGGCGTCGATAAGAACGGGAACGGACCTTTGCCGCAGGCGGTCGTGACGGTTGCCGAGCGGTTGCGGCGCGCCGGCTACCGTACCGGCATGACCGGCAAGTGGCACATGGAAGTCACAAGCTCGGATACGGAATGGATGACGGCGAACGGCTATGCGGATATCGCTTCCGTTCCGCTGGCGGTCAAGGAGCAGTTCTTTCCCGACCAGCAAGGGTTCGAGGAATTTGCCGAAGGCTATACGAGCAGCTACTGGAAAAACTTCGAGCGCAACGGCTCGAATGGAACGCCGCTGGGCGTGAGGCAAACCGAAACCGGCCACCGTGTGGACATCCAAAGCGACTTTGCCGTTTCCTTTATTGAACGGAACCACAACCGCCCGTTTTTCTTCTACCTTTCCTACTATGCCCCGCACGTTCCGGCAACATGGGTCGACCGCTATCATACGACGAACTTCTACCCGAACCTGCCGGAAAAGCGGCGGATTGCGCTGAGCATGATCAAGGCGATGGACGACGGCGTGCAGCGGGTTCTGGCCAAGTTGGCCGAGCATGGCATCGACGGCAAAACCATCATCTGGTTCATTGGCGACAATGGCGCGCCGCTCGGTTTCCAGGAGGTTGGAAATGTCGGTGCCACCGATGCGTCCGTTGCCTGGAACGGATCGCTGAATACGCCGTGGCTTGGGGAGAAGGGCATGCTGGCCGAAGGCGGAATCCGTACCCCATGCTTGATGCGATGGGCCGGGACAGTCGTGCCGCAGGTGTACACTAAGCCCGTCATCTCGCTCGATGTCGCCGCCACGGCGAATGCGCTGGCGGGGCTTCCATCCGATCCTTTGCTGGACGGCGTAAACCTTGTTCCGTACCTGACGGGCACCGATACCAATGCGCCGCATGACCGGCTGTTTTGGCGCTTCTGGGACCAATGCGCCGTGCGCGAGGGTCGGTGGAAATACATCAAGCCGTCCGCCAGCACCGATGGACTGCTCTTCGATCTCGAAAGCGATGCCAACGAAAAAGAGAACCTGATCGGATTGTATCCGGGACTTGCCGCGGATCTCGATGCCAAGGTCGAGGCATGGAAGGCGGGCTTGTTCCGCCCCGGCAACCTTGGTTCCGTGCTCAATAGTTCGGAAGTGCTTTGGTACCGCCGGAATTTCGGCATCAATCTCGCGTACGAGTTCAATGTGAATGGCGACGCCGAGGGCTGGACGCCGGGCGGGATCACCAACCCGCGGGTCGCAGGCGGATCCTGGCTGGGGGAAACGACCAGCAACGCCACCATCAGCCAAGCCGATTTCCTGGTTGTCGGTGCATCGGTGGATCGCGTGCTCGTAAAGGCGTCGCTCCCCGTGACTGGAACACTTGAATTGCAATGGGCGCACCGCAACGACGACATCTTTACCGCTGCACGTTCAGTCAGCCTGCCCGTCGTTGGTTCAGCCGCGCCCCAATGGCTGGTCTACCCGATGGAGGAGCAAGGCGAATGGAACAACGAAATGGTCACGCAGGTGCGTTTTGTCTTCACGTCCAGTTCCGGCCAGGATGTGGCGATCGACTGGATCCGCGCGTCCGACGGCGACTTCGACCACGATAGCATCGATGATGTGGTTGAAGGCAGCAAAGACACCGACGGCGACGGCCACGCAAACTTCGAAGATGCCGATGCCGACGACGACTCGCTGGCCGATTTCAACGAAGGCACCGGCGATCCGGACAACGATGGATTGGGCAATTTCATGGATACCGATTCGGACAACGACGGGCAGGGCGACCGCATCGAGACCCTGCTTGGAACCTCGCCCGTTTCTTCGGACGAAAACATGTCCGTGGTGATCGGTATGACCAACCATGTGCCGGAGGTTACGGCGGTGCCGGGCGTTCCGGGACTCGTCTATCGCCTCGTGCGCAGCGACAATCTGGTTTCCAATGTTTGGAATACACTTGAAGCACGCGAGCCGACTACCGTCGGGGATGTCGTCTTTACGGACATGACCAACGGGCTGGCGCAGGCCTTCTACCGGGTCGAGCTGTTGGATGTTGCGGCGCTGACGCTGGCCACCGATTCCTTTCCCGCCGGGGGCGGCCCGGTCGAATACAATACCGGCAGCGCGGCGGGGCAAGCGCCGAGCGCATTGTCGGGTTTCAGCGGAGCGTGGGGGGATGGCGATGCCGTGATCCAGTCCGCCGGTTTATCCTTTGGATCGCTTAAGACCAGCGGGGGTTCCATCCATGTCACCGATGCAACCACCGGGGCAAATCTAAACAATACACGGCAGTTCAGTTCCCTGCATTCCAGCGGCACGGTCTATCTGGGCTTCCTCATGAAAGTCAACCGGACCAGCGGCGCGTTCCAAGCCAACCTGCGGTTGCAGTCGGGTGGAATCGATATAGCCCGCATCGGAGTGCACAACGGCGTCATTGGCCTCGCCAACGCGGCCGGAGCCATCATCGGCTCCACGGTTCCCAACGAAGGAGCAACCCATCTGCTGGTGGCCAAGCTTGGGCTCGATCCCTACGGTACGGATTCGATGAGTCTGTTCATGGATCCAGTGCCTGGTGCGGGCGAGCCTGCCATTGTGCTCGCCACGCTCTCCGGCGAGCTGGCCTTCGATGGTTTCCGCTTGTTCAACAATCCGGGATCCAGCACGGAGACCATACTGGAAGTGGATGAAATTCGCATGGGCAAGGAGTGGAGTCTGGTCGTGCCCGCCAACTAATAAACAGAAAGAGAACCTTGCACATGGAACGTAACAAATGGATGGCGGTGGCTGTTGTCTGTTCGGCAACGATTGGATTTTCCGCAGTCGAGCGGCCGAATATCATTTACATCATGGCGGATGACCAGCGGGCCGACACCCTCGGTTGTTCAGGCAATCCGGCATTGAAAACGCCCAACATCGATTCGCTGGCCGCGCATGGAACCCGCTTTGAGAACGCCTTCGCAACCTCGCCGATCTGCTGTGTGAGCCGCGTCACGGTACTGACCGGCCAATATGCGCGCCGCAACGGCGTGAACGACTTCTTTACCCAGATTCAAGACCTCGGCAAAACCTATCCGATGATGTTGCAGCGGCACGGGTATTACACCGGATTTATCGGCAAGTGGGGAACCGATGAAAACAACAAGGAGTATTTCAAGCGGGCCGCGGCAACGTTCGATTTTTGGGGTGGTTCGATGGGGCAGTCGAACTACTGGCACGAGCGCGACTGCCATTTCGTGCTCAACAATGGCACTACTGATCGAACGGAGTTTCTCTGCGACTGCCCGCCGGATGCGCGCGGCGTCGCAGGGGAAGCCATTCGGGTGGGACGCAAGAACATCAAGGATCCGATCCATCAGGAAATCGATGTGATTCCGCACAAGGTGAATCAGTTTCTCGACCAGCGCGATCCGGGCAAACCGTTCTGCCTTTCGATCAGCCTGAAAGCACCGCATGGCCCATGGGGTGATTATGCTGATGAGGTGAAGGATTTGTTCAAGGATGTGCCGATGCCGATCAAGGCGTCCGTCAATATCGAGGATGCGGAAAGCCAGCCGGACTTCCTGAAAAATTCATTGCAGAACAGCCGGGGGATGAAGCTGGCCAAGGACCAGGGGCTGCATGGATTTCTGCAGGAAGAGACGCGCGACTATTACCGACTGGTTGCGGGCATCGATATTTGTGTCGGGAAGATTCTCGACGACCTGAAAGCGCATGGGCTGGATCGGAACACGATCATTATCTACACATCGGACCACGGCCATTTTCTCGGCGAACACGGCTTCGACGGCAAGTGGCTGCTCTACGAAGAGTCGGCGCATATCCCCCTGATTGTTTATGATCCGCGCCACCCGGTTGAAGCCCATACCAGCGGTGAACTGGCGCTGCTGGTTGATATGGCGCCGACCATGCTGGATTTTGCCGGCGTGCCGCGCCCGGGTGATATGCAGGGGAAGAGCCTGTTACCGCAGATCGCCGATCCGTCAGTGCCGCTACGGGATGAATTCTTTCTGGAGCAGCTCTACGGGCACGGGGATAAAGCACCGAACCACATCGAGCGTTC
This sequence comes from Kiritimatiellales bacterium, assembly GCA_021734345.1. Lineage (GTDB taxonomy): Bacteria > Verrucomicrobiota > Kiritimatiellia > Kiritimatiellales > Pontiellaceae > Pontiella. The sequence goes on along the minus strand of JAIPJC010000021.1, from coordinate 25,317 downwards.
GGAAGGGGTGCGGACGCGCCGCTGGAAATACATCAACTATATCGAGCAGTCCGGTCCGCTGGCCGAAGAGCTGTACGATTTGAAAAGCGATCCGCTGGAAATGCACAACCTGGCGCACAACCCGGAATATAAACAAACACTCCAGCAGGTGAAGAACCAGTGGGAAACCCTGCGAGAGAGCTGTAAATAAAAAGAGGAGAACGGATGAAGAATTTTTTAATAAAGTCGGGTTTTGTTTTTTTGATTTCCGCCGTAACGGCACTGGCCGATGCCAAAACGCCGTATCCCTCTGCGGACGATTATCCGCAGATGCCGTATATCAACCGGAACCCTGGGCCGGAATACGCCGACTCAGCCCGGAAGTTTCAGGGGATTCCCTCCATCGTTGTGGCACCGGGCGGTCGGCTCTGGGTGACATGGTATGGCGGCGGCGAAGGCGAGTCGTCGGAGAATTATGTGCTGCTGGCCACCAGCGGGGATAACGGGGAAACCTGGTCGGGCCCGAAGATGGTCATCGATCCGCCTTTCCGTGCGTCCGAACCCGCCCTCTGGCTCGACCCGCAGAACCGGATGTGGTTCATGTGGAATCTCTATCCGGTGCGTTCCTCCGCGCTGGAACAGAAGCAGGCGAAGGAACGCTTCCCGAATATCGATGCCTATAATGAGTTTATTGGAAAATTTAGTTTTGCGGCATCGCAGCTGTGGGTGATGACAACCGATAATCCGGATGCCGAGAACCCGGTCTGGTCGGAGCCGCGCCTGATTGCGATGGAAACGCACAACATGAACAAACCCTCCGTTCTTGCCGACGGCACATGGCTGTGGCCGGCCACACCGCTTCCGTCCAGCAGGCCATCGATGCCGCGCCCGCTGTTTTCCACAGACGGGGGAAAGACGTTTCGGTATCGCGGAGAGATCCCGCTGGAGCGCAAAGATATGTCCGCTTCCGAATATCAGGTGGTGGAGCGGAAGGATGGATCGCTCTGGATGCTCAACCGCACCCAATACGGGATCGGGGAAAGTTTTTCCTCCGACGGCGGAAAAACATGGACGCCGACGGCTCCGTCAAAAATCATTCAGGCACCCAGCCGGTTTTTTATTACGCGGCTGAACTCCGGGAAGCTTCTGCTAGTCAAGCACGGGCCGATCGATCAGAACGTTGGACGCTCGCAGTTGATGGCGTTTCTGTCGGATGACGACGGGAAGAGCTGGTCGAAGGGGCTGATGCTCGATGAACGCACAGATATCAGCTACCCGGACGGCATGCAGACTCCGGACGGAACCATCTACATTACCTACGACCGCTCCCGGGCCGGAGAACGGGAGATTCTGATGACGACCTTTGCGGAAAAGGATATTCAGGCCGGTGCGTATGTTACGGCAGGAGCCCGGCAGAAGGTGATCATCAATAAGGCCGGCGGGGCGTATGAGGTAAACTTCACGAATGACGACAAGGCCGACGGCCCGATCAGTCAGGTTGGCTGGCATGCCAACTATGATGCCGACGGGAAGGCTGTTTCCGAAAGCAACAGCGGTCTTCTCAGAGGCCCGGTTCTTTCCTGGGTGGACTATATCGTGTACGACCTCGATGCGGCGACTTTCGGTTCGAAGCCGTTGTTGCTTTGGACGGACAACGCTTCGTTCGGTTCGATTGATAAGATATCCAGCTTCAGCGTCAGCCTGAAAAACGACGAAGAAACCGCTGATTTAAAAGTCGCGATCAAAGTGGATGATGCGTGGTATGTCACTCAGGACGTGTTGAATGCCGGGGTTTCCAAATGGACGGTTCATACGCTGGATGTGCACTCGGTTTCATGGAATACGCTCTCGTTTATACCCGGCAGCGAATTGGCCGAAGGCGGAAAAATCAGTCTGCCCGCCTCCGGGGCGATCACGGCGATCGGCATTTTTGACGCCAACGAAACCAGTGTGAAGACCCGTATCGACCGCATCATGGTTCAGTAGCAGGAGACGGATTTTGAAAACATTTGGCAGGATGGGAAAAGCGTGGACGATTGCGCTCGTCTGTTGCTCCGCCCTTCTTTCCAGAGGGGTCGGTGTGGAGCAGCGCGAGCCGGAAGAACCGGTCGGGGCTGCTGGGCCCTATAACGGTTGAAACCTCCGGCGGAGAGTAGAACCGATTTAAGAATGATTGAGGAGCTGACGCAAAATGAAGCCTGTTGTTTATCTGTTATGTATTGCGGTTTTGGTGGGTACGGTTCAGGGGAAATCCTGTCGCGACATATACCCAGACACATGGGTCGCGACTGATGCGCTTGGACGGACGATGCCGGACTTTGCGTCGGTCGGGCCGGTCAAGGACGACCGGCGGCGGGTGGTTGGCATTTTCTATATCACGTGGCACGATGACGGAAAGGCGGGATTCAAGAGTCCTTATGCGGCGGATGTCACGAAGATCCTCGCGGCCGATCCCACTGCGCGTCTGGATGCCAAGAACCTACTTTGGACCGAAAGCCAGTTCCATTGGGGAGAACCGGAGGCGGGCTATTTCCTTAGCAAGGATGAATATATTATCTATAAGGATCTATCCATGCTTGCGGATGCGGGAGTGGATGTCTTGATTCTTGATGTGACCAACGGCGTCGAGTATTGGGATGAGTGGGAGGTCCTGTTCAAGGTGATGGAAAAGATGAAGGCCCAGGGCAACAAGGTGCCAAAGCTTTGTTTCTGGGCGTTTAATGGAACCGTTATTACCGTGGTTCAGGATTTGTACGACCGGATTTATAAAACCGAACAGCACAAGGATCTTTGGTTCCACTGGGATGGGAAACCTCTGTTGCTCTACAACGGGAATCCAACCGTTGATGCAAACCGTGGCGGAATAAAACATCCAAACCGCCAGTTTGATCCCAAAGCCAAAACAGACAAAAATCATCCGCATTACGGAGATCCTGATTATACAGAGGAGTTCTACGCGGACTACACCCCGGCGGTGAGAGACTTTTTCACACTGAGAACCATGTGGTGGGGCTACTACGAATGGGCGGGAGAGCGTTTTATCGGTACGGAGGACAATTGGAGCTTCGGCTACGACATGCACAACAAAAAGGTTGCCTCAATGGATCCGGACGACTTGGTTTCGACACATAAGGGTGTTAGGGAAGAAGCGGCTGTCACGCCTGCGCAGCATCCAACCTCGATGGTCGGGAAATCGTGGAGCCGGAAGAGTGGCGAACCCGCGTTGAATGAATACGACCTGCCGGTTCCGACCTATGTGCCGTGGCTGGACAAAACCGTGGAAAACCCCGAAGGCTATGGCATCTATTTCCAGGAGCGGTGGGATGAAGCGCTGAAAAGCGACCCGCAATTCATTTATATCAACGACTGGAACGAGTGGACCGCCGGTAAATATCACCCTGAACCCGGGAAAACCTACTCCTTCTTGGGCCGGGAAAACTCGTATCGCTTTATCGACCAGTACAACTCGGAGTTCAACCGTTGTGTCCAGCCAATGAACGGCGGATACACCGACAACTATTACATGCAGATGGCCCAGAACATCCGGCGATACAAAGGCGTCCGCCCGATTCCGAAACTGAAGGGTTTGCAGACGAAAAAGATAGATGGTGACTTCGCCGATTGGCAGGAAACCGATGTCGAGTACCGCGATACGATCGGCGATACCATCCGCCGCGACTATCCGGGATATGGCGGGTTGCACTATAAAAACGATTCCGGCCGCAACGACATCATAACCGGCAAGGTGGCGGTGGATGACGACAACGTATATTTCTATGTCGAAACCGACCAGCCGCTGACTCCGCATACCGACAGCAATTGGATGCTGCTGCTGATTGATGCGGACAAAGATCCGGGCACGGGTTGGTATGGCTACGATTTTATCATCAACAAGGAAACCGTTGATTCAAAAACCACTACACTGATGCGGTATTCCCGCGATACGCCGGATACGCCATGGGTCAAACACGCCGATCTTGAATACGGCTATACCGGCAACCAGCTGGAAGTAGCCGTGCCGCGTAAACTCATTGGATTAAAGGGCGATGCGTTCAGTTTCGATTTCCACTGGAGCGACAATCCGAAAGATTTGAAGGATCCGATTTCACTTTGCACAGAGGGCGACAGTGCCCCGAACCGGCGCTTCAACTATCGGTGCATCTGGAGAAAATAGATCTGTCAGCTAATGCCGGCAAAGGTGTGAAAGTTGTTGCTGAACATGGAGAGGTTCAGTGTTTCGTGAAGAAGTTTGGAGATTGAAGATGAAGAAAATACTGGTTTTGATGGCTTGTCTGGGTTTGGGTCTGACAGATGATGGATTTGCCGCATCATGGCCTGCGACCGATGGGCTGGGGCGGTCGTTGCCGGAATTTAAAGAGGTCGGGCCGGTGCGCACGAACCGGACGGTGGCGCTGTTTTATTTCCTCTGGCAGTACCAGCATTCGAAAACCGGCCCGCACGATATTTCAAAGATCCTGGCGGAGCATCCGGACGCGCTTACGAACGCGGCGCATGCGGCATGGGGACCGATGAATGCCTATCACCATTTCGCCGAGCCGCTGTTCGGCTACTACCGCTCGACCGATGAATGGGTGTATCGCAAGCATGCCGAAATGCTGGCCGATGCCGGAGTGGACGTCATTATTTTTGATGCGAGCAACGGTTTTACCTACAAAGAGAGCTATATGGCGCTGTGCCGCGCATTTGATCGGGCGCAAAAGGATGGCGTGAACGTTCCGAAAATTGCCTTTCTCTGCCGGTTCGGTGCCGTGGATCCGCAGGAAATCGCAGAAGTATACCGCGATCTCTATGAACCGGGGCTGTATAAAAACCTGTGGTTCTACTGGAAAGGCAAACCACTAATCATGGCGTATCCGGAAGGGACATCGCCGGAGATACGAAACTTTTTTAGTTATCGTCCAGGAATGCCGACCTACTTTGACGGATCGAAGCACAAGGACGACTGGGGTTGGGCCCAGTGCTATCCCCAACACGCTTTCGGTGGAACAAAGGATCAGCCCGAGGAGATGGCGGTAATCGTTGCGCAGAATGCCGTCGACGGTAAGCTGTCGGCTCTCAGTCATCCGCGATCCCAGGGCCGCAGTTTTCATGACGGGAAAATGGATCCGCGGCCCAGCGCCTACCAGTACGGACTCAATTTCCAGGAGCAGTGGAACCATGCACTCAAGGCCGATCCAGAGCTGGTTTTTATTACCGGTTGGAACGAGTGGGTGGCCATGCGGATGAACTCGTTCAATGGCTATCAAGCGCCGGTTGTTTTTGTAGACACGTTTGACATCGAACACAGCCGCGACATCGAGCCGATGAAAGGCGGCTACGACGACAACTATTATTATCAGATGATCGCCAATATCCGCCGGTTCAAGGGCATGGAAAAGCCGGAGTCCGCCAGCGTGCCGAAAACCATTTCGATCGATGGGGATTTTTCGGATTGGCAGGAGGTACGTCCCGGGTTCGCCGACTATCGCGGCGACACCTTGCACCGGGATTGCGCCGGTTGGGGCGATCAATTGCACTTCACGAATGTCCAAGGCCGCAACGATATCGTGTTAAGCAAGGTCGCACGGGATGCGGAGTATATTTATTTCTATGTAAAGACGGCCGCGCCGCTGACGGAATCCTCCAACCCGTTTTGGATGATGCTTTTCATCAACACCGACCGATCCAAAAAAACCGGATGGGAAGGCTATGACTTCGTATTGAACCGGGCAGCTCCCGGCGTGTTGGAAAAAAGTTCCAACGGATGGAACTGGAACAAGATCGCTGAACTGAACTTCATCGTCCGCGGTTCCGAAATGGAAATTGCCATCCCGCGTTCTGTTTTGGCGCTACCCGGCGGCCAGTCACTGGATATCGAATTCAAGTGGGTGGACAACCTGAACCACCCGGACGATATCATGGATTTCTATACCTGTGGCGATGCCGCGCCATCTGGCCGGTTCAACTACCGGTATGATGCAGAATAATTTCGAATGGAGGTGGCGGGGTGTTGTTCGTGTCCGCCACCGTTTGAGGAGTTGTAGATGAGGAACGTAGGAAAGGCTGTTTTAATCGGGGCACTGCTGATGCCGTTGATTGGGTTGGGCGATGCGCGCGAGGCGTTTTGCATCCTTCCGTTGTTCGAAGCGATGTTCCAGGTGTCTGGCGGAACCAACCTCCTGCCCGATGCCGTGGTGCAGGAGCAAATCAATAAGCTGAAACTGCAGGTTGGTCCGGGCGGCCAGTATTTCGAAACAGGTTTTTCGGGCATATTGCGCGACGAAGGCAATATCGAACGCAATTTCCGGATGGCGCACGAAAACGGAATCTCGCTCGGTTTGATCATCAGCAACGTGCAGACCCATGCACTTCCCGGAACCATCAAAGCTCTTTTGAATGCGGATATCCGCCGCTACCAGTGGCGGCAGAACGGTGTGGACTGGTACGGGGTTTCCAGTACGGATGGCGAGGGCTCGATCCTCTATCCCAGCCGCGATTTCAACCGGATCACCGATTCCCGCTATGCCACCGGCGTGCGCGCAGCCTACGAGGCGCATGCCCGCGACCAGGCGGCCTTTCTTCTCGCGATGGATCGGAACTATCCGGGCGTGCTGGCGGTGGTCAACGCGGCCATCGAAGAGGAACAGCCCACCCAAGGCGGAATCTCGGACGACTACCTCGGCGACTACAGCCCCTTTGCCGTCACCGAGTTCCGCGACTGGTTGCGCCATGCAGGGAAATACGATGCGGCGACCGGGGGCTTCGCAGGCGAAGGCGCACCCGCCGGCATCGTCGGCGACTATCTGTTGATCGATGGCTATTGGCGCAGCCCGTTCTCCGATGATCCGTCGCCCGCCGACGCCAACGGCACAGGCATTTCGTTCAACAATCGTTTCGGAACCTCGTTCACCACGTGGTCGCTGCGCTACTATGACCTAGCCGCCTTCCCCGCCGCCATTCCGTACGCAACCGGCATGGAAGACCCCGCGTCCGGCAACTTCTTCGACATTTCGCCGGAGTCCGGAACGGGATTCACTGTTGGCGGGTTCGACGCGCCGCGCGTGCGCAATATCTCCAACCCCTATTGGCTGGCGTGGAGCTGGGACATGCTCGACCACGATCCGGTCAAGCCGGGCGAATATCCGCCCGGCGACCCGCGCCATCCGCAATTCGGCTTCCGGCAGACGATGGTGCGGAACTGGTGCACGGATGTGCTCGACTGGGCGCGCGACGAAGGCATCCCGGCGGAGCTGCTCCATGCCCACCAGATTCCCGCCGAAATAGTGTCGGCAAGCCGTTTGCGCAGCAGCGCCTCGCCGGCATGGACCGGCTACTATGCCACCGGCAAGACCGTCGGCATCACCCGGTTTGGCCTCGTCGACCCCGATCTGGTCCAGCGCTACGCGCGCCGGTGGGGCATCTTCGAGTGGCATCCCCGGCCTTGGAACGCAAACAGCGGGGCCAGCTATGCAACCGACCTCTACAACGATACCATCACGTCGCTCAACAGCTACTATTGGACGGGTGCCCGCGTGCTCTTTCCCGGCTGGTGGACCCATGACGGAACGGTCGCAAACGGCGGCACATTCCCGCTGGCGGATTCCTCCTTTGCCGATGGAATGCGGAATTGGCTGGCGGCGCGGGCGGACAACCCGCCCCCCTCCATGGGAAGCGGTTCTGGACTCGACGAGGCGCCGGTGGGATCCACGGTCCGCTTGACCGGTTGGATCCAACCATTCTATAGCGAAACACACCTCTTCACCTCTAGTGCGACGCTCACACTCAACGGCGTTGCGGTACCCAATGGGACTCCGGTATCCCTGCAAGCTGGCCAACTCTATCCGGTGGTGGTCGAATACACCCAGGGGCAAGTGCTTCAGCTCGACTGGTCCAGCGCAAGCATGCCGCAGCTACCGGTGCCGCTTAGCCAGCTCTATCCCGCCGGCGATACGGATGGCGATGGCACGGACGACGTCGATGAAGTGATCGCCGGGCGCGATGCGCGCGACGCCGGGGATTTGGCGTTCCACTTCAACACGGATGGGGACGCCGAAGGATGGGCGCTTCCCGACCAATTGACATCGATCGCCGTAACCGGTGGCGTATACACCGCTGTCTCCACCGGAAACGATCCCAAGCTGCAGCGCAACAGCGGATTTTCCTTCGACACCCGCGAGGTGCCGGGTTTCCTCGTGCGCATGAAGTCCGACCAACCCGGCCGGGTCGATCTGTTCTTTGGCAATGCAACGGCGAACTATGCCGGAACGCGCCTCCTTACGGCCAACCTGCTGGAAACCAACGTCTGGCAGCACCTCTATCTTTCCGCTACGAACGTGGCGGAATGGGGAAACTTCACGGTCACGAAAATTCGCTTCGATCCCACCACCCTGTCGAATGCAACCTTCGCCATCGACTGGATCCGTGCCACCGACGGCGACCTCGACGACGATGGCATCGCCGACACCGCCGAGCCGACTGGCGATACGGACGGCGACGGCATGCTCGACGTGCTCGATTCCGACTCCGACGGGGATGGCTTCCCCGACGCCGTCGAGCACCTCGCCGGATCCGACCCCTACGACGCGCGGAACATTCCCGCCGACCTCCCGACGAATGTATTCACCGACACCTTCAACTCTTCTGCCGCGGAGGACATCAACGCCGATGCGGCATCCCGCCAAACGGGCGCACTGGTGCCGGCAAGCTATACGGGAATCCAGACCTGGTTCAAGATTGCCGGAAGCAAGCTCTCGCAGACGGGCGGCGGGGAAATCATACTGGCCGCAAACTTGGCCGGCCACATCGTCGGCAAGGATTTCGAACTCTCGTTCACGCAGGCGATGCTCGCCACCAGCAATTGGACTTCGGTCTACATGGTAAGCGCAAATGAAAACACGCGTTCATCTAGCCGCTTGGGATTCCACATGTGGGGGGCGGCATCGACCTTGGCCTTTACCATCTACGGCGGAACCGGAACAGCCGGAGCCAACTACGCGGGGGTCAACATAACCGATGCCGCCATGGATTCGCTGTGGCAGGCCAACTTTGGAACCAACTTCGAAAAATCGGACGAGCATTTTGTCCAGTTCATCTCGACGGCAGGAACCGGGGGAACCAACACCTGCGATTTCGTCGTGGACGGCGTGACGGTATCAACCAGGACGTACGCCTTCACCGAAGACACGACCCGCCAGATCAGGCTGGTCTCCACTATCGCAAACGGCAGCACCACCACCGGTGCAACCTACGATAACCTGGCGATCACCGTCCCTCCGACCGGGGTGCTTCCAAGCTATGGGGCGTGGGCGGCGGCCAATGGACTGGTTGGCGACGCCGCACTGCGTACGGCGGACGTGGACCTGCCCGCTCCCGACGGCATGGACAACCTGCTCGAATACGCCCTTGGCGGCGATCCGAACGTGGCCGATGCGGACGCGGTGCTGCCCACCGGCCGCGTGGTGGAATCCGGCGGCTCAAACGTGTTCGAGTATGTTTATAACCGCCGCCACGACGATAGTCGCCTCACCTTCGGTCTCCTTGTCGATACCGATCTGGTAGCTGATCCAGCATGGAGCAATATCGGCACATCCGCCGAAGTGGCGGCCGGAGCTACCGCCGATCCAGCGATCGAGTCGGTCACCAACCGGATACCGGCCACGGAGGATCAAAAGTTTGTGGGACTCGAAGTCATCGAAAACTAAGGGATTTGATTCCTTTTTTAATATGCTTAAGGAGATGCACCATGTGGAAGAGATGTAGGAAATCGTTGCCGATGATTTTTCTGATCGTTGGATCGGGCGATCCGAAGCTGATGGAAAACGAGTCGGTGGTGTTTTGCAGCGATTTGCAGCCGCGCAGCGCCCACTTGCTTTTCAAGCCGACCGAGATACAAACCGTGCAACGCGCGAACCGGTCCCAGGTCTTTACGAACGGCATCGACTACACCGTCAGCGCGGATGGTCTTATTTCGCTGACTCCCGCTTCGCGCATTCCGGTTCTTGACTACTATGCGGCGGCAATCGATGCCACGTTCTACCGGTTTGTCGACACCAACGGGATCCCGTTCTATTCGCCCGGCGGAACATATAAGCATTCGGACTACGATGTGGTTGTGACCTACACCCATGCGTCAGGTTCCCTGGATGAATTGGAAGCGGGCAACTGGTTTTCATCATTAACCACCTCGATCTACCAGCTGCGAACCCGGCAGCCTTTGAATGTCACCTTCTTTGGCGACAGCATAACCGCTGGCGCGCAGGCATCGGCACCGACGGTGGAGCCCTTTGCTCCCGCCTATCCCACGCAAGTTGTCGACGCGTTGAAAACCCGGTTCGGCTACGACCAGATCAATTATGCCAACAAGGCCGTCGGTGGAAAAACAAGCACCTGGGGCTTGCAAGAAATCCAGCAAGTCATCGATACGGATCCGGATCTGGTCGTGCTGGCGTTCGGCATGAACGACGCTTCGGGGAATACGCCTACGGCGACCTACAAGCAGAACACGGAAGGCATGATCCAGGCGTTGCGCGCGGCGAACCCCAATGTCGGCATCGTGCTGGTGGCGGAGTTTTCGCCAAACCCCGAATGGGCAAGTGCGCATTATGACCTGCGGGCGCAGAACCGCGATGCGCTGTATGATTTGTATTCCAAATATGAAAATATGGCCTTTGTGGATGTCGGTGCGGTTTCGCGTCCGATTGCCGCCCGAAAAAAGTTCCAGGATTTCAGCGGGAACGACTTGAATCATCCGAATGATTTCCTGCACAAAATCTATGCGGATTCGATCCTGAATGTATTCGGCACCCAAGCGGCGATTCCACCCGTGCTGGTAACGAACATCACCGACCAGTGCACCTATGCCGTCCAAGGCGTTCCAACCACCAGTTTTGACGGACTGGAATACATCGGCGTGCGCGGCGCACTAGCCACCGCCAACGCGCAGTATGGCCTGATGAAATTTGATTTGGCATCCCGGCGGATCGCCAATGCCACCCTCCGGCTTAAAGCATACGCCACCGCCACGCCTCCCACATGGGGGACCAACGCAAACGTCAACATCCAGATCATGGTCATGTCCAGCAACAACACCGTCTTTGCCGAAGCAACGGCAACCTACAACAACCAGGCACCCGGCACTGCTTGGAAAAATTCGGCCAACGTGGATGCGACAACCCTATTCAGTGCGCGTGATGTCGGCGTAACCAGCACATTGAGCTCCTACCTGCCCGGCGCAAACTGGATCAATGCAACGTGGTACGACATTCCGCTCGAAACCCGGACCGTCAATGCGCTGGAAGCCTTGCGGGCGGCGGGGCAAACCAATGTGCTTCTCTATATCCAGGTCAAGAACGACGCCTTGGACGATGATGGTTCCGGCGTCCGCTTCTACAGCGATGACAGTGCGTATGCGCCGGAGCTGGTCATGGAAGTCGCTCCGGCCATACCGGTGGCAAGGGATCTGGTCGCCCAAAGCACCATCGTAATGGAAGACTTCAACGGCGCAACGGCTCCGGTGTCCGTCCTGACCCGCATGACTTTCGAATCCATCACCGGTGGAGCGGCAAGCTATCTTTATCCTGCCGCGTCCGGCCCCGAAGGATTCATCACCTACAACCCGTTGGCTGCGGCAGCCGATCCGGCGGTCTATCCCCACCTCCGCATCCGGATGCATGTGGACCGGGATTCGGCCGCGAATACCGTCGTCCAGCTCTACCCCATTCCGATTGTTGCTGGGAAACTCATCTCCGCCAGCGTACCGACCGGCACCGCGTTTCAAGAGACTTCCTTTGACACCAGCACGATAACCAACTTTGCTGGAGCCGGGTGCCGGATCGATCCCATGAACTATACGAACGACGGAACCGCCGACCGCTTCGCCATCGACTATATCATGGCCGACCGCGGACGGACCATCGGGGTGGAGTTCGACCGCGCCGGCGATGACAACGGCGTGGTGTCGACCAATGTTTCGTCGGTCTCTGTCAGTGGAGGCGTGTTGCACGGAACGGCCTCGAACACCGCTCCGCAACTTCGGTTCGACCAGAATCTCACGGTCAATGCCGACATCTACAAGCATGTTGAAATCCGGATGAAAGGCTTCGCCGGAGACCGGATTGATTTTTTCTGGGCGGCAGCCATTCAGCCAAACAACATAACCCAGGTTGAAGTGGAGCCCTCCACCCTGTCGGACGGCCTGTACCACACCTGGTTGCTCGACTTTACCAACGTCGCCGGCTGGACCGGCACTTTGAGCCATATCCGGCTCGATCCGGTCACGACGCCCGGTGCCGTATTTGAAGTCGACTATATTCGTTTTCTTGAGACAGCACAGTAGGGCGATCATCCATCCGTTCAAACAGAGGAGACAAAAAATGAAACGCAGGAACTTTTTAGCAACGTGCAGTGCGGGGATGGCACTTCCCATGTTTTCGCAGGCGGCGCAGCGCAAGCGCCCGAACATTCTCTTTGTATTCGCCGACCAGCTCCGATCCATGGAACTAGGGTGCTATGGGGGAACGCAAGTCCACACCCCGAACATGGACCGCGTGGGGCGGGAAGGCGTGCTGTTCGAGCACGCCATCAGTTCCTATCCGGTCTGTTCCCCGTTCCGTGCCATGTTGATGAGCGGGAATTTCCCGATGAAAAACGGGATGGTGTACAACGACCACTACATGCGCAACCCGTCGTCCTACTTCGCCGAGGTCTGCAAGGCAAACGGCTATCGGACCGGCTACATCGGCAAGTGGCACATCGATGGGTACGGACGGGAAAACTGCATCCCGCCGGAGCGCCGCCACGGGTTTGATTTTTGGCGTACGCTTGAATGCACGCACAACTATTTCGATTCCAAATACTATTATCAGGATGAAACGAAACCACGGACATGGGACGGATACGACTCGATTGCGCAGACGGCTGCCGCGTGCGAATTTATCAAGGATCAGACGGGCGGCGATCCGTTTTGCCTGTTCCTTTCCTGGGGACCGCCACACGATCCCTATACGGCGCCCGCGGAATATATGCAGCGGTTCGATCCTGAACGGATCGTCCTTCGTGAAAATGTGAACGACTTCGCCGCCGCCGAAAAAATGTGGAATGAATGCGACACCGGGCTTGTGGCGGCGCATGAAAAGATCCGTCGCATTTTTCTCCCCGATCTAAAGGATCGATCCAACAAGGCGGTCAAAAAGTGGTACCAGGGATATTATGCTTCGATCGAAGCGCTGGACGATTGTCTGGGGCGGATTTTTCAGACGTTGGAAAAACAGAGGATTCTCGATGACACCCTTGTCGTATTCACGTCGGACCACGGCGACAACCTCGGCTCGCACCGCCAGTATGGCAAGCAGTTGCCCTATGAGGAAAGCCTTTCGGTTCCATTCATGGTGCGCTATCCGGAAAGGATCAAACCCGGCATAAAAACCGATGCGTTGCTCGCTCCGGTCGATATCATGCCCACGGTCCTGGCGCTGGCGGGCGTTCCCTGTCCTGCGGTGGATGGGAAAGATATCAGTGGGGCCGCGATGGGGCACGACGCCGATGTGCAGGATGCCGTGCTGCTGATGCGCATGGTTTGGCTGGGCACCAACTGGATCACCAACGGCAGCGGGCCATGGCGCGGCGTGCGCACCAAGCGCTACACCTATGCCCGCAAGGCCGACACGCGCAAGCCGTGGATGTTGTTCGACAACAACGCCGACCCGCAGCAGCTCAACAATCTGGTGGACGATCCGGCGTATGCAGCGCTGGTTAAAAAACTGAATGCCAGAACCGACGCGTTGCTCGAGGTCGCCGGTGATCCGGAAGATCCGATTGCGATTGGCGACCAGATCCGGCGCGAACAAAAGCAATTGAACCGGCCTGTGGGTACAGAGGGTTTGATCCCGACGCGGGTGGTTCCTGGCAGCGGCTTCGTTCAAGGGGGCGCATAGTCTCGGAAAAGGCATAAATGCCTTGATTTGCAGCGAAAATCTAAAAGATAAAACTTTAACCTGTAAATTTTCTATTTATGCGTATTTGCAATTAGATAGGGAAATTGCTTGTCAACTGATACAGTTTACAGTATTCAAACACTAGCTAGTGGACATAGGGCCTTCCGTGTGTAGTTGGAGCGCACAGAAGGAAAAACACCGCATATAAGCAAAGGAGAGCAGGATGAAAAAGATAGCAACAATCATGACGATGATCGCCGCGTTGTTCAGCGGTACCGCGTTTGCGGCAACAAACTATTTCACCGGTGCGGTGAACAACCAGACCCAGATCGCAGGCAACTGGTCGCTGGGTGTCATTACGGACTGGGACGATGCCATCGTTGCGGACTGGAGCTTGGGTGTGATGAAAACTGCGGGAACAGCGCAGGCGAACATGTACTACAACACCCTCACGTTCAACACCAACATGAATGCCGTGACCGGCACGCAGTTCACATTTAATACCGCGACATCAAGCATCACCAATTTTGTCAGGGATTCGATCACGGTGGATGCCGGCGTAACCAACAATGTCCGCTTGGGCGGCGTTTGGGCGTCGGACGATACCGACCTGAACTTCTATCACAATGGTTCCGCAAAGCTGGAGACGGATGATGGCTTGTATCAAGCTTCATTGAATGTCAGCTATTTCGGCAGCAATACCAACAAGCTTGAGTTTGAAGGCGGTTCGATCAATTCCAAATATGCCGGCACCACGGTGCTCGACAATGTCTCGGCCGATGTGCTCGTTAGCGGTATTTCCACCAAGGGGCCGTTTGGACTTGGCGCAAATCCGCTGACCTTGAAGAACGGGGCGGCGTTGAACTTCACCACGACCACGGTTCTCAATCCGATCACGGTTCCTGCCGGAGAGCATGTCTCCCTATCGAGTGGCATTAAAACGCACACGTTCGATATAGCGATCGATGGATTGCTGGACATCTCCGGCGCAGGGGCCTATTGGTTTAATGGCCTATTGTCCGGAACAGGGGATGTAACGGTCACCGGAGGTACGGTGGTGTTCAACCGCACTGCCGGAGACTCCGATTTTTCGGGTACCATGGCTTTCAATGGCATTACACAGACCCGGGCCGACAGCCAGTTTGGCACGGCGACGCTCATATTGAAAAATACCGCCAACTTCCGCGGGTTCAACGACCAGATCGGCGAGACCATTCATATCTTGAACGAGATCGAGATCAATCCGAACAGTCCGTCCGCCATTCCCCGCATAGCCTCGACCGGGGCCGCAAGCTCGACGCCGCACACGGTGCTCAGCAACATCACCTTTACCGCCAATGGCAACCTGTCGCTGCAAGCGACCGCAAATGGCACATCGGTGGGCGATGCCGCCTTTGTCGATGTGACCGGCGTGATCAGCGCCGGAACGAATACCGGCAACATCGTTATCGACAACGAGTGGAGCGGCGTCAGCTATACCAACGGGATCGTCCGGTTGTATGGCGTCAACACCTACAACGGCACCACCACGGTCGAGGATGGCCGCGTGCAACTGATGGGCGACGCTTCGATCGACTCCACCTCGGTTTTGGAAGTGCAGAACAAAGGCATCCTTGATGTTTCCACCCGTACGGGCGGTGCGTATACCTTCGCCAATACCTTCCGGGGCAAGGGGCAGATTGATGGCGATATGGTCCTGACCGGCCTGATCCAGCCCGGTGCGGGCACGGGAACGTTGACCTTCAACAACGATCTGACCCTGTCGGGATCCAACGGAACCTTGGCGATCGAGGTATATGGCTACAACGGAACCAACGACGTGCTGGCGAACGATGGCGGGGATGCCTTTACGCTTGATCCGGGCTATACCTTGAACTTCAGCTTCATCAACTGGGCTCCGGCCGAGGCGGTAACGAACGGAACGGTCATCACCGTGCTGGAAAACTGGGCCAGTCTGAATGGTGCTGGAGGCAACAACGTGGTCGTTTCCGGATTGGATGGCCAGACCATCGACACCTCCAACCTGCTGGTTGACGGAACGGTTAAGGTCGTTGCCGATACCTCCTTTGACCAATGGGTGGCCAGCTACAACCTCACCGGCCCGAGCGCGCTGGCAACCGCCGATCCGGATGGAGATGGACTGAGCAACCTGTATGAATATGGGCTGGGCGGCAACCCGACCAACGGAACCGATACCGGAACGTCCCCGACCTATGGCACGATGAATGTCGGCGGAACCAACTACTTCGGCTACATCTATCCGCAACTCTCCGGCACAAACAGTGGTTTGGCCTACTCGCTGGAGCTGACCACCAACCTGATGTACATCCCATGGACCAACACGGGATATGTCGTGTGGGGAACCAATGTTACCGGTGGGGCGCTCGACTTCGTCACGAACGTCACCACCAGAGTTGAGGCCCAGAAGTATATTCGGCTGATCATTCAAAACCTGTAGGCCTTTGCCGAACCAGCCCCGCGAAAAGTCGCGGGGCTGGATTTTGTAACGAGGAATGCAAACCAGTTCCGCTGGACATGAAGTCGACGGAATATAAGGAGAAGGAAAAAATGAAAACATTAAAACCGGCCCTGTTGGGCTTTGGGTTGTCACGGTTGGTGATAACGTTGGCTATGGGTATGGCGGGTATCGCGGCGGCAGCGACCAATGAGTATGTCGGGTTAACGAGGACACTGCAGACCGCCGGCAATTGGTCGGGCGGTCTGCCAAACAATGCCGCAGTCATCAAGGACTGGCTGATCGGCGGCCCGGGATTCCAAAACTATGCGTATAACCAGACGACAGCCGACTTGGTGAATACCTCCGCGACGGATCTGAGACTCTATGTCGATACGATCTATCTGGCCTCCGGCGTCAACAACCTCTCAAATACCACCTCCGGTATTATGTATGATCTCGGCTTTAATTTTGGGGCTGCTGCAGGCAACAAAATCGTTGTTAAAACCGGCTTTGATATTGCGGCAGATGTAACCAACAACGTGATACTGAAAGCCGGCAGATGGGTTTCAACCAATGCCAGCGACGTGATTACGTTTAACCACAATGGATCCGGCATCCTGAAGAGCAGCAATGACTGGATCGAAAATGCCGTGGGTCTGGTTTATAAAGGTTCGGCCATGAATCAGGTTGCGTTTGGCTTGGCATCTACCGCGGCATCCACCTGGACCGGCGGAACCACGCTGGACAATGTGGCGGCCAGCCTGACGGCCAATAATTCGATCGGCAAGAACGGTAGTGTTGTGCTGACCAACGGGGCCTCGCTGAACATGGCAACCTATATACTGAATAACAACACGCTCATTGCCGCCGCCGGAACGGATGTGAAGCAGATTTCCGTCTCGGGGGTCTCGCGCTCATCGGCCATCGAGGCGCAGGGCAACATGCGTTTGTACAACACCACGGGTACGGCAACGTGGACCGGAACCGTGACCGTCGATTCCGGCACCGAGCTGGAAGTCGACAATGCGGTCAATGGCATTGTTACTTCGCTAAGCGGAACGCTTGCCGGTGCGGGAACGTTGCGCACGCCGGACAAGGGAACAATCGTTATTAATACCGCGCTGGACTCGTCGGGATTCGCCGGCGACATCATCATGGATGCCGGCGTGGTCCAGTTCAAGAACGACAACCAGTTTGGCCCGGGAAGCATTACGCTGAACGGACCGAATTTCCGCGGGTTTATCACGGCGGTCGACAATCTGGATTATTCGGTTACCAACAACATATCGGTGCTGGCCAGTTCCCGCATGGCCATGACCGCTGCCGGCGGTCTCGCGGGCAACGACGGCTCGGTGACATTTGATGGGGATATCGTTTTCGCGACCAATGCCACGCTGACGATGGAAGCCGGCGGCAATGCGGACAACTTTGCGGCGGTCAACACGTTGAACATCAACGGCGTGATCTCGGAGAGTTCCGCTGGTGGAAACGTCACGGTCGACAACCACTGGTTGACGGCCTACTACACGAACTCGATCACAAAGTTCTTCGCGACCAACACCTATAGCGGCACGACCCTCGTCCAGTTTGGCCGCCTGCAATTGGTGGGCGACGCCTCGATCGACTCATCCTCGATCCTGGAAGTGCAGGCCGGCGGCGTCTTGGATGTTTCCACCCGGACAGGTGGCGCATACACCTTCGCCAATATCTTCCGGGGCAAGGGACAGATTGACGGCGATATGACCCTGACGGGTCTGATCCAGCCCGGCGCGGGCACGGGAACCTTGACCTTCAACGACGATCTTAGCCTGACCGGGTCCGGAACCCTGGCGATCGAGGTGTACGGCTACAACGGAACCAACGACGTGCTGGCGAACGATGGCGGGGATGCCTTTACGCTTGATCCGGGCTACACCTTGAATTTCAGCTTCATCAACTGGGCTCCGGCCGAGGCGGTAACGAACGGAACGGTTATCACCGTGCTGGAAAACTGGGCCAGCCTGAATGGGGCGGGCGGCAACAACGTGGTCGTCACCGGATTGAGTGGCCAGACCATCGACACCTCCAACCTGCTGGTTGATGGAACGGTCACGGTGGTTTCCAGTTCTCCGTTCGACTCGTGGGTGGCCGGCTACAATCTGACCGGTGCCGATGCGCTGGCAACCGCCGACCCGGATGGAGACGGACTGAGCAACCTGTATGAATATGGGCTGAACGGCAATCCGACCAATGGAACCGATACCGGAACGTCCCCGACCTTTGGCTCGGTGAATGTCGGCGGAACCAACTATTTCGGCTACATCTATCCACAGCTCTCCGACGTAAACAGCGGCTTGGCCTACTCGCTGAACTTGACCACCGACCTGGTCAACATCCCATGGACCAACACGGGATACATCGTCTGGGGAACCAATGTCACCGGTGGGGCGCTTGACTTCGTCACGAATGTCACCACCACCGTCGCGGCCCAGAAGTTCATTCGACTAATTATCGAAAATTTGTAGGAAGTTTTGCGCCAGCCTTGGGATACGCCCGAGGCTGGTTTTTATAATGAAGAATAAAAACCGGTTCCGCTGACTACGCAGTCGACGGAACATAAGGAGAGGAAAAAATGAGAACATTAAAACTGGCCCGGCTGGGTTTTGGGTTAACGGGGTTGCCACGAATGGTGATGGCGTTGGCGATGGGTATGGCGGGTATCGCGGCGGCAGCGTCTACGACCAATAATTATGTCGGGCTAACGAGGACTTTGCAGACCGCCAGCAATTGGTCGGGCGGTTTGCCGAACAACGGCGCGGCACCTCAGGACTGGCTGATTGGCGGCCCGGGATTCCAAAACTTTTCGTATAATCAGACAATAGGCGACTTGGTGAATACTTCCGCGACGGAGCTGAGGCTCTATGCCGACACGATCTATCTGGCATCGGGCATCAACAACCTTTCAAATACCACCACCGGTATTAAATATGATCTCGGGTTTAATTTTGCGGGGGCCGCAGGCAACAAGATCGTTGTTCAAACCGGTTTTGATATTGCGGCGGATGTGGACAACAACGTGATACTGAAAGCCGGCAGATGGGTCTCAAGCAATGCCGGCAACGTGATTACGTTTAACCATAACGGAGCCGGCATCCTGAAGATCAACAATGACTGGATCGAAAATACCGTGGGTCTGGTTTATAAAGGCTCGGCGATGAACCAGGTTGCGTTTGGCGCGGGATCTACCGCGGCATCCACTTGGACCGGCGGAACCACGCTGGACAATGTTGCGGCCAGCCTGACGGCCAACAATTCGATCGGCAAGTCGGGCAATATTGTGCTGACCAACGGGGCCTCGCTGGACATGGCAGGCTTGACGCTGAATAACAACAAGCTCATTGCCGCCGCCGGAGCGGACGTGAAGCAGATTACTACAGCTGCGACTACGCGCACGTCGGATATCGAAGCGCAGGGCAATTTGAAGTTGCTGAACAGCACCGGTGCAGCGCAATGGAACGGGAATGTCACTATCGGCTCCACCGCTCAGCTGGAACTCGCGAACAGCGGCGCCGCAGTATCATATCTGGGCGGAACGCTGTCTGGAAACGGCACATTGTTTACATCCGGCGGAACAACGGTTTTGAACAATACGCTGGACTCATCCGGATTCACTGGCGACATCATTATGAATGTCGGAGTAAACCAGTTTAGGAACGGCAACCTGTTTGGCTCCGGAAACATTACGCTGAACGGATCGAATTTCCGCGGATTCATCTTGGCCGCCGACAATCTGGATTATTCGTTCGGCAACACCATGTCGGTGCAGGCCAATTCCCGCATAGCCATGACCGCTGCCGGGGGCCTCACGGGCAACGCCGGTTCAGTGACCGCCAATGGTGATATCATGTTCACGGACAACGCTACCCTGTCGCTGGAAGCCGGCGGCAATATTGACAATCTTGCGGCCGTCAACACGCTGAATATAAACGGCGTAATCAAAGAGGATGGAGGGATCATCGGCAATGTCACCGTTGATAATCACTGGGGACCGACGTATTACAACAATTCGATCACCAAATTGTCCGCCGCCAATACCTATCACGGAAAGACCGATGTCCAGTTCGGCCGCCTGCAACTGGTTGGAGACGGATCGATCGACAACAGCGCCACGCTCGTTGTGCAGGATGGCGGCATCTTTGATGTCAGCACCCGTACCGGAGGATCCTACACCTACGGCGGAGCCGTCAGCGGCACCGGCCTGCTGGTCGGCGACCTTGTCCTGACCGGTGCTCTGAACCCCGGCAATAGCCCCGGCACGCTGACCTTCGACGGCGCGCTGACTTTGTCTGCCGGGTCAACCACGACCATGGAAATCACCGACAGTGCGTATGATGTGCTGATGGGCAACGGGGTCGATTTGCTAACGATGAATGGTGAAACGGTTTTCGACTTCACCGGCTTTAGCGGCGGCGTCACCAATGGCTACTCCATCGCGTTGACCGATCTGTTCAACAACTGGGGTTCGTATGACCTTGCCGGCGCAACGTATTCCGCCGCCGGTTTGAGTGGCGGCCAATCGCTTGATTTCACGGGCGGCAATCTGACGGTCATTCCGGAACCTGCGACTTTGGGATTGATCGGGATGTGCAGCGTGATGGTTCTCGTTGTCCGCCGGTTCATGATGATCTAGTTGATGATCCCTGCATGGGTTGAAAATCCCCCGTCCTTTGGGCGGGGGAGGTAAAATGAGAGGAAACTGGAGGGACACGATGAAAAAAAGCATGAAGAATCACGGTAAATTCGCAGTACTGTTTGTTGCACTTGGTTTTGGATGCATGGCCGCATCCGCGGCGAACTATACCTATCAGGGCGGTGGGGTCGATCCGAACGAGTGGTTCGACGATCTCAACTGGAGCGATGCGGGTGGAGCCGCAAGCTGGCCGACGGCAGCGGACAATGCGTTGTTTACCGTCGCCAACAAGAACATGACGATCTCGCAGGTGGTGCCGGAGCACGCCCAGTTCCAGGTTGGACGCGGCAACGCCACCACGAACTCGGGAGGTGTCATCGCCAACAGCGCCACCATCGTGGCGGGCGGCGTGGTGACCAACAGCGGCCAGACGGTGGTGGGTATTCTCAACAAGGGCCGCGGCACGCTGGTCATTGACGGGGGTTCCCTCGTAACTCCAGTGATTCAAATCAATGTGGCCGGCGGAACAGCGGGTCAGGTACCCGACCCCGCCTCCATTATGCAGGTGAAGAGCGGATCGGTGGAGGTTGGAAGCGGAAATGTTTTATTGGGGCCGAATGCGCCGGGAACGCTGGAAATTTCCGGGGGGTCGATGGTGATCAACCATGAACTGAGGTTTTACGACGGATATCTGGACATCATCGGAGCCGCCGGCATGTTGGATATTGGCACTGTTTTCAATTGGGGAATGCAAGCGTCCAAAACCTCGGAAGTGGCCTTTATGCTTGGCAGTGCGGGCGGTGTTTCCACCATTACGGCTGACTCGATATCATTTGTCGGCACACAGTCTTTGGTGGTCGATGGCTCCCTGACGACGGTGGGGACGGCACAAAACCTTGTGCTGATCGATCTGGTTACGGACACCTTCAGTCCGGCGGAATTCGCCGCACTCACGAATGCGCTTTCGCTCGTCAACATGGCGGATGGCGCACTTTCGTTAAGCGGCGACAGCCACCAGCTGCTCTTTACCGGCACGCCGATTCCCTTCAAGCTGACGAAAAACTGGGAGTTCAACACCGCGGGCAACACCGAAGGGTTTACGACTTATTCGCTCAACAGCCACCTCGTGGGTTTGACGGTCACCAATGCCATCAACGGCAGCGAAAGTGTGCTGACCTGTGCCGACATCGCCGGGAACGACCCCCAATTCTACTACAATCAAGGCGCTGCAAACAGCGCGTTGTTCATCCCGGCCGGCGGAGGCAAGTGGCGGACGCTTGAAATGCGCTTGCGCCAGATCAACGCCAATCCGGATGAAGTGGGTGTCGTTTCCCAGCCCTTTAATATTAGCGGCACGCTTCTAGGAGGCTTCGCGCCGGGCTTCATCAATCTGGCCGGAATAACGCCCGGCCCATTCTGCACCATCGAAGCCGGGGCCGACAACTGGATCGTGGCAACCTACGATATTTCCAGCTTTGGCACCAACGATCTGCGGGCACTGCGGGTGGATCCGATTGGTGGTGCGAGCTCCAACAGCAACTTCGAGGTCGACTATATCCGGATCTATTCCGACGAGCTGAACTATGGCGTAAACGAGCCGGCCACGATTATCAGCAGTGCGGTTGTTGCGGGCGGCCTGCTCAAACTGGAGATCAATGCCCCGACACCGGCGCTGAGCTATCTGAAAAGCCGCTCCAATCTGGTATTTGGATCATGGACCAATGCGCCGCATTCAGACAACGCCGTCGGCCCGTTTGTATTCAGCAATCTGACCTACTCCACGGCCTCGGGGACGAATGTGCTGATCTATGTGCAGACCGACGAACCCGCCGAATTCTTCGGCATCGGTCCAGAGTAAACTCGACCGCCGCCGGAACACGATATGATGCGGTGTCGGATTGCAATCCTCCGTCCTTTGGGCGGGGGATTTTGCGCCAATATATGGCAGAGGGAAAATAGACGGGACGAAACCTGTTCGATACTATCGTGCCGTTTGTCATTCAGTACATGGATTGCCACAGTGCGCATCGGCACGATGTGGGCAACGAAACAAAAGGTTGAGTCCAATTTATGAAACATCCTTCCTTCATTGTGTTGTTATGTGCGCTGGGCTGCTTCGGACAGGTTGGCTACGCGTCCGGGGCTGCGGTGGATGGCCTGACTAGCGAGATGCTGGTTGATCCTGTCTGTCTGGACTGTTCCGCTCCTCGGTTATCCTGGCGGCTGGCGGATCAGCAGTGCGGGGCCCGTCAGACCGCCTGCCAGATTCTGGTCGGCAGCAGTGCCGACATGCTTGCGCACGGCAAGGGAGATCTGTGGGATAGCGGCGAAGTGCAATCCGACCAATCGGTCTTCGTTTCCTATGCGGGTCGTCCGCTCCATTCCCGCCAAACGGTCTTCTGGAAAGTCCGCATCAAGGATCAGAAAGGCGAGTGGAGCCCATGGTCGTCGACGGCCAGCTGGCGCATGGGATTGCTGGATTCCACCGACTGGGGAACTGCGCAGTGGATCCGCATCAAAAACGATACGCGCACCTCCGCGCTGATGCGCCGCCCTTTTGTTCGAGAGAACGGAGCTGCTGTGGATCGGAAAACATTGCCGTCGCCGGTGCTTCGCAAGGAATTCCAGATCGGCAAGCCCGTGAAGCAAGCCATGGCGTATGTGTGCGGGCTGGGCTATTTCGAACTGTATGTGAACGGAGGGAAAACCGGCGATCATGTGCTGGATCCGGTGCAGACCACCTATGACAAGCGCGTGTGCTACGTGGGCTTCGACATCACGCGGCAATTGCAAAGCGGTGGCAACGCCGTGGGGCTGATGCTGGGCAACGGATTCTTTGGACAGGACTTTGCATTTGGAACGGGGCTGGTCTACGGCCCGCCCGTGGCCATCGGTCTGCTGGCCGTGGAATATACCGACGGCACCACGGAGACGATCACCACCGGCCCGGACTGGAAAGCCGCCATGGGACCCGTGGTGTTCGACAATGTCTACGTCGGCGAAACCTATGACGCCCGTCTTGAAATTCCCGGTTGGAATCGCCCCGGCTTTGACGACCGGGCTTGGCAGTCCGCCGCAACCGTGGCTGCGCCAACGAAAAAGCTGATCGCGCAAATGGTGCCGCCGATAAAGAAAATCAGGACGGTTGTTCCGGTCGGAATTCTTCCCGGCACCAACGGAACATGGATTGTCGATATGGGCCAGAACATGACCGGTTGGCTTCGCATCCGGGTACAAGGCGAAAGCGGTCGGCAGATCCACATGCGCTTCGGCGAAGTGCTAATGCCGGACGGAAATGAAATCGATACGGCAACCACCGGCACCCATGTAACCGGGGGCGATCAAACCGATATCTATGTTTGCAAAGGCGGCGGCGTGGAGGAGTGGGAGCCTCGCTTCACCTACCACGGATTCCGCTATGTGCAGATCGACGGACTGGGTCAAAAGCCGCAGCTGTCCGACTTCACGGGCTGGCTGGTGCGCACGGCCGCCGAGCGCATCGGACATTTCCAATGTTCGGATGAGCGAATCAACACGTTCTACAACGTCTCGATGTGGACCATCGAGGACAACCTCCAGGGCATTCTGACCGACTGCCCGCATCGCGAACGCTGCGCATGGATGGGGGACATGCATGCGGTGGGCGAGGCCGCTTCCTATAATTTCGACCTGATGCGGTTCTGGCGGAAGTCTTCGGCCGACATGGAGACCGTGCTGGGTGCCGCCGCGCCGCGCAAGGAGGGTGGCCTGCCGAGCGATCCGCGCGCACCGTGCAACATTGCCGTCGGCAAGCGGCTTTGCCAGCAGGCGCGTCCCGACTGGGGCGTGGCCACCGTGCTCGTCCCTTGGTTCAACTGGCTCTATTTCGGCGATTTCGAAACGGTCGAAACGGCTTGGCCGATGATGGCCGGATGGATGGATTTCCTCGCCGAGTTTGCCGTCAAGGACGGCATCATCGAAGAGGGCTACGGCGACTGGTGTCCGCCCGGCAGCAATTCGGAAATCGATACGCCCGTCGCGCTTACCTCCACCGCGTTCTACTACCAGTCGCTCGAAGCGATGCGCCGCATGGCCGCTGCGCTGGGCAAGTCCGCCGACGCGGCGCGCTACGCCGCGCAGGCCACGGTGGTGAAGCAGGCGTTCATCGCGCGGTTCTATGATTCCCAGCAACACCATTTCGGATCGCAGACCGGACCCGCCGTGGCGCTGCATAGCGGCTTGGCGCCCGATGGGCAGGAGCAGGCCGTTGCCGACGGCCTCGCTTGGCTCGTCATGGAGAA
>JAIPJC010000020.1 GCA_021734345.1 Kiritimatiellales bacterium | reverse complement strand
GGACGTGCCTCTCCGCGAAGCGGAGGGCATGTTTCCGGTTGGACATTGGTATTTCAGCTGTTTCAATTCCCCTTGGTGCCGCTGGCGTTTCTAAGAAACGTCGCTACAACGAATGACATTCCATTTGTGATGTGCTCTAGACGGATGGGGTTGGATATTAAACC
This sequence comes from Kiritimatiellales bacterium, assembly GCA_021734345.1. Taxonomy (GTDB): domain Bacteria; phylum Verrucomicrobiota; class Kiritimatiellia; order Kiritimatiellales; family Pontiellaceae; genus Pontiella. Next base: position 35,227 of record JAIPJC010000020.1, on the reverse strand, counting down.
GAAAAAATAATCGACCAATCCGCCAGCAAACAGGTACTCGTATTCGCATTTACATTCTAAAGGAGAAAACATGTTGAAGATGGTTTGTATCGGATTGCTGGTTCTTGTTCTTAGTGTATCGGGCTGGGCGGCGGATTGTGCGTGCCAAGCGGGCAGCGAATGTGCCTGTTCAACATCCTGCGAGTGTGGGCACGGCCCGCGCGCACCGATCGGCGTGATGGGCGACCATGTCCATGCCAAGGGGAGCTGGATGGTTTCCTATCGCTACATGCATATGCACATGGAAGGCAACCGGGACGGCACGGACCACATCGGCACAGACCAGATCCTGATGCCGCCGCCCGGAACCTACATGATGGCTCCAACGAGCATGGATATGGACATGCATATGCTGGGAACCATGTATGCCGCAACCGACCGGATCGGACTCATGTTGATGGTTCCCTATGTTCAGCTAGAGATGGATATGCAGAACATGGCCGGTGTCAAGTCGACCATGCGGACCGATGGCATTGGCGATGTTGAGCTGTCGGCCAACTGCAACGTGTGGAGTTCGGCGGAGCAGCAAATCATTTTTAATTTGGGTGTCAGCCTTCCAACAGGATCGATCAACGAAAAAAACAGCGCGGGTGCGCGCCTTCCCTATCCGATGCAACTGGGCTCCGGATCGTACGGTCTCCTGCCGGGACTTACCTACACCGGACTTTCCGGCGGTTGGGGATGGGGATCGCAGGTCTCGGCTACGATACCGCTCAACGAAAATGAATACGACTACACGCTCGGCAACAAATACGACCTCCAAGGCTGGCTCCTGCGCGACCTGTGCAAAGTGTCGACCGTGTCGTTGCGCCTGGATGCCAAACATTGGGACAACATCGACGGAGCCGATCCGACGCTCAATCCGGCCATGACGCCGGTCGCCGATCCGAACCGGCGCGCCGGAACGCGCCTTGATCTATTGGTAGGGATTGATTTCCGTCCGTCCGGCAGGCTGGACGGGAACCGCCTTGCGCTCGAAGTCGGCCTGCCGGTCTATCAGAATCTCGACGGCCCCCAGCTCGAAACCGACTGGCTCGCCACGGCCGGCTGGCAGTTTTTGTTTTAATGGCGGCCTGCTGCCGCACGGTCCGCGACCAGATTCTGGGCTCTTTAATTGTAGATGCGGCATCCTGCCGCATTGCGCATGAATGGTACGGGCGAGAGCTTGGCGTGTACAACGCGGCAGGATGCCGCGTCTACGATTTCACAACGGCCAAAGCCAGCAACACCCATCCGATAATAAAGCACAGGCCGCCGATCGGAGTGATGGCGCCGAGGATGCGGATGCCGCTGATGGAGAGGGCGTAGAGGCTGCCGGAAAAGATTACGATGCCCACGACCATCGACCAGCCGCTGGCAGTGAGCAGGGCGGACTTGCAGTGCAGGGCGACCACGCCGACGATCAGCAGCGCGAGCGTGTGGTAGAAATGGTATTCCACGCCGGTCTTGTAGATCGCCAGCATTTCGGTGGTCAGTTTATCCTTCAGGCCATGTGCGCCGAACGCGCCGATCATCACGGCCAACGCCCCGCTGATGGAGCCGAGGGAGAGGAAAAGTTTCGCGGTGGGGTTCATGGTGTTTCTCCTTTTATTGTAGACACGGCTTCAAGTCGCGTTGCGTTGTAACGGGTGCGCTTAGCGTGCGCAACGCGGCTGGAAGCCGCGTCTACTTTGATGGGTCAGTGACCCTCCCAATAAACAAGATTGCGCCGGTTGAGTTTTCGCGGATGAGGAACAGGAACGGGTGGTTGGCTTCGAACATGGGCGGCATGCTCGTGACCCGCATTCCGACGGCGGTCGCAGCGGCGGCTTCGGTGCCTTCTTCGTTCACTTCCACAAACGCTTTGTGGACGACTTCGCTGATGGAAAGGTCTGTTTTTCCGGTCATGCCGGAAAAGTCGGCTTGGCCGGAAAAGGCGAGCGGCATGCCCATGGCGGCGAGCGTGGTGCCGAGGTTGAACGTCGATTCGAGCTTGAACTTCGGCAGTTGCACCATCGTTTCCATCTCGTTGAATTGAAGAGTGTCCAGCAGTTCCAAGGTTAGGGATTTTTCAAAGGCTGGTAGCCCGTCCGGTTTGTTCGGCAATACGATGAGCATGGAAAGATCGTCGCCTTCATAGGGGAGTTCCAAGGCTTGGAAGTCGTTGGTGTGGGCCATCCGGAAGTCGGCGGTTTGCATCATCATCGGAACGTCGACGGTTTTCCCATCCGTCCGATGGAACGGGGCAGTGCGGGTGGATGTGGGCTTGAATTGGCGAGCCCAGTTGCCTTTGAAGTAGATGGCATTGGCGAGCACCAGCCGGGTGGCGCGATCAAGCATGCCTGCGGGAATCAGATCCTTGATGCGGTCGTTGGTTTGCTGTTCGACCCAGGTGTTGATTTTTTGGCGTGTGCCTTCGGCGTCGGCCTTGTAGTCGACGGGTTCGATGGTGCTGCCATAGAACTCTTTCGTCATGGCGAGGTAGTCGGGCAGGAAGGTGTAGTCCTTTTGCGGCCAGAGCGAGTTGGCGACGCTGAGTTGGACGTGGCCTTTCCCCTGTATGCCGTTGAGCGTTTTGCGCAGATGGGAAAATGCGGGATGGGTTGCGCCTTGTCCGCCAAAGTACAAGGTGTCCTCCATCTGTTCGGCGGTTTCGCCGCGCGCACCGCCGTAAGTCATGGCCAGCGCGGACGAAATGCTGTAGGGCGAGAGGAACAGGTTGCCGTCGCCATCGGCGGCGAGGCGCTGGTAGAGGTCGATCGAGAGTTGGTTGACCGAATCGGACGGATCAAAAGCGCTGGCGGTGGCTTTTGGATTTTTCCATTGCAGGTCGGTGATTTGCAGGGTGGTTTTGTTGCCGCTTTTCGCGTTGGTGATTTCGAGATCCTTCGCGACCCACATGCCGTCCAGTTTCTTGATGCTCTTGATCTTCATCAGGCGGACCTCTTTTTGGCTGGCATCGAGCGTCTGGATTTCGAGCAGCATGCCCATTTTCTTTTCGATCCACAGGCGCATGGTGTGGTCGGATTCCGGTACGGGCACGTCGACGACATAGCAATCGCGGTTGATCTTTTTCCCCTCGTCGATCAGGCGGGAGTTGGGCCACCACAAAACGGAAAAACTCAAGTCGGCCCAGGTGATGCCGGTGTCGAGAATCTCGGAGGTGGGCGTGTCGGCGGTGTTGGAGAAGGCATAGCTGGGTTGGTCGTTGTGCCAGGTGATGTCGAGGGCTTCTGCGCCGATCCGGTATTTTGCCGACGGAACCTCCGCGCCCCAATCGAGTTCCATTTCGATTGGCAGGTTGGATTTGGTGAAGCCCTTCGGCGTTCGCACCTTGAGCGTTCCCGTCAACGTGAGCGGGTCGTTCGGCAACTTGGAGCGCACCATCGCCAGAATGTCATCGGCGGGCGTCGCCTCCGCAAACCCACGAAAAACACAAAAACACACAAGAGCAGAGCACAACATTTTTTTCATTTTTACCTGTCTTCCTTTCAACGGGTTGGAGTAAGCAAAATAATTTGCAGGCAGAATGATTGAGTCCGCATGTTTCTGTCAGGAATTATTCTGCCTTAAAATCATTCTGCCTACTTTTCTTCCGAAAGTTTGAGCGCATAGCGCAGGGCTTGGTCGATGTCCTTGACGGTTTTGAACGTCAGTTTCTTTTTCACGTCGGCCGGGATTTCTTCGAGGTCGATCTTGTTTTTCTCGGGCAGCATGATGTGCTTGATTCCGGCCCGCGCGGCGGCGAGCACCTTTTCCTTCACACCGCCGACGGGCATGACGCGGCCGCGCAGGGTGATCTCGCCGGTCATGGCGAGGTCGGGGCGCACGGGCTTGTCGAGCAGCATCGAGACGATCGCGAGCGCGATGGCCACACCGGCGGATGGACCGTCCTTCGGCGTGGCGCCGGCGGGCACGTGGATATGGATGTCGCTCTCGGCCAGCTGTGTTTCGTCGAGTTTGAGTTCGGCGGCGTGCGAGCGGATATAGCTGAGTGCGGCGCGGGCGGATTCCTTCATCACGTCGCCAAGCGAACCGGTCAGGATCAACTGCCCCTTGCCGCCCATGCGGGTGGCTTCGATGAAGAGGATGTCGCCGCCGTAGGGTGTCCACGCCAAGCCGGTCACGACGCCGGGCATGGCTTCGTTTTCGGCGACGTCCTTTTCGATTTTAACCGGGCCGAGGAAGCTTTTGAGCTTTCCGGCCGTGACCTCCACGGGGCGGGTCTTGCCCTCGGCAAAGCCGCGCGCGACTTTGCGGCAGACGTTGGCAATCTGTCGCTCAAGGTTGCGGACGCCGGCCTCGGCGGTGTAGCCGCCGATGATGCCTTCGAGCGCCTCGTTGGAAAACTTGATCTGTGTGCGCTTGAGGCCGTGTTCCTTGATGGCCTTGGGAACGAGAAAGCGGCGGGCGATGTGCACCTTTTCCTGCAGGGTGTAGCCGGAGATGCGGATGACTTCCATGCGGTCGCGCAACGGGCCGGGAATGGTGTCGAGCATGTTGGCGGTGGTGATGAACAATACCTTGGAGAGATCGAACTGCACGTCGAGGTAGTGGTCGTTGAAGGTCGAGTTTTGTTCGGGGTCGAGCACTTCGAGCAGGGCCGAAGCGGGGTCGCCGCGGAAGTCGTTGCCGACCTTGTCGATCTCGTCGAGCATGAAGACGGGGTTGTTGGCGCCGCAACGGCGGATGCTTTCGATGATGCGGCCGGGCATGGCGCCGATATAGGTGCGGCGGTGGCCGCGGATCTCGGCCTCGTCGTGCATGCCGCCGAGCGACATGCGGACGAACTCGCGGCCCAGCGCGCGCGCGACCGATTTTCCGAGCGATGTTTTTCCCACACCGGGCGGTCCGGCGAGGCAGAGGATCGGCCCCTTCATATCCTTCTTGAGCTTGAGCACGGAGAGGTATTCGAGGATGCGCTCCTTGACCTTCTCCAAGCCATAGTGATCCTGGTTGAGGATTTTTTCGGCGGCGAGAATGTCGAGGTGGTCTTCGGTGCCCTTGTCCCAGGGGAGCTCGGAAAGCACGTCGAGATAGGTGCGGATAACGCCGTGTTCGGGCGAGGCCGGGGGTACGGATTTAAGCCGTTGGAATTCCTTGTCGGCCGCGGCGCGCGCCTCTTTCGAGAGCTTGGCTTCGCCGAGTGTTTTTTCGAGCTCAAGCAGTTCGGCGGCCTGCGGATCGTCTTCGCCCAGTTCCTTCTGGATGGTCCGGAGCTGTTCGCGAAGGAAGATTTCGCGCTGCGTCTTGGTGAAGGATTCGTTGACCTTGCTCTGGATCTTGTTGCCGAGCTTCAGGATTTGGAATTCGCGGTTGAGGAATTCCATCAGCGTCTTGAGGCGGCGGATGGGGCGATTGTCGGCCAGCAGCTTTTGCTGCTCATCGACCGGGATCGGCAGGTTGGTGGCGATTAGGTCGGAGAGCTGCTGCGGCGCATTCATGTTGTAGATCGCCACGACGAGTTCGTCCGGCAGGTTCGGCGACATCGTCACGATTTGCTGGAACTTTTCCGATGCGCTGCGGACGAGCGCCTCCATTTCGAGCGAGGTGTCCTTGGACTCTTCGATCATGGTGAAGGTTGCGGTTGGATAGCCCGTCCTGGTGGTCACCTTCTTCAACTCGCAGCGCGAGAGGCCCTCGACGAGGATGTGGGTCGAGCCATCGGGAAAGTTGAGGGTCTTGATCAAACGCGCCACGCAGCCGATGCGGTGGAGGTCGTCCTTTCGCAGGTTGGCCTCGTCGATTTCGTCGCCGCGCTGGAGGGCGGTGATGAAGTGCGGCGTACGGGTCGATAGTTCCGTCACCAGCTTTTTCGATTGCCCGGTCGTGATGACCAGCGGGGCGACCATGTGGGGGAACAGGACAAAGTTTTTCAGCGGCATGACCGGGAGAATGTCGGGCATTTCCAGTTCCTGCACGATTTCCACTTCCAGGTTGTCGGTATCTTCTTGCGCGCTCATAGGTCGGTTGTTCGTTGCTGGTTGTTGTTGGTTATTGGTTGCCGGAAGAATAGGGGAGAGGATTCCCAATGTCTGGAAAAATGCGCGCCAATTTGCCATTTCTTTTCGTCATTTAAAACGGTTTACTGTTTGCAAGTTTATTGTTTCCAAACCGGGAGTTTTCGATGCTTTCACAAGTCAATTCGGGGGCGGTGTACGGGATCGACGCCTATCCCGTCGAAATCGAGGTCAATGCGGGGCACGGCGAACCCAAGGTGGTGATTGTCGGGTTGCCCGACGCCGCGGTGAAGGAAAGCTCCGACCGCGTCTGGACGGCGCTGATCAATTCCGGGTTCCGTCCGCCGATGGGGCGCACCACCATCAACCTCGCCCCGGCCGACATGAAGAAGGAGGGGCCGAGTTTCGACCTGCCCATTGCGTTGGGCATCATCGCCGCGCTCGACGACATGAAGCCGGACCTGCTGCCGCGCATCGCCATCGTTGGCGAGTTGGCGCTCAGCGGGGCGGTACGGAAAGTACGCGGCATCCTGCCCATCGCCATCATGGCGCGCGATGCCGGTATCAAAGCCATCATGGTTCCGGCAGAGAACGCCGAAGAGGCGGCGGTGGTCGACGGCATCAAGGTTTTCCCCGTCCGCAACCTGCGCGAAGCGGCCGACTTCCTCAACCAGGACATCAAGATCGAACCCTACCAGCTCGATATCCGCTCCGTCTTCGAAGCCAACAGTCTCTACGAGGACGACTTCGCCGATGTGAAGGGGCAGGAGTTCGCCAAGCGCGCCATCGAGGTGGCCGTCAGCGGTGGACACAACTGCCTGATGATCGGCCCGCCCGGCACCGGGAAAAGCATGCTTGCCAAGCGGCTGCCCTCCATCCTGCCGCCGATGTCGCTCGACGAAGCGTTGGAGACGACGAAGATCCATAGCATTTCCGGTTCGCTCAAATCGCATCAGGCGCTGGTGGCGCGTCGCCCGTTCCATTCGCCGCACCATACCATTTCCGACGCCGGGCTGCTTGGCGGCGGTACCAACCCGATGCCCGGCGCGGTCAGCCTTGGCCATAACGGCGTGCTGTTCCTCGACGAACTGCCGGAGTTCCAGCGCAGTGTGCTCGAAGTCATGCGACAGCCGCTAGAGGATGGCGAAGTCACCATCGCCCGCGCCGCGGCGAGCGTCACCTATCCCTGCCGCTTCATGCTTGTGGCCGCGATGAACCCGTGCCCGTGCGGCTACCAGACCGACCCCAAGCGCGAGTGCCGCTGCTCGCCCATGCAGATTGCGCGCTACCGCAGCAAGATTTCCGGCCCGCTGCTCGACCGTATCGACATCCACGTCGAAGTGCCCGCCATCTCCTACGAACAGATCACCAAACTCGAAAAAGGCGAGCCGTCCGCCGCCATCCGCGAGCGCGTCGTCCGCGCCCGTGAAATCCAGCAGGAGCGCTACAAGAAACATCCCGGCATCCATTGCAACGCCAACATGCGTAGCAAGACCCTGCACCAGGTCTGCCGCATGGAACCCGATGCCGAACAGATCCTGCGCACCGCCATGTCCGACCTCAACTTCAGCGCCCGCGCCTACGACCGCATCCTGAAAGTCGCCCGCACCATCGCCGATCTCGATGCCTCGGACATCATCAAGCCGAATCACATTTCCGAAGCCATCCAATACCGGACGCTCGACCGGCAGCTTTGGGTTTGAAGAAATGGAGAAACGGACTGAACAGACACAACGGCGGGAGACTCTGTTTCGTCGGTTCTGTCCGTAAACAGGAGAAGGAAAATGGAAAACCAACCCGATAAAAGGGCAATGAACTCGGAGTCTGCTGGACGGGTCTACGGCAAGCACAGCGGGTTCCGCAAGCTGAAGGCCTATCAGGTTTCCGAGCTCTGCTACGACTTCACCTGCCGGTTTTGCGAGCGCTACATTCCATTCAAGGATCGCCATCACGACCAGATGGTGCAGGCGGCGAGGAGCGGCTATCAGAACCTGGCCGAAGGCAGCGAAGATAGCGCAACAACCAAGAAGCTGGAAATGAATCTAACCAACGTGGCGCGTTCGAGTCTGGGGGAACTCCAGAAGGATTATGTGAAACATCTGAAGCGCCGCCATCTGAACCATTGGCAACAAGGCGAGTCCGCTTTCGAGGAAGCGCGCAGCCTGCGGCCCCAAACCTTGGAAGAGGCTGCGGCGTGGATAAACGCATCGGGCGTAAAACAATGCCATGAAGAACGCGCCGCGAATCTTGGAGCCATCCTGGCCGCGCAGGCACATTGGTTGGCGGAACGGCTGCTTGATCGGCAAGCCCAGGACTTTGAAGAGGGAGGCGGCTTTTCGGAGCGACTCTACAAAGCGCGGACGGGACAAAGGCGGGGCGAAGGGCGAGGTTGAGCGTGTGGTAGATAAATTTCAATTCTTGAAAACGCCAAATCAGCTCGGTAGGCTCCGCTATCGCGAATTTCGCCGACGGACTCTCGACCGGCAGCTGTGGGTTTGAGTATGGTTTCTGAATCTCAGGAGGTCGTATGAATGGCTTGGCATTAAATTCCGTCGTGGTGTTGGTTGTGCTGACATGTGTCGGATGTTCTTCGGAGCCGGCGTGGCGCAAGTCGGGGATTCCGTCCGAGGTGCGGATTGAGGTGGCGCGCGACCTCGGCCCGATGAAATTCATCGAGGCCATTCGCGGGCGGGACGGCGGCTATAGTGCGGAATTCCAAGGGCAGTCGGTTTGGGTGTTCGGCGATTCCATCATGCAGAAAAAAGGCGTGGACGGCTCGCAGTGGCGAACCAGTACCTGGTGCCAGACCGGTGACCGGGATGCACGGGATAATCTACAGGATCTGGCCGAACCGGTGGATACGAACGGCGTGCCGTACGAGTTCCTGCCTTTTACGGAAACAGAAGCCCGCTACAACGGAGAGCACTTCACAACGGAGGTTCCGGAAGGAAGCCGGAGCCGCTGGGGGCTTTGGCCTGGTCCGGTTGTGGTTTCGCCGGACGGCGAGAAGGCCTATGTTTTTTATAATAAAATTTTCGGCGGGCCGAACGGGCAGTGGGATTTCCACTCGGTCGGACGTTCAATCGCGGTCTGGAACCGGCTTGACGAACATCCGGTTCGCCCGGTGATCCACCCCGGTGCGGAACATCCGACCATGCTGTTCCCGGCCGGGGATTCGCCGTGGGGCGACTGCGCGATCGTGGAAGACGGGATGCTGTATGTCTTTGGCTGCGAGTCCAAGTGGCTTGCCTGGCCGATGACGCTCGCCCGGGCTCCGTTCGATCAGGCGCTTGACCGTTCCGCGTGGCGGTTTTACTCCGGAAAAGGAAAGTGGAGCGCCGACTGGCGGCAGGCGGTTCCGGTGTTCGAAGGTGCGCCGATGATGAGTGTTTCATGGAACCGGTGGCTTGGACGGTATCTGGCGGTCTACAGTGCTCCGCTCGAAAACCGGATCGTCGTCCGCACGGCGAAGCATCTGGAAGGGCCGTGGTCCGATCCGTTGAACGCGGTGGACTGCATTCCGCCCACGAACACCAACCAATGGTGCTATTCCGGTCTGTCGCACGATGAGTTTTCCAGGTCGGACGGTCGTGTGATGTATTTTTCCTACTACCGGGAAACCGGATTCCTCCAGGGCGAAGTGCGGCTGGTGGAAGTATCGTTTGGTCGCGGCCCGGAGAATGAGCCGCGCTAAAAATCGATGAAGCGCGGCAGGAGCATCAGCAGGACCCCGATCAGCAGGGCCAGCCAGATGTTGGCGACGAAGTAGGGGAAGATGCAGAGCAGGATGCCCGAAACCAAGGCCATGCTGTGCAGTTGCTTCCGGCCATAGACAATATATCCGCACCCGATGGCCCCGAGTAGCACGCCGATCAAGATAGTCGATGAGTCCATTGCTGTCTCCGCTGATTGCCAGTTTTATTCTTCTGTCTGGTGATTTTTATCGTTCGGCCGCTGGGTGGGGCGATACAATTTCCATGCATTATTCCCGTTCGTACCGGATTTCATAGAGGGTTAGGTCGGAAGGTTCCGGCAGATCGCCTTCGCGGGGGAGATCGCGGTTTTGCGGCAGCGTTTCCCAGCTTAGAAGGTAGACCACATCCTGACCGTCCGCAGCGGCGTCATCGTACGCCCGTTTAACGGCCATGCCCGGAAAGCTGCTTTGCACTTTGCCGACTGATGATGGGAGCTGGCTTGGTTTGTTGACTGTGCCGCAGATGTTCAACTGGTCGTCCAGCAGCCAGGTTCCTCCGCCGTATTTCTTGTGCGAGTAGTGAAGCTCCAGATATTGGTCCTTCCGCGGTTGCACCGTACCAATGCTTAGTTCGGACTGGATTGTTCCGCCGCCGTCAAAGTACCACCGATAGTCCCAGTCGGTGAGTTGCTTGATCTGCCATGCACCGTTTTCGGCCCGGGCGCAGTAGGCCTGGTTGTTTCCGTTGGCGTCGAATTTGTGGTAGGCCAGCACGGCATTTTTCTTTTGATCGAATCCGATTCTTCCGGAGCCGTTCAGGATGCCGCCTTTCTCGAGAACCGGATCCACGATGACGCCGGACGTTTCAAGCGTGATCGGCAGGGCGATTTTTTTCCCGGCAATGGTGTACCAGTCGACCAGATTCTTGCTTTTGGCGTAGGAGAGATCGTGGTTGGTCGAACAATCGAAGGTTTCGCGCCACACCCATGATATGTGGTACCAGCCGTCCGGGCCGAGTTGCGGCCCTAGGATATAGGCGTTGCGTAGGCCTTTGCCATCGGTGAGAGGCGTGTCGAGAAGGCGCGACCATGCTTGCGTGGCGGCGTTGTAGATGTTGTATATCTGGTTGCCGTTGCCGCTGCTGCCGTGGCGGTAGGTAAAGATCAAGGCGCCGCCGGCGTTTTTCATAAACTTCGGATAGGTGCAGCGGTCTTCCAGCGAACCGGTCATGGACTTGGTCTGGACGAGGGTCGTGATGTCGTACGGTTTGGTGGAACGGAAATAGGTGAGGTTGTCCACATGCATGTTGCCGCTGAGATGGATGAATCCGTTTTCATCCAAGGCCATGGTTATATAGTTGTGGCTGTCCCATCCGAGGATCGCACTGGCCGGCGATCCGGTCTTGGGCGGCTGCTTGTAGTCCGTTTGCGGCATGAACTTGATCCAGCCATCCTCGCCAAGCTGCCGCGAAGCCACAACCATTTGCCGGTCGGCGTTGTAGTACGCCGCATACTGGAACCGGCCCTCGGTCAGCAGGCAAAATCCGACCGGATGTCCCGCCCACACCTTGTCGATGACCATTTTTTTGGCAACGTGCGGTTTGCGACCGCTCTCATCGATAACGAGTTTCTTGTCTTGGGATGGTTGAGCCGCGCCATGGACGAGGCTTGCAACGAGGAGAAACCCGAGGGTTGATGGGGCAATGGTTGTGTTCATAGTGGACTCTCTCTTCAAGGGTGGCAGCATTGGATGTAAAAGGAGTCACCTCTCTTTACGATTATCATCGTAATTCCCGTACGAAAAAATCATATTCCTTCCCGATATGCAAATTGAACATCCAAAAGTCCTCCAAGGAGGAATGGGAGCCAGTGTCTCCAATTGGCGTCTGGCTCAGGCGGTTTCGCGGATCGGACAGCTCGGGGTTGTCTCCGGGACTGCGCTCGACGGCGTTGTTGCGCGCCGGTTGCAGGATGGGGATTTGGGAGGGCACGTTCGGCGTGCGCTTGAACATTTCCCTTTCCCTCGGATGGCGCAACATGTTCTGGATGCGTACTTCATTCCCGGCGGAAAGTCGAAGGACACGCCATACCGGAAGTTCAACATGCATAGCCTTGAAGGGCGGCGCGAACCGCTGGAGCTGTGTATCGTCGGGAATTTCGTGGAAGTATTTCTCGCAAGGGAAGGGCATTCGAATCCGGTTGGCATAAACTATCTTGAAAAACTCCAGTTGCCCCATCTGGCATCTATCTACGGGGCTTTGTTGGCCGGGGTGGCGGTTGTCGTCATGGGTGCCGGCATTCCATTGGCTGTTCCGGGTGTTCTGGCCGCGCTTTCCAGGCACGAAGCGGCCGTCTATCCAATCTATATTGCCGGGGCGGACGGGAAGGGCGAGACGTTCAATCTGGTGTTCGATCCAGCGCACTTCATCGAGGATGACGTACTGCCTGGCGTTCTGGCCCGTCCGGATTTCCTGCCGATCGTCTCTTCGGAAGCGCTGGCCTCGATTCTCCTGCGCAAGGCGAATGGGCCAATCGATGGATTTATCGTCGAGGGCAATTTGGCGGGAGGACACAATGCTCCGCCACGCGGGAAGGCTACATGGAACGAGGCTGGCGAGCCGATTTATGGTGTCCGCGACGTTGCAAACTTGGCGGCGTTCCGCGATATGGGGCTGCCGTTCTGGTTGGCGGGGTCGATTGGTTCACCCGAAGGAATGCGGCGGGCACTGGCGGAGGGCGCGTGCGGTGTGCAGGTGGGCACGGCTTTTGCGCTGTGCGAGGAATCCGGGCTAATGCCCGAAGTGCGCCGCGAGTTGATCCAACAGGCACTCGCTGGCGAAGCGCGTGTTGTTACCGATGCGCTCGCATCGCCGACCGGATTCCCTTTCAAGGTGGCGGAACTGGCTGGCAGCCTGTCGGACGATGCCGTCTACCAGAAGCGCCAGCGCGTGTGCGATCTCGGCCTGCTGCGCCAGCCCTATCGGCGTGCCGACGGAAAAATTGGCTACCGATGTCCGGCCGAGCCGGTCGCGGCTTATGTGGCCAAGGGCGGGCGGTTGGAAGATACGGTGGGGCGCAAGTGCCTTTGCAACGCGCTGATCGCCAATGTCGGAATGCCGCAACGCTTGCCAGACGGTACCGACGAACCCTGCCTGATCACGATGGGTGATGACCTTGCCGGCGTGGGACGCTTTTGTGCTTCCGGCCAGACGGACTTTTCCGCCGCCGACGTTGTGCGCGTCCTGCTCGAAGGTTGATTGCGTTTGGCCGAACGACCGAACCCCATATTTCCCAGTCCTTGGATCGACCGGATATGGCTTGCCGATTTCCCGCTGGTGTGTAGTCTTCTGGGCGTTCGCCAGTCATGCATTTTTAACCCCACGGAGGTCGGTCATGAAGATATGGTTGTTTTCTTCTCTGGTGTTGTTCGCCGCACTTTCTCCAGTCCAAGCCGGAAGCTGGATTACCTATGACGTGGCGGGCCAATCCTACGAGGGCTATTTCGAAGCGGCATCGCCCGAATCCCCGCTGGTACTGCTGGTTCATGACTGGGACGGTTTGACGGACTATGAGGTCAAACGCGCCGAAATGCTTTCCGAACTGGGCTATGCGGTTTTTTGCGCCGACCTCTTTGGCAAAGGAATCCGGCCTACGGAGTTGAAGGATAAGCGCAAGTGCACGGGCGAGTTGGATGCCGATCGTGCCAGAATGCGTTTGCTGATGCAGGGTGCGCTGGATACTGCGAAGTCTCATGGAGGAAATGTTGGCCGATGCGTGGCGATGGGATATTGCTTTGGCGGGACGGCTGTACTCGAATTTGCCCGCTCGGGTGCCGACCTCAAAGGCTTTGCTACATTCCATGGAGGATTGGCGCTGCCGGAGGGGCAGGATTATTCGAAAACCAAGGGGCAGGTTTTGATCCAGCACGGTTCGGCAGATACGAATGTTACGCTGGATCAGTTTGCCAAGCTATCGAATGACCTGGAGCAGGCCGGCGTGTCGAACGAAATGATTACCTACGGCGGCGCTCCTCACGCGTGGACTGTTTTTGGGTCGGAAAGTTATCGTGAAGATGCCGATAAGAAATCGTGGCGACGCTTTACAGAGTTTCTTGTCGATACGCTGAAGTGATGCCCGGATCGGCTTGTTCGGTCAGCTTGCGCTTCATGCACATGACGTGTTGAATGTACAACTCCACCACCTCTGGATCGGGTCTGGCTTCCAGCCAAGCCAGACGTTCTTCTATCGGTTTCAAGCGAAGGTCATGAAGGGGGCAGTCATTGGGATTCTCGCCTAAAGGGCAGCGCAGAATGCGGCCATGAAGGGCCAATCGCGCTTCTTCAATAATTTGATCATCCGCTTCCGTCATTATGCGCCCTCCTCAGCAACCTGACATTTTATAGGCATATGCCCTCCTGTCAAGTCGGCGGCGGGGTTTGCCGGCGTACCCTTTATAAAGAGGCTGGGACGGTTGCGGGGGCGATACGGCTTGCTCCGTCGTCATGTCGTTTGTATGGTGCTTCCTCATTAAGGACTGTATCGGTATTATATGATTAACAAAGGAATGAACATGAAGGCACATACGGCATTTTTAATAAATGCGGTTGTTTTGATTGGGCTGGGGTTGTGGGGGTATTTGGGATCGGAAACACCATCGAAAACGGCATTGATTCCGGTGGTGTTCGGGGTGGTGATCCTTTCCCTCTATAAGGGAGTCAAAAAAGAGAACAAGATCGTGGCCCACATCGCGGTGCTTTTGACGCTGCTGATTCTGGTTGGTTTGATTAAGCCACTAACGGCTTCGATCGGGCGGGAAGACGGCATGGCGATCATGCGCGTTTCGGTGATGATCCTTTCGACGGTGATAGCTCTGGTGTCCTTTATTAAAAGCTTCATTGATGTGCGCAGGGCACGGAAGCAGGCAGCCTTGGCGGAATAAAGGTAGCCGCCATGCAGCGCAGTGGACTGAATCCCACCTGGAGTGATTTCGCAATATTTGGCCAGTCCTCCATAGCCAATCGAAGTCCTGTGCCCTGCAATTGGACAAGAATCAGGGCTGATCGGAGACTCCTTGAATATCATGGTTGGCAGCTTGGCAAGGCCTGAAAGGTGGATGTTCCAGTCATGGGAATGCACGCAATGTCACCGCGGACTGCTGTTTTATGGCTTAAATAACGGTTTTTGTTATTTCGCAACATGCCGCATATGAGCGAGTTGTGGGTGGAGTTAAAATTAAGTTAAAAAAACGGTTGCGAGAAAAATCAATCCGCGTACTATTCGCCGCCTGTTCACAACGAATCTGCCGCATTTGAGGCGATCACGGAACGGCACGTCGCTGAAAGAGCGACAACGAAATTGTTCTTTTTAGGTAACTAAAATAATTTGATTTTCGGGTTGCGCGATTGAAACCGATCGCTACTATAGCCCGCCTTGTTCAAACAAACCGGTCGTTGAAACACACGATGCAGGCTGGACGAGGAGCCGCCGGATACGGCAGCAAAAACCGATCTTTGATACATTGAAAAAAAGTTGAACATAAGGGTTGCATGATCCATTTGGATCGATACTATGACCCGCCTTGTTTGAAACAGATAAGCCACTTTGAGTGGCAGTGAGTTTCCGGCAAATGTTCTTGAAAAACTTTTTTACAAAATAGCGGTTGACATCATCAACGAGTTTGATAAGTTGTCCGCCGCTTCAACGGAAAGGCCGCTGAAACATACGGCAAAAAGTTGAAGCATTTTTGTTCTTTGAAAACTGAATGACTCATAAAAATAAGCATTACTTCGAATCAGAAGTGGTGCGGTTTGTTAAAGCCAATTGCTTTTAAACTGTTAAAGCAATCCGGTTCCCTCTTCTAAGGGGAATCGAGTTTTAAATTGAGATTATAGGATCAACCATTTTTATATTTAATGGAGAGTTTGATCCTGGCTCAGAACGAACGTTGGCGGCGTGGATTAGGCATGCAAGTCGAGCGGGATTTTTAAGTTTCAATTCTTCGGAAGAGAAACTTTTAATGAGAGCGGCGAACGGGTTAGTAATATATGGGTAATTTGCCCCTAAGTTCGGAATAGCTACCGGAAACGGTAGGTAATGCCGGATGTGATCAGCCATCGCATGGTGGCCTGTTTAAAGGCGGGGAATCTTCGGATCCTGTCGTTTAGGGATAAGCCCATATCCTATCAGCTAGTTGGTGAGGTAACGGCTCACCAAGGCTTACGGGTAGTTGGTCTGAGAGGATGATCAGCAACACTGGGACTGAGACACTGCCCAGACTCCTACGGGAGGCTGCAGTCGAGAATCATTGTCAATGCACGAAAGTGTGAACATGCGACGCCGCGTGGAGGAAGACGGCCTTCGGGTTGTAAACTCCTGTCAGCAGGGAGTAAGGGTAGCATTACTAATAGCAATGCTACTTGATAGTACCTGCAGAGGAAGTCACGGCTAACTCTGTGCCAGCAGCCGCGGTAATACAGAGGTGGCGAACGTTGTTCGGATTTACTGGGCGTAAAGGGTCCGCAGGCGGTCCGGTGTGTCGGATGTGAAAGCTCACAGCTTAACTGTGGAATTGCATTCGAAACTGCCGGACTAGAGTACTGGAGGGGAGAAGGGAACACTTGGTGTAGCGGTGAAATGCGTAGATATCAAGTGGAACACCGGAGGCGAAGGCGCTTCTCTGGACAGATACTGACGCTCATGGACGAAAGCTAGGGTAGCGAAAGGGATTAGATACCCCTGTAGTCCTAGCCGTAAACGGTGTGCACTAGACGTAGGAGGATTTACCCCTTTCTGTGTCTGAGCTAACGCATTAAGTGCACCGCCTGGGGAGTACGGTCGCAAGATTAAAACTCAAAGGAATTGACGGGGACCCGCACAAGCGGTGGAGCATGTGGCTTAATTCGATGCAACGCGAAGAACCTTACCTGGACTTGACATATAGCTGCATACGACCTGAAAGGGACGTAGCCTTCGAGGGTGCTATACAGGTGCTGCATGGCTGTCGTCAGCTCGTGCCGTGAGGTGTTGGGTTAAGTCCCGCAACGAGCGCAACCCCTGTGTTTAGTTGCCAGCACGTAATGGTGGGAACTCTAAACAGACTGCCTGTGAAAACAGGAGGAAGGTGGGGATGACGTCAAGTCAGTATGGTCCTTATGTCCAGGGCTGCACACGTGCTACAATGGGCGATACAATAGGAAGCCAAACCGCGAGGTGGAGCAAATCCTCAAAATCGCCCCCAGTTCGGATTGTAGTCTGAAACTCGACTACATGAAGTTGGAATCGCTAGTAAAGGCGTATCAGCTACGACGCCTTGAATACGTTCCCGGGTCTTGTACACACCGCCCGTCACATCATGGAAGTTTGTTGCACCCGAAGTCGCTGATCCAACCTGTTAAAGGGGGAAGGCGCCTAAGGTGTGATAGGTAACTGGGATGAAGTCGTAACAAGGTAGCCGTAGGGGAACCTGCGGCTGGATCACCTCCTTTCTAAGGAGCAGCCCAATCGCAAGATTGGAGCTAGGGTAACGTCCTTCGGGACGGAGCATGGGGAAACCTTTGCTCAGAAAGTTTTTGGCTAACAAACCGCACCATTTCTGGAGCGAAGTCGTTTATGAGTCGTTCAACAAGACATAAGACCACTCTGGGGGTATAGCTCAGCTGGGAGAGCGCCTGATTTGCATTCAGGAGGTCATCGGTTCGATCCCGTTTACCTCCACCATTCTAGGATGCGGGCGTGTAGCTCAGTTGGTTAGAGCGCGTCCCTGATAAGGACGAGGTCACAGGTTCGACTCCTGTCACGCCCACCACTTCTGGTCGATTGAATGTCTTGTATTTCAACCACTTTTCCGCTTCGGCGGAGTGTTCTTTGACAATTGCATAATATTGGATAACTGCAACAAGCGTATGTATACTTTATATATGTTACTTATGTAGCATGTTTGATTTGATCAAGCTACTAAGGGCGTACGGTGAATGCCTTGGCATCAGTAGGCGATGAAGGACGTGTTAAGCTGCGATAAGCTTCGGGGAGAGGCAAAAACTCTTTGATCCGGAGATTTCCGAATGGGAAAACCCAGCAGGGGTAATGCTCTGTTATCGGTGTATGAATAAAATAGTGCATCGAAGCGACACCCGGTGAAGTGAAACATCTCAGTAACCGGAGGAAAAGAAAACAATAGTGATTCCGTAAGTAGTGGCGAGCGAACGCGGAACAGCCCAAACCACCTTGTTTACAGGGTGGGGTGTGGACCACAATGTGGTATCTCGATGGATAGCAAAATGGTTTGGAAAGACCGGCCATAGCGGGTGATAGCCCCTTATGCGAAATCCTGACAGGGCCTAGTGGTATCCCGAGTAGGTCGGAACACGTGAAACTCTGACTGAATACAGGAGGCCCACCTCCTAAGGCTAAATACTAACTGATGACCGATAGTGAACTAGTACCGTGAGGGAAAGGTGAAAAGAACCCCTTTTAGGGGAGTGAAATAGAACCTGAAACCGTACGCTTACAAACTGTGGTAGCCCTTCGGGGTGGCCGCATGCCTTTTGCATAATGAGTCTGCGAGTTACCGTATGTGGCAAGGTTAAGCATCTACGATGCGGAGCCGAAGCGAAAGCGAGTGTTAATAGCGCGATATAGTCGCATGCGGTGGACCCGAAACCGAGTGAGCTACCCATGAGCAGGATGAAGCTTCCGTAATAGGAAGTGGAAGACCGAACCAGTGAATGTTGAAAAATTCTTGGATGACTTGTGGGTCGGAGCGAAAGACTAACCAAACTCGGTGATAGCTGGTTCTCCCCGAAATACCTTGAGGGATAGCCTCGACGAATGCAATCCGCGGAGGTAGAGCACTGATTACTTAATGGCCCCTCCCGGGGTACTGAGAGTTGTCAAACTCCGAATACCGTGGACGTCACGTCGGGAGTCAGACTGCGAGGGATAAGCTTCGTAGTCGAGAGGGAAACAGCCCAGACCGCCAGCTAAGGCCCCTAAACGATAGTTAAGTGGTGAAGGATGTCAGATTTCAGAGACAGCCAGGATGTTGGCTTAGAAGCAGCCATCATTTAAACAAAGCGTAATAGCTGACTGGTCGAGAGGTTTGGCGCCGAAAATGATCGGGGCTTAAACTATCTGCCGAAGCTGCGGGTTTTGATGTATTTCAAAGCAGTAGGGGAGCGTTGTGTACCGGGTTGAAGGGAACGGGGAACCGAACCTGGACTGTACACAAGTGATTATGCAGACATGAGTAACGATAAGACAGGTGAGAATCCTGTCCGCCGAAATCCTAAGGTTTCCTGGGCAAGGTTCGTCCGCCCAGGGTTAGTCGGCCCCTAAGGCAAGGCTGAAAAGCGTAGTCGATGGGAAACGGGTTCAATATTCCCGTACCGCTGCATGTGAGTGATGGAGGGACGCAGGAGGTTAGGTCAGCCACCGATTGGAAATGGTGGTCTAAGCACGTAGGGTATTCCGTAGGTAAATCCGCGGATGTTTGCCTGAGATGCGATGGGACGTGGAGTCTTCGGACAAAGCGGATTGGCTGATACCATGCTGCCAAGAAAATCTCCTAAACGTTGAGCATGAAGCGACCGTACCAAAACCGACACAGGTGGGAGGGTAGAGTATACCAAGGCGCGCGAGAGAAAAGCTGTTAAGGAACTCGGCAAATTAACCCCGTATCTTCGGAAGAAGGGGTCCTCAATCGGGTTAGTAATTTACTTACAAAGCTCGGATGAGGCGCAGAGAAATGGCGATGGCGACTGTTTATCAAAAACATAGCACTATGCTAACTCGCAAGAGGATGTATATGGTGTGACACGTGACCAATGCCGAAAGGTTAAAGCAAGGGGTTAGACTTCGGTCGAAGCTCTGAACTGAAGCCCCGGTGAATGTCGGCCGTAACTATAACGGTCCTAAGGTAGCGAAATTCCTTGTCGGGTAAGTTCCGACCTGCACGAATCGTGTAACGATCTTCGCACTGTCTCAACAGCAATCTCGGTGAAGTTGTAGTTCCGGTGAAAATGCCGGATACCCGCGGCAGGACGGAAAGACCCCGTGAACCTTTACTGTGATCTGACATTGGATTTTGATGTTTCGTATGTAGGATAGCTGGGAGGCTTTGAAGTGTATTCGTCAGGATGCATGGAGCCATCGGTGAAATACCAGTTTCGGTATATCGGAATTCTAACCACGATCCCTTGAAACAGGGCGTGGAACAGTGTCTGAGAGTCAGTTTGACTGGGGCGGTTTCCTCCAAAAGAGTAACGGAGGAGCACAAAGGTACCCTCAGCATGGTCAGCAATCATGCGAAGAGCGTATAGGTATAAGGGTGCTTGACTGCGAGACCTACAAGTCGAGCAGGTGCGAAAGCAGGTCTAAGTGATCCGGTGGTTGCTAGTGGTAGCGCCATCGCTTAACGGATAAAAGGTACTCCGGGGATAACAGGCTGATGATTGCCAAGAGTCCACATCGACGCAATCGTTTGGCACCTCGATGTCGGCTCATCGCATCCTGGGGCTGGAGAAGGTCCCAAGGGTTTGGCTGTTCGCCAATTAAAGCGGTACGCGAGCTGGGTTCAGAACGTCGTGAGACAGTTTGGTCCTTATCCGCCGTGGGCGCAGGAAGTTTGAAGAGATTAATCCTTAGTACGAGAGGACCAGGATTAACATGCCGCTGGTGCGCCAGTTGTTCCGCCAGGAGCATCGCTGGGTAGCTATGCATGGAAAGGATAAGCGCTGAAAGCATCTAAGTGCCAAGCCCCCTCTGAGATAAGACTTCCCTTTGATCTTCGGATCATCTAAAGGCTCGTTCAAGACTAGGACGTTGATAGGCTGGGTGTGAAAGTATAGTGATGTATGAAGCTTACCAGTACTAATTAGCCGTGAGGCTTGATCTTAAATTTTTTAAAGCGTACATGCGCTGCAGTAATTCCAATATTATGCAATTGTTTTCCATTTTAAACAGTTTTCCGGTTACCATAGCGAGGAAGCAACACCTGTTCCCATCCCGAACACAGAAGTGAAGAGCCTCAGCGGCAATGGTACTAAGGGTTAGACCTTGGGAGAGTAGCACGTAGCCGGTTTTATTTTTTCAGACCTTGAATCTCAGGATTCAAGGTCTTTTTTTTGCATTGCACATATCAATCTGCACTTTCCTCAACGATTTTGACTTGTTGGATTTACCGATGAACCCGGCTCTTTTGCTTTTCTCCCCCAACACAATGCACTATTTTCGTGCCGGATGGATTTCGGGGAGTGGCCAGTACGGAACAAAACCCGCATTCCAATAAATTTCAAGGGGAAACCAGCATGAAACTAGTGATCGCAACGCGTAATGCGCATAAACTTGAAGAAATACGTGCCATCTTCGACTTCCAGTCGTTGGAAGTTTGCACAGCCTTCGATTTCCCGGATATCCCCGATGTGGTGGAAGACGGTGAAACGCTCGAAGCCAATGCCATCAAAAAGGCGGTGACACTGGCAAAAGCCACGGGTTGCTGGACTCTTGCCGACGATTCCGGGCTGGAGGTTGCCGCGCTTGGTGGAGCACCCGGCGTATATTCCGCCCGCTATGCCGGAGAACACTGCAACTATGCCGATAATAATGCCAAACTTCTGGATGAATTGTCGGGAAAGGAGAATCGGTCTGCCTGCTTTCGTACCGTCATCGCCCTTTCCGATCCTGAAGGAAATGTCCAGACCTTGGATGGAAGTTGCCCCGGCACGATCATTGAAGCGCTGCGCGGAAGCAATGGATTCGGCTATGATCCGCTTTTTATCCCCACTGGCTATACTGAAACGTTTGCCCAACTTGACTCTGAAATAAAAAACCGTATCTCCCATCGGGCCAATGCATTGCAAAAAGCTCATGATGAGTGGTCATCCCTGTTGGGATCCATGGGTGGAATGACATGATTTGAAAAGCAATTTATAGCACGCTTCCACGTTTTTTGGATGAGGATCATGGAGAATATGTGAGGTCAGGTACATGAATTCAAAAATCTGTAGTGTATTGGGGTTGTTGCTTGTTTCACTTCTTCAGGGTGGCTTTTCCGAATATCGGATGTGGACAGATGTGGGAGGCAAGCAGCTCGAGGCCGAGTTTGTCCGTGTCGTGGATGAAAAGGTCGTATTGTTGAAGCGCGATGGGTCTGAACTGAAGGTTTCGCTCGACTCGCTTAACACGAAGGATCGGAAATATGCGGTTTTGCAGGCTCCCCCTCGCATTGAAATCAAGGTTTCCACCGATACCGATCGCGACAACAAAGCTCTGGGCGATGGCTACTACGGGCGGGGTTTCCAGATCCAGAAAGAAGCCGTCCAACTTGAAGTCACCCTCGCAAAAACCAGTCCGGCACCTTACGAAGCCCCTCTGGTATCCGAAGTATATCTCATCGGCCAATCGGGTGAACGCGATGGGTATGTTATTTTGGAACGCACCCAGTCCAAATTCAGATTCACAACCGAGAACAAAAACCAGTACACTTATTCCAGCGGAAGGGCCAAGCTCCAGCAACTCGAAGCCGGAAAACAGATCGGGGTGGAATACAAGGGCTATCTTGCCATGGTCAAGGACCGCACGGGCCAGATGCTGGCGATGAAGTGCAGTAAATTGGAATTTGAAAAGTATGCGAAGGTCATCCTTGCTGCGCAGCGCGGAGACCTCTTTGACGAGGAATTCAATCCGGTCGAGCATGGACCGGAAGGACAGAATCACGACAGCATCGGCAATCGTGCAAGGAACAAGCTGCCGGGCCGCAGATTCTGATTTTACAGACATAGGACGTTGGCCTTTTCATACGGAAGTTTGGTTTCTTCTTTGTTTTACCAGACCGTTTAACGGGAAACAAAAGGAGGTTGGACATGAAGAGCCACATCGTTGCATGGGCGCTGGTCGCCCTTCTCGCACAGCCTGCGCTGGCCGAAACACGTATTTGGACCAGCAATGTAGGTAGCCAGCTCAAAGCCGAGCTGGTCAAGGAAACCGGGGATAAGGTTGTTCTGCGCGACGAAACCGGACGCGAACTCAGGGTGTCGCGCTCATACCTCAGCCCCGACGATATCGAATATCTCGATAGCCGGATTCTGCCAGTCCTTGGACTCAAGTCCGACATCAAGGTCGAGTCGGTGGTCAAGACCGGTCTCGGCGTGGTGCAGGTGGTTGATTATAGCATCGAAGTGCGTCAGATCGGATCCGAGCCCTACGTATCGCCCGTGAATGTCGTGCTTTACCTCATTGGGATGGTGGGCGACAACAAAGCCTATGTCGTGCTTCAGCGCACGCAGGAGCAGGTTCGGTTCACCGCCGAGCAGCGCAACCCCAAGTTCTCGGGTCCCAGCCTTTCGCTCGGTTCACCAGAGATACGGAAAAGGAATGGTGTCGAGTACCTTGGTTATCTCATCACGGTTTCCACCCCTGGCGGACAGATCATCGAGGTGAAGTCCGACCACGAATTGCTCGAAGCCAACGCTGGCTTCATCAGTAAATTCAACGCTGGCGACCTTTTTGGTCCTGATATGATGCTGATCAAGTAGTTGGTGATAGGGCTTGGAACGGGCCGGAGTCCCTCGCGGTGGGGGCGGTAGGCTTTTTTATTTTGCCCATCGCAACCCTCCCGTCTATATTCGCCGCTGGTTTTACAATTCAAGGAGAAATAAATGATCACAGCCATCAGCCCGATCGACGGACGCTACGCATCGAAGGTCGCCGAACTTACCGAATGCTTTTCGGAATACGCCCTCGTGCGCAACCGCGTGCGCGTCGAAGTCCTCTGGCTTATGGCGCTCTGCGCCGAATCCGCCATCCCCGAATGCCGGGAGTTGACCGCCACGGAGCGCAACCTGCTGATGGGCATCGCCGACGACTTTACTCCGCAGGAAGCCGAAAAGGTCAAGGCCATCGAAAAGACCACCAACCACGACGTCAAGGCCGTTGAATACTACCTCAAGCAAAAGATTGAAGGCACATCGCTCGAAACGCTTGCGGAATTCCTGCATTTTGCCTGCACGTCCGAGGATATCAACAACCTCTCCCATGCGCTGATGCTAAAGGATGGACTGGCCGCGCTGCAGCCGCACCAGCAGGAAATCGTCGACCAGCTCAAGGCCTATTCCAAAGTTTGGAAATCCGTTCCGATGCTCGCACGCACCCATGGCCAGACCGCCTCGCCGACCACCATTGGGAAAGAGCTCGCCGTATTCGCCGACCGCCTCGCGCGGCAGATGCAAAAAGCCTCCGCCGTCGAGATCCTCGGCAAGCTCAATGGCGCCGTTGGCAATTTCAACGCGCACCTGTCCGCCTATCCGGACGTCGACTGGACCGCGCTCGCCAAAGGCATCATCGAAGGGAAGCTGGGCCTCAGGCAAAACCTTTTCACCACCCAGATCGAACCCCACGACTACATGGCCGAGCTGTTCGATGCCATCAGCCGCTTCAACACCATCCTCATCGATCTCGATCGCGACATCTGGACCTATATCTCCATGGCCTACTTCGGCCAGAAAACCATCGCTGGCGAAGTCGGCTCGTCCACCATGCCGCACAAGGTCAACCCCATCGACTTCGAAAACTCCGAAGGCAACCTCGGCCTAGCCAACGCCATGTTCGGTCATCTCTCGGCCAAGCTACCGGTCTCGCGCCTCCAGCGCGACCTGACCGACTCCACCGTGCTGCGCAACATGGGTGTTGGTTTCGGCTACAGCCTGATTGCCTACCAGTCCACTATGAAAGGCCTCGGAAAGCTCCAGCTCCGTGAAGAAAAACTCGCCGCCGATCTCGACAACGCATGGGAAGTCATGGCTGAACCGATCCAAACCGTCATGCGCAAGGCCGGGATAGAAAAGCCCTACGAAAAACTCAAGGAACTCACCCGCGGGCAGGCCTCCATTACCAAGGAAACCATCCAGCAATTTATCCAGACCTTGGAACTGGATGCGGCCGACAAGCAACGCCTACTCGAAATGACACCGGCTTCGTATATCGGCATGGCGGAAGCCATTGTCGACCAATTGAAATAGGGGACGCGTTGCCGCCCCGGGTTAGTCGAGCAGCATGATTTCTATGTTGCGGAACTGGGTGGGGTGGTTCTCGGCCTGAAGGGCGATGTAGCCGGAAGTGACGGGGGTGCCGTCGTCGAGGCAGGGGTTGGTGTATTCCATGACCACTTTGCCGTTGATGAGGTGCTGGAGTTTCCCGTCCTTCACGATCGCCTCGGCCACAACCCATTCCCCCGGGGGTAATGCCGGTTCAGAGCTGTTGATCACATGCTTCTTGATGGTTTCCCCGTTGACGTCGACGTAGGTGCCGGGCGTGCAGATCGATCCGGTCGGGCGTGGCTTGCCATCGTCGAAAGCGCCTAGGAACTGGAACTCGATGGAGTTGGGGAATTTTTGCTGGAGTTCCATGGTTGCAGGGGGTTGGCACTGCAGCATGGCACCGTTGTTGCGGAAGGCCCAAGCGGGACCGCCTTTGGCCTGTTCGCCGATGAAGCGGTATTCACAGCGGAAGTGGTAGTTGGTGAACGGACGGTCGATGAAGATGTGGCCGAAGCGATCTCCGAACTCGTCGAATGCGTCGTAGGAAACGGTCAGCAGGCCATCTTCGACCCGGAAAATATTTCCGGGATTCTCGCCGAGTTTCGCGCCCGCCACTTTCACAATCCAGCCGTCGAGGTTCTTCCCATTGAACAGGTTGATCCAGTTTTCTTCCGCCAAGACCGTCGCTACGAACATGAGCGAGATCGCTGTTGCCATCCATTTTTTAACCATTGAGAGTCCATCCTTCCCGGTATTCTTTTTTGAACGAAGCATAGTCGCCTGAATCGTTGGTGATGAGTCCGGTTGCAGCATCATATTCGAGTTCCTTGCCCGCTTGATGTGCCACGAGACCGAGCATGAGCGTTTCGACCATACGGCCGGCATAGTCGAAGTCGCAACAGGTTTTCAGGTCGGTCTTGCAGGCGTTGATCCATTGCTGTTGGAAATCGCCAATCGGCGGTGCGACCTGGTCGGGGGTGGGGGACTTGTAGTAGGTCATGTCGGTGTCCTTGCCCAGTGGGATCAGGATGCGGTTGTTGAAGTCGGCGACGATGACGCCCTTGGTGCCTTTGAACATGACGCCGTGGCCGATCTTGGACAGGTCGATGGGGCCAAACGGACTCTTGGGCATCGGGCCGCCTTGGTACCAGACGAGGCGAATCTTGCCGCGCCAATCGTTGGCGGGCATCTCGCAGATGGATTGCAGGGCGGACGGGCAGACGTCGGGATTGAAGGGATCGCCGCTGGCCTTGATTTTTGTGGGCCGGTCGGCGTCGATGGCGTTCCATGCCAGATCCATCACATGGCTGCCCATGTCGCCGATTTGCCAACTGCCGAAGTCATTGAACATGTTCCATTGCAGGCAGTTTGACCCCGGTCCCCGGGTGGGGGTGAAGTATTCGGGGTTGTAGGGGTGCATCCGGGTTGGGCCGATCCACTGGTTCCAGTCGATGGTGCTCGGTGCCGGTCCGGCGTCGGGGCGGTAGGCCGTCATATTATGCGTGCGATTGCCCCATGCGTGTACGTCCTGCAGCTCGCCGATGGCTCCGCCTTTGACCAGCTCGGCCACGCGGTCGAAGTTTTCATACATGTGCCGCTGCGTACCGTGCTGGGTCGCCAGTTTTCCCTTGTTTTTCAGATAGGTTTCACGGACGGCACGCGCTTCAAGGACGCAGTCGCCGAGTGGCTTTTCGCAGTAGACGTGCAGGCCGCGGTTCATGGCCCAGATGGAGACGAAGGCGTGATGGTGGTCGGGAGTGCAGCAAACAACGGCTTCGATATCCTTTTGCTCAAGGCATTTGCGCCAATCCGTGTATGGCTTGGCATCGGGGAATTCCGCGGCGGCCAAGGCGAGGTTTTCGGCATTGACATCGCAAATGGCGACGACGTTTTCGCCCTTGAGGTTGCCCCAATGCGCCTTGGCGCGGCCATAGGCGCCGATCAGGGCAATGTTGAGTTTGCCGCCGGCTCCCAATCCGGCGAGCGTGCCGCTCGGCAGAATGGTGAGTCCTGCCCCGGTCGCAATCGTGGAGGCTAGAAATGTTCTTCTCTTGCTGGATAGTGCTTCGCTCATGGTTTTCCCCTGTTGGTTATGCTTCGAAACTGTCGACTTCGCGGTAGGATTGGATCAGGCGCTGTTCACCTTCGATGCCCTTGCGGCTGATGCCGTGCTCCATTCCGATGAGACCTTTGTAGCCTTTATCGTAGAGATGCTTGAAAACGTTCTTGTAGTTGATTTCGCCGGTGGAAGGTTCGTTGCGGCCGGGCACATCGCCGACCTGGATATAGGCAATCTCGTCCCATGCGCTATCGATATTGTTGATCAGGTTTCCGATCTCGATCTGCTCGTGGTAGAGGTCGTTCAAGATCTTGCACGACGGGCTGGAAACGGCCTTGCAGACGGCATAGGCCTGCGGCACGGTTTTGAGGAAAGCGCCCGGATGGTTCATGTGGTTGAGCGGCTCGAGCACCATCACGAGTCCGGCGGGTTCGAGGATTTCGCAGCCATATTTCAGATTGGCGACGACATTGGCGAATTGATAGTCGTAGTCGATGTTGGGATTGAATGCCCCCGGCACCACGGTGCACCATTTGGCGTTGACGCGTTTCTGGGTTTCCAGTGCCTTTTCGCATTCCGCCTTGATGGCGGCCCGCACGGCGGCAGGGTCGGCATCCTTCTTTTGTCCATCGGGTAGGTTGGAGGTGAACATGTAGGTATTCATGCCGAAGCCGAGCACAAAAACGCCCATGGTCATTTCGAGGCGCGCAAGCTCGTTGCCGATTTTCTGCTGCAAGGCGGGATCCTTTTGCATCATGCCGTTGTCTTCCATGGCGCGGAATCCGGTGTCGTGCATGAATTTGATCTGGTTGATCGGGTCGGGGCCGGCGCTGTTCTTGAAGTGCCGGAAGCCGGGGGCATAGTTCAACTTGAAAGGCTCCGCGGATTCGGCAGTTGCCCTTGAAGCAAGCCCCGCGACTCCGATGGCAGCCGCTGCTGCCACAGTGGATGAAAATGCACGTCTGTTCATTGTTTCATCTTCCCTTCATGTTTTTTGCCCTTGTTCCGCAGATCCAGCAACCAAGAGACGAAACCTATCCGTCAAAACATACACCCCGAGATTGGAATGGTACGTCGCCATTTCCGAATCCCAAGCCCTAGCTTCCCTGGTGTGCGGGGTTTTCTTTGTTTTCATTCGCTTTAATGGAATCCCACGTGGCGGGATGGCCGTTGGGGACGAAACCGGCCCAGAGCGCATCGATATGGGCCAAGGGCAGCTGGCCGTTCTTGTCGAGCTGGCCCGCCTGGTAGGCGTTGAACCAGCGCACGCAGGCTGCGACTTCGGTTTCCAAGTCGGGCGACATGTATTCGTACTCGAGCGTGACGTATCCCTTGTAGCCTTGCGCCTTCAGCTCGTCCAGCACCGCGGCGATCTCACCCGCGCCCGAACCATAGGGAACCGTGCGCATCTTGGCTTTGGCGATCCCCTCGGTATCCACCAGATGCATGCTAACGAACCTGCCCTTGAGCAGGCGCACGCCATCGAGCGGACGCGTATTCGTGCTTGTCCAGTGGCCGATATCGCTGCCCGCGCCGATATACCCGCCACGGCCTTCGAGCTGTTTAAGCACGGCGGCGGGAAGCCCGTCCGCCTGCGTATGGTTGTGAAGACCGACCTTGATCTTGTATTCGTTCGCGGCTTTTTCGGCCAGATCGAGCTTTGCGCGGTCGCCACTGGCTTCGATCTCGATGACGCCGACGCCCAGGAACTTCGCGAACTCCATCAGCTTGCGCCACTGCTCGTCGTCCTTCGCCTTGGTGACGCCATAGCTC
Organism: Kiritimatiellales bacterium; assembly: GCA_021734345.1. Taxonomy (GTDB): domain Bacteria; phylum Verrucomicrobiota; class Kiritimatiellia; order Kiritimatiellales; family Pontiellaceae; genus Pontiella. The sequence continues at coordinate 6,695 of JAIPJC010000020.1, read as the reverse complement.
ACGATCTTGACGCCTTCGCCATCGACAAACGCCTTGAGCTGCTTGAGCGTTTCAGGCGAAAGGGCATTGTAGTCGGTATTCCCCTCGAACCCGGCACCCAGCCGCTGGCCGGGATAGGCTTCGATATATTTGATACCGAGCCGTTTGGCGGTCTCGACGGTTTCGACGAAGGATCGGTCGCGGAAGGTGTAGGCCTGTAGTGCGAGCTGGATGTCCTGGGCCAGGGCAATGCCGCCAAGGGCGGTGCTGATGAAGAGCGCTTTGAACAGATGTTTCATTATTTGAGGTCTCCGTTGAAATGGAAATGCATGGCAGTGGGTCGTTTTTTTAGAAGACGCGATACGTTTTATCGATGAAGGCCTGGGCTTCGGGGCGGTCGCAGCGGAGCGTTTTCGAATCCCATTTGAACGGCACGCCGGAACGGATCGCGACGTTGCCGAGCAGCGCCATTTCAGTCAGCGGCTCCGCGTAGTCGAAGTTCGAGACGGAGGCTTCTATCTCGCCCCGGATGGCGCGCAGCCAGTTTCCGTGGTGGCCATCCGGAACGCGTTCAAGCGTCTTGGGGGGACCCACCATCTCCTTCATCGCGCTTTCGGGAATCAGGCGCGGCGATTCGCAGTAGTCGCCTGCAGCCATGATGGTGCCCTTGGAGCCGTAGAAGATTTGGCCTCCTTTGGGCATCTCGCGATCAGCCTCCAGCGCCTCCGGCCGCGGGGGCTGGCGGGTGCCGTCGAACCATTTTACGTTCACGGCCGGCATGCCTTTGCGGGCGGGGAATTCGTAGGTGATTTCCGAGCCTGCCGGGCAGGAAAATTCATTGCCGCCATCGACGTTGGCGGAGACGCGCACGGGGGCGCCGAGCTCCAGTGCCCAGTAGCTCGCGTCCATGACGTGGCAGCCCATGTCGCCCATGGCGCCGCAACCCCATTCCCACCAGCCACGCCACTTGAAGGGGGCGTAGGCCTCGTTGTAGGGACGGAAGGGCGCGACACCCAGCCAGCGGTTCCAGTCGAGGGTCGGCGGCGGAGCCATGCGCTCCTGCGGCAGTGGAATGTTCTGCGGCCAGATCGGGCGGTTGGTCCACAGGTGGACTTCGCGAACCTCGCCGATCGCTCCGGCCGCGATCCACTCCTTGACCAGCCGCGTGCCTTCGTTCGAGTGACCCTGGTTGGCCATCTGGGTGGCAACCTTGTGCCTGCGCGCGGCCTCGGCCAGCAGGCGCGCCTCGGCGACGGTGTGCGTGAGCGGCTTTTGCACCAGGACATGCTTGCCCATTTCGATGGCCATCATGGCGGCGGGAAAATGCATGTGGTCGGGCGTCGAGACCATCACGGCGTCGATCTGATCGTCCATTTCGACGAGCATTTCGCGGAAATCGCGGAAGCGCTTGGCATCCGGGAAGCTGTTGAACGTCTCGCTGGCTCGCTCGAAATCGACATCGCAGAGGGCCACGATGTTTTCTCCCGCCACCTGGCCGGTGTCGAATTTGCCCCTTCCGCCGCTGCCGACCGCCGCTATGCTGATTTTCCGCCCCGTGACAAGCTCGCCGGTACGCAGCGGTTTGGGCGCGGCCATGAGGCGTGCGGGAGGGAACAGGGTGGTGGCGGTAGCGCAGGCGGTGGCCATCAGGGAGGCCCGGCGGGTCAGTGTCGGATGCTGCATTTGATCTCCTTTATTTTCGTGTCCTTCCCGGGGGAACCTTTGCGTTGAAAGCTATGGACGAACGGTGCATATATACCGGTTTGGGCTGGCGGAGTCTTGTAGATAATAGGGTTCTGCTTGTATATTTTAAGCGGGTTTCCAATCCGTGGTGCCGGGCTCCGGTTTCATTGCCCGATGTCCCCGGGATTGAAAAACAACATACGGATTAGGGCTAGGCAAGGGAGTGGAAATATTGTTTAGTTTCCCGACATGCAACATTTGTTGAACCAAGAGAGGGTGGTTATGGAAATCAAGGAAATCAAACGCATCGTAGAGCTGATGAAGGACAACGATCTGACCGAGTTCTCGATTAAAGACGATAATTTTGAATTGGCAATGAAGCGCGGCAGCGGCGAACCCCAAGTGGTGTATGCCACCGCACCGGCGGCTCCGGTTGCCGGAGCGGCTCCAGTGGCGGCCGCGATTCCGGTGGACGAGGACGACGGATTGGTCGAAATCCCTTCGCCCATTGTTGGAACGTTCTACCGCAAGCCGGCCCCCGATGCCGATGCCTTCGCCCAGGTGGGAACCGAAGTCACCGAGGATTCCGTGGTCTGCATCATCGAGGCGATGAAGGTCATGAACGAAATCAAGGCCGAAGTCAGGGGCGTGATAAGGAAAGTCCTTGTCGACGACGCCACGCCGGTCCAGTACGGGCAGCCGCTCTTCCTAGTTGAACCCAAGTAAGGGAGTCCGCCCATGTTTGAAAAGGTACTGATCGCCAACCGCGGCGAAATCGCACTGCGCATAATTCGCGCCTGCAAGGAGCTTGGGGTTCGCTCTGTCGCGGTCTATTCCACAGCCGATGCGGATTCCCTGCATGTCCAGATGGCCGACGAAGCCATCTGCATTGGGCCGGCCGCCGCGAGCGAAAGTTATTTGAAAATCACCAACATCATCAGCGCGGCGGAAGTGGCCGATGTCGATGCGATCCACCCGGGCTACGGCTTCCTGGCCGAAAACGCCCACTTCGCCGAAATCTGCGGCAATTGCAACATCACCTTTATCGGCCCGTCGCCGGATTGCATCCGCAACATGGGCGACAAAGCCGTTGCACGCGACACGATGAAGGCCGCCGGCGTACCGATCACCCCCGGCTCCGACGGCGTCCTGAAGGATTCCAATGAAGCGCTGAAGCTGGCCCATAAAATGGGCTATCCCGTCCTGCTCAAGGCTGTTGCCGGAGGCGGAGGAAAAGGCATGCGCGTGGCGCGCAACGATGTCAGCCTGGTACAGGGTTTCATGGCCGCCAGCGCGGAAGGCGAGAGTTCCTTCGGCAACCCCGACCTTTTCATGGAAAAGTACATCGAGTCCGCCCGGCACGTCGAGGTGCAGATTATCGGCGACAAGCACGGCAACGTGTGCCATCTGGGCGAGCGCGACTGCTCGATCCAGCGCCGCCACCAGAAACTCGTGGAAGAAGCCCCTTGCCCGACGCTCTCCGATGAGGAACGCAAGGCGCTCGGCGATGCCGCCGTCAAGGCCGCCAAAGCCGTCAACTACGACAGCGCCGGCACGCTTGAATTCCTCTACGACGAGATTGCCCAGCAGTTTTATTTCATGGAAATGAACACCCGCATCCAGGTGGAGCATACCGTTTCCGAAGAGGTGACCGGCATCGACTTGATGAAGGAGCAGATCCGCGTTGCGGCAGGCGAAAAGCTGTCCTTCACCCAGGACGATGTGGTGATTCGCGGCCATGCCATCGAGTTCCGCGTGAATGCCGAGGATCCGTACAACAACTTCACCCCGTCGCCCGGCCCCGTCGAGGCGGTGCATTTTCCCGGCGGCCCCGGTGTCCGTATCGATTCGCACGTCTATTCCGGCTACACGATCTCGCCCTACTACGACAGCATGATCGGCAAGATCATCGCCAAGGGGAAGGATCGGTCGGAGGCCATCGCCCGGCTGCGCCGCGCGCTGGAGGAGTTCACCATCAACGGCCCGAAAACCACAGTGCCGCTGGGCGAGGCGCTCTTGGTCTCCAACCGTTTCATCGAAGGCACCTACAACACCGCCTTCCTCGAAAAGTTCATGCATGAAAATTTTCTAAATTAGCAATAAGCGACAAGGAGTACGGCAATGAATGATCAAACAGGAAATGCAGTCATCGATCCCCAGGAGCTTTCGGTGCTGGAGGCGCCCGGTTCCAGCTACGGGCAGATTCGAATCAACAACAACGTAATTGCCATCATTGCGCACGAAACCGCCAAGAAAATGCCCGGCGTGGTCGAGCTTCAGGGTTCGCTGGCCGACGGGATTGCGGGCATGATGGGCAAGAAGCCCAAGGACAAGGGCATCCGGGTCGAGAAGGAAAACGAAGAGCTGCTCACGATCGATCTGGCCGTGGTGCTCGAGTTCGGCGTACGCATTCCGGACATCTGCGTGAAGCTGCAGGCCGCCGTGAAAGAAGCCGTCGAGGATATGACCGGCCAGCAGGTCTATGCCGTGAACGTGGTTGTGCAAGGCATTCGCAACACCCGCGAAAAACCAGAAGGAGAATAGCCATGAACGCGCGCCCAGGTAGGCTTGGTGACTTCATTACAACACTGTTGCTCTTATCCATTGGGGCAGGACTGATCTATGGTAGCGCCTTCAAACCGGAAATCGGCCAGCAAATCGCCGATGCGCTTAAGCTTCCAGTCGTTGGAACCGCCGCGGGGCTGGTCATGGTTCTCTCGGTTCTGCTGCGTTGGGCCGGCGGATGCTGCAAGGACAAGGCGGCATTTGTCCACTTCGATTCGGCGGATGGCAACGTGGGCATCAGCACCAAGGCTATCTGCGATTTCATCCAGCGCATCGGCAAGGAGTTCGCGGCCGTCAAAAGCATCGACGCAAAACTGCTCCAGAAAAAAGGGGCGCTGGATGTGGCGTTGAGTGTGAAGGTGGTTTCGGGCAACAAGATTCCCGAACTCTCGCATCTCCTGCAACAGCGTGTGCGCGAAAGCGTCCGCGAATCGCTCGGCCTCGAAGAGATCCGCAATATCACCATCAAGGTGCAGGAAATCGTTGGCGATCCTGCCAAGCCGGTCGCCGATGCTCCTTCGGGTGATGCATAGTCCCCGTGCCGGATGTTTTGATGAAACCTACATTGGTAATCATGGCGGCAGGCATGGGCAGCCGCTACGGCGGACTCAAGCAGATCGATCCGATGGGCCCGAATGGCGAAGCCCTGATGGAATATTCCGTCTATGACGCCATCCGCGCCGGCTTCGGCAAGGTGGTCTTCATCATCCGCAAGGAATTCGCCCCGCTCTTCAAGGAGATGGTCGGCGATAAGTTTTCCAGCCGGATCGAGGTCGGCTACGCATACCAGGAACTCAACGATCTCCCTCCGGGTTTTACCGTGCCCGCCGGGCGCGAAAAGCCGTGGGGAACCGGACAGGCCATTCTCTCTTGCCGGCATGTCGTCGATACCCCGTTCGCGGTGCAGAATGCCGACGACTACTACGGCGTCGAAGCCTACAAGGTGATCGCCGCCGAGCTCGCGGCCATGGGCAACGAAAGCACCGATAGCTGCATGGTCGGCTTCCAGCTCAGGAACACGCTGTCCGAACATGGGTCGGTCAGCCGCGGCGTATGCGCCGTCGCCGAAGATTATCTGACGGGCATTATCGAGCGTCTCAAGATCAAGCGCAACGCCGCCGGAACGGTGCAGTATTTCGAGGGTGATCGCGCCATCGACATGAGCGGCGAGGAAATCTGCTCCATGAATTTCTGGGGCTTCACACCAAAATTTTTCCAGGCCTTGGAAAAACGCTTCTCCACCTTCCTCGCCGCCGAAGGAAACGAACTGAAATCCGAATGGCTCATTCCGCCGATCATCGACGACATGATCAAGACGGGCGACACCCGGGTGAAGGTGCTCCGGTCGCGCGATGCCTGGTTTGGCGTCACCTATCCCGACGACAAGCCGCGGGTGGTCGCAACGCTGGCCGCCATGCACGCTGGCTCCATCTATCCTTCCAAGCTCTGGAGCTAGCCGGAACCATGACGGCCAAGGCCCCGCTCAACTGGTTGTCGAAAACACTTTTCCTAGCGGTGTTGCTAGCCGGGTTGGCGGGATGCATGCACTTGTCCGACACCAAGCCGCCCGGCCCATGGTACGAGGCCTATCAACCCATCGACGATCCGGCGTCCGACACCTTCGTTGCCCATGCATTGGAAAAGGCCGTTGAACAATTCGGTGCGCCCGCCGTGCCGGTGAACAAGGTCATGCTCCGCCGCTCGAAGAAGGTGGCCGAAGCGCGCGGCTACCGGATCGGCGAGGACTTCTCGCTCACCGAATGCGTCGATTCCACCAACGGCGTGTTTGTGATCTATCTCGCGGTCGATCCGGGGCACCCGAACTACTTCCCGCTGCTGGGCCATGAATGCATCCACTTGCTCAACCCCTTCATCATCGACTGGTACATGGAAGGGATCGCCACGCTGTTTTCCGAGCAGTACTGCGAAGAAACCGGGCGCGAGTGGGGCGACTGGAAACGGCATTTCATGCGAACCCGCCGCGAACCCTATGCGCTCTCATATCGCATGATGCTCGAATTGCAGCAGGCACTCCCCGATGCATATCCGGCGCTGATCCGCTTCACCGCCGAAAACGGCAAGGGCCCCGACAAGCGCCGCATCGACATCGATGCATGGCTCGCCACCTTGTCCGAAGTCCAGCGCGATGCCGCGCTCGACATCATTTCCGCCTACGCCGACGTCTTGCGCAAGCAGGTCAGCGCGCAGTACTATTTCACGGTTCCCGCGGCGTTGGAATAGCACGGCTTCCACACCTCCCTCATCTCCGGCGGATCCCGCAAGATGGGTAAAGCGTAGAACGAGCGTCCCGCTCGGTTCCCGTCGCCCGGAAGCAAGCGGGACGCATGCCCTACCTACTTTCGCAAAAACCGGAGTGCATAAACCACCTGCCGCAGCTGCCCCGCCTCCAGCTCCCTCTTTTTTGGTTCAGGTCTCATCGGCGGGGAAAGGTAGGGATCGACCGCCCG
>JAIPJC010000019.1 GCA_021734345.1 Kiritimatiellales bacterium | reverse complement strand
CTGTCGTATCGCAGGCGTCCCGCCTGCTCCCCGCATGGTGTGCCCGTATGCCGGCTTTCTCTGGGTTGCGCCGAATATAGTTCCGAATCCTCATCAATTCATCCGCATCACGGACGATGTGGTCGTAGCTTTCCCGCTGCCACACGATACCCTTTTGCCCCGTGGCCTTGTTGATTTCGTGGGCCGAAAACGACTTCCAAGAATGCAGGATATCCGCGAGCGTGTTTTCTGCCAGCGGCCGCATCAGCACATGCACGTGATTCGGCATCACGACCCATTCGTCCAAGTCATAACGTTCACCGTCAAAATGAACGAGGGTGTCGGCAACAATTTGCGAGAGCTCCGGATTTGCCAGGCAACACGATCCCGAACCTTCATCAAGCCATTCGTTCACGCGGTCAGAAAACAGTTCGTTGAATCGTTCGCGCTCCTTGTCGGTGTAGGGCGGCTGGTGGTGTTCCTCCCATTTGCGGCGGAGTTCTTCGTATTCCTTGATGCGCGATTGGGCAATGGAGTCGGCGAGACGGAACGTGACGAAGTAGGTGCAGCCATCTTGCGTCCAGTGGGGGAGGTTTTTGCGTCGGGACTGTTGGATCTCTTGATGCGGAGTGAAGCCGGTGCTGTCGGGCAGGCGGGACGCCTGCGGTACAGTAGAGTTCGTATCGCAGGCGTCCCGCCTGCTCCCCAGCAGGCTCCTGCACAGTTTTGGAAATTCGATCTCGCCTTCGCCGCAGATGACGTGGTCGGCGTATCGGGCGATTTCCTGTGCTTCGGTTTCGTGGCTGATTTCCGGTCCGCCGAGAATGAGTCGAATGTCGGGGCGGAGCAGCTTGAGCAACGCGGCGACTTTGGTGGCGAGATCAATGTTCCAGATGTAGCTGCCGATGCCGACGATGCGCGGATGGCGGGCGAGGATTTTTTCGGCGGCGACACGCGGCTGTTCCTGCAAATCGAACTCCATCAGCTCGGCTTGCTCTTGCAGTTTGCCGAGGTTGGCGAGCAGGTAGCGCGCGCCGAAGGAGCTGTGCGCATAGCGCGCGTTGAACGCGGCGAGGATGATCTCAGCCATCGCGGCCCACCAAGGCGTCAAGCGCGGCGCATTGTTCCGCATCCAGTTCGTTCATCCCGCCCAGCTGTGCGGCGAAGAGATTGATCTTGGCCGCGTTTTCCAGCACCTCGATGCGGTCGAAGGCCTGAAGCAGATCCGTGCCGACGGTGAGCACACCGTGGTTTTTCATGAGTACGCAGACCGTGGGGCGTGCAAGGCTATCGGCCACGCTGTCGGCCAGCTCCCGCGTTCCGGTCAACGAATACGGCGCGACGGCGGGCTCGCCGATGATGGCATACGACTCCGCGATGAGGCGGACGTTGAGTTTCTTGTCCACCACGGTAAAGACGCTGGCGAAGGGCGGGTGGGCGTGTACGATGGCGCGTACGTCGGGGCGGCGCTTGTAGATTTCCAGATGCATGGAGGTTTCGCCGCTGGGCTTGAGATGCGGCGTGTGGTTGGTGCCGTCCATGCCGATCTCGGCGATTTGATCGGCGCGCATGTTGCCCTTGTCGGTGGCGGAGGGCGTTAGCAGGATGAGGTCGTCGGAGACGCGCAGGGAAATATTGCCGCCGGAAGTGGTTGTGAGCCCCTGCGCATAGAGGCGGTTCATGCAGTCAGCCACGGCTTGTTTTTGCTCAATCATTTCAACCTTTCCTTCGCATCGCGATTGCGGAATGGTATAGCGCGAATTGGGGGAGAAAGGAACAACTCTATGTTGGAAACCGTGCGTTGGATCAATGCCGAAGGAAAGGTGCTCGCAGGATATGAAGCGGACGTCCCGCTGCTACCCGGTAAACTGCGGATCATCGACCAAACCCGGTTGCCGCAAGAGCTGGTCTATCTGGAACTCGATGATATTGATGGAATCGTGGCGGCCATCAAGCGCCTCTCCGTCCGCGGCGCGCCCGCCATCGGCTGCGCCGCCGCGCTGGGTTTGGCGGCGTGCGCACAGCATTTGGATGGAGCGGACTTCGTGGCGGGAGTCAGCCGTCTGGCGGACCAGCTTGCGGCTTCGCGCCCGACGGCGGTGAATCTGTTTTGGGCGCTGGATCGCTGCCGAACAAAAAAGAATATCGACGAGCTTATCCAGGAGGCGCTGGCCATCCTCGAAGAGGATATCCAGATGTGCCAAGCCATCGGCGCGCACGGGGAATCGCTCATCAAAGAGGGCGCGGGCATCCTGACCCACTGCAATGCCGGCGCGCTGGCGACCGGCGATTTTGGTACGGCGCTGTCGCCGATGTATGTCGCCCATGCCAAGGGCCGGACGTTCACGGTCTATTCCGACGAAACGCGTCCGCTGCTGCAAGGCTCGCGCCTGACCGCGTGGGAGCTGCAACGGGCCGGCATCGACGTGGTGACGATCTGCGACAACATGGCGGCGCAGGTGATGAAGGAAGGGAAGATCGATCTCGTGATCGTTGGTTCCGACCGCATTGCGGCCAACGGCGATGCGGCCAACAAGATCGGCACCTACGGGCTGGCCGTGCTGGCGAAGCATCACGGCATCCCATTCCATGTCGCCGCGCCGACCTCGACCATCGACACTTCGCTGGCGGATGGAAGCCTGATTCCGATCGAGCAGCGCGATCCGGCGGAAGTGGGAGCGGCGAAGGGCGTGCGCGTCTATAATCCCGCGTTCGACGTCACGCCGCACGAGCTGATCGCTGGAATCATCACCGAGCAAGGGCTGCACCGCCCGCCGTTCAAGTTCAATTAGTTTTCCGCCCGCCACTGGCCGGGTGGCATGCCGAAACGTTTGCGGAAGGCGCGGGTGAAATAGAGCGGATCGGAAAAGCCGCCCATGCGGGCGATTTCGTTGAGGGGGAGCGACGAGGCTTTGAGCAGGGTTTGAATCCGCTCAAAACGGATCCGCTCAATATGCTCTTTGATGGAGATCCCGTACTGCTCTTTGAAGCATCTAAACAGGGTGACGCGGCTGACCCGCAACGCATCGGCCAGCGCGTTCACGTTGGTAATCGTTTGTGGACTGGATTCGATGATCCGTCGCGCCGTGCCTGCGATATCGCGTTTTTGCGGTGGGGTGTGGCGGTCGCATCGCTCTTTTAATAGTTCGAGTATTTCCCAGCCGGCGCGCACGGCGGACATGCCGGCAATATGTTCGTCTGCAAACTCCTGTTTCAGCACGTTGAGTCTGATCCAGAACTGGTCGACATCCGACATGTTCAAGACCGGGTGGTTCTCGGTCAGTCCGATGGTATCCAGCAGATCATCGAGCCGGTTTCCTGAAATTAAAATGTAGATATAGTTCCACGGTTTTCCCGGGTGGTCATGGTAGTGGTAGTGCCCGCCTTTGCGGAAGACGAACAGGTCGCCGCGATGGACCGCGTGGGAGGTTTCGTTGCAGAGGACGGTTCCTTCTCCTTCCAGGACGACATGGATGGCGGTGATCGCCGCGACTTGCTCCCACCGGAAGTTTCCCAGACTCTGGAATGTCGCCAGCGCGGTCAAAAAAACATCCGCATCGGCAGGGAAGGGTTGTCCTGCAGGATGGATTTCCTGGGTGAAGGAGCTGGTTGTCTGAAGTATCATTTATCCATGCCTATAAAACATAAATCCCATTGTTTCAAACCGAATTGTCTGTCCATATCTAATACGTATAAATAGTCAGGGTATCTTGTGGAAACAAAAGTTACGCTTGGGGACAGTGACATCGGGGGCAACAATGAGCGAAATAAACCTTACATTTACCAACCAGGATTGGCAGCGGATTGAGCGGGACTATACCGCGTGGTGGGCGGGCGAGCTTGATCGGCCGCTGATTTATATGATGGGGTACGCCGAAGGCAGCGAAGCGGTGCGGCGTGATGCTCCGCATATGCCGGGACATCTTCCGTTGGATCTTCCAGTGGAGGAGTGCGTGGATCGGTATACCCGGAAGCTGGAATGCACCCGCTGGTACGGGGACGGGTTTCCGTTTTGGTGGCTCGATTTCGGTCCCGGCGTGCTGACGGCGTTTGCCGGTTTGTCGAAGATGAACGCGAGCATCGAATACGGAACCATCTGGTTCGACCCGCTCGAAATTCGGGAGCTGGATGATTTGAGGATTGCATATGATGGGAATAATCCGTTGTGGCGGCATGTCAAGGAGCTGGCCGCCGCCGCGATACGCCGCTGGGGAAAACAAGTGTGTGTAGGGTATCCCGATTTCGGCGGGAATCTCGACCTGCTGGCCGTACTGCGCACGACCGACACCTTGCTGCTGGATACGATGGATGAGCCCGGGAAGCTCGGGCAGGCGTGTCAACAAATGACCAAGCTATGGCTTCGCTGTTTCAAGGAGTTCCACGAGCTGGCCGGCGGGGGGCGCGGCTACAGTTCGTGGGGGCCGACGTGGGCACCCGGCAGCACCTTCATGCTGCAAAGCGATTTCGCCTACATGATCGCACCGCACATGTTCGATGAATTTGTTATTCCCGATCTGGAAGCCTGCTGCGAAGCAATCGACTATCCGTTCTATCACCTTGATGGGAAAGGGCAGTTGGCGCATCTGGATTTGCTGTGCGCCATGAAAAACCTTCGTGGAATCCAGTGGGTTCCGGGGGCCGGCGTCCCGCCTGCGGTCGATTGGCCGGAGGTTATTCAAAAGATCACGGATTCCGGGAAACTCTGCCAGATTTATGCGACGCCGGAAGAGGCGGTTCGCTATCTGAAGGATCATGATGGTAAAGGATTGCAAATCTGGGTTACGGACCCTCAACCTGAGACGGTTGCACGTGAGATGCTGGACACGATCCGGTTGCGATAAGAAAAAGGAGGCAGGGATGATGCGGGTTTTAATGTTTTGGATTACGTCGCTTTTTGTGACCGGTGTGCATGCCGCGGTTTCCGCTTCGGATGCGACGTGTGTGGTTACGCTGGATGCAAGCCGGGCGATTCGTCCGGTTAGCAGATATCTCACGGGCGTTAACCTGAGCTATTACAATGATCTGGACACGCTTTGGGCGGACAAGCGGATTCCCGGCTATCTGAAGCAGATCAAGGCCGGATTCCTGCGCTATCCGGGCGGCGAGGAAACGTCCCGGTTCCACTGGGAGCAACCAGGGATCCGCGGATACCGGGATGCATGGAACACGAACGGCCTGAAGGGACAGGTGTGGTCGGAGAAGGACCTTCAGATCAACGACAGCAACTACATGGATACGCTGGAGTATCTGAAGTGGTGCGACTGGATCGGCAGCGAACCGTTGCTGGGTGTCAACATCAGCTCCGGCATTGTGCTGGATCGCCTGGCCGACAGTTTGGCGGAAATCGACCGCTGGTACACCTATTGCCTGAAGCATGGCTATAAGGTGAAGTACTGGTCCGTCGACAACGAGACCTGGCACCGCGAACCTTCCACCTATATCCACATGGATATGCAAACCTATGCCGATGCAGTCAAGAAGGTATCAAAACTGTTGAAAAGCAGAGATCCGAACGTGCAGATCATTTGCAGTCCCATCGACGTGATCCACGCAGATCAGATGCCTAAATTCCTGGCCTTGTGCGGGGAGGATATTGATGTGATCGATATGCACTGGTACTGGAACTGGGCGCGCGCCACATTTGAAACGTGGATGGCGCACACTCCGATGACGACCGACAACCAGTGGATGACCACGGGGAAAACCTATACGGACTTCATTCGGGAATTCTACGACCTAACGAAAAAACTGGGACTCTCCCGCATCAAGCTGGCCTTCAACGAGTGGAATGCCGGCCCGTCTCCGAAAGGCGAAGTGATGAGCGCATTCGTGCACACACTGATCTCTGCGGAAATGATGATGCAATTTACGGAAGGCGGACTTTTTTCCGCCTGCATGTGGCCGTTGGTATGGACCGATGATCGCGATGTCGTTTTGCAGCAGATCGCGGATGGGACGTACAAACCGGATCTTTTCTACAACCGCTCCATCATTGACCAAAAGCCGCCGCACGGCCCGCTGCCTGCCCTAGAATCGTTCACCATGTTTTCGCGAATGCTGGGCGGCACCGTTGTCGAAGCAACGTGCGATCAGAGCAAAATCCCTGTGTTGGCGGTTCGGCAATCGGACACCGTGCTGGTGTATGTTCTCAATAAGACCGGTGCGGAAAGTACCATTAAAATTCGGATGCCGGATGCCACAGTTTATACATCCGCAGAGTATCAGGTGTTGTCGTCAACGAATGTGTATTCCGATGCATACACATTGGACAAGGGCAGTTGTCGCATGGGGGCGGACGGGGTCGAATATGTTTCCCCGAAGGATTCGTTTACGCTGCTCATGCTGAAAAAATAAATCCATGCCGGATGGATTCCGGCGACCGGGCGGCGGGTTGGCCGCGGGAAAGGATGCTGTATGACTACCGAAAAAACCGCATTGCATGATCGGGTTCCCTTTCGGGAAAAGGCCGCGTTGGGGATCGGGTCGCTATCCTCCTTTTTCGGTTTCTGCTCCATCGGACTCCTCGCGCTGCCCGTCTACAACATCCTGCTCGGCGTAGACGCCAAGCTGGTGGGAATCGCCATCATGATTCCCCGGATCTGGGACGCCGTAACCGATCCCTTTATGGGCCGGATCTCGGACAACTGCCACTCGCGTTTCGGTCGCCGCCGCCCGTTTGTGGTCACGGGCGCTCTGATTATGGGAACCCTGTTTACCTTTGTCTGGACGGTTCCGGCCGGGTTCAGCGATCTGCAGAAAATCATCTATTTCACGGTCATGCAGCTGATCTTCTTCACGGCCTACACCGTTTTTGCGGTTCCCTACAACGCGCTCACCTACGAAATGACCCCGGACTACAACGAGCGCACGCGGGTAATGGCCTATGTTGCCTTCTTCCATAAAGTGGGGGACATCATGGGCGGTTGGCTGTTGCCGCTGGCCACGGTGCTGGGAGCCACCATGATCGGTGCGGCCGCCGTTGTGGACGGGGCGCGGATCCTGACGATGCCGGGCGTGCTGGGCATGGCGGTTCTAGTCAGCCTCCTTCTGATGGGCGGGGCGATCCCCGGATTTATCGTCAAAGAACGTTTCCGGAAGCAAACGACGCGGCAGGAAAAAGTCAAAATCATCGACGGCTTCAAGAGCGCGTTCAGCAACCGGCCGTTTATGATTCTCGTCAGCGTGATCATCCTGAATACATTGGCCGGCGTACTGGCATCCAACATCGACCAGTATCTGCTGATCTATTTCATGAATGATGGCAATGTGGCGGCCGGGCTGGTTCAAAAAGCCATCTTGAGCTCCGGGTACGGCATCGTCGGATTCATCGCGATTCCCGGGATCACCTGGCTGGCTACACGATTCGGGAAAAAGGGATCTCTTTTCTTCGTGTACACGCTGATGGTCTGCGGCTCGATTGCCAAATGGTGGATCTTCCTGCCCGGCCACACCATTTACCATTTCGGAAAATTCGCATTGGATCCCATCCTGATGCTCGATCCGTTGCTGTGCGCGCCGATGTGGGTCGCCGTGAAAATCATGCTCTCCTCCATGATGGCCGATATCTGCGATGAAGATGAATTTACGCATGGCCAGCGGCGCGAGGGCATGTTCGGCGCGGTGTTTTCATGGACGGAAAAGATGGTCGTTTCCATCGCGGCCTCCAGCGCCGGATTTGCGCTGGCCTTTGCCGGATTTAATCCGCACCTGGGAGGTGCCCAGGCTGCGGAAACCTTCCTGAAAATCCGTATTTTCCTGGCCGGCGCACCGGCCCTGGCCGCGGTTTTTGCAATTGTTGCGCTGATTTTCTATCCGATCACCGCCAAGCGCGCGGCGGCAACCCGCCATGCCTTGGAGCAGCGGCGCGGGACGGTGGAATAGGTAGCGGCATTCATGTCCGCTGTCTTCCAAATTCAATTGACATCACGGGGCTTCTCAAGGAAAACCTGAGCACCATGAGTCTACCCATTTGCACATACGGAAACCCGGTTCTCCGCCAGAAGGCCAAGGAAGTGGCCATCGTCAACGATGACATCCGCGCGCTTGCGAAGGAAATGTTCGAGACGATGTACAAGGAACGCGGCGTTGGCCTTGCCGCCGAGCAGGTCGGGCGCACCGAACGCATGTTTATCGTCGACATCCCGGCGGATAGCGATATGGACGAGGATGGCGTACGCGAAAATCCGGATGTGGCCATGCCGCTGGTATTGATCAACCCGAAGATCACCGGCCATACGGAAGATGTGCAGGTCGGTCCGGAAGGCTGCCTTAGCTTTCCCGACATCTTCGCCAACGTGGAACGCTGGTACGAAGTCGATGCCGAATACCTCGATCTCGAAGGCACTGCGCGGCAGATCCACGCCAAGGGGCTGCTCGCTCGCGCCATCCAGCACGAGCTCGACCACCTCGACGGCATCCTGCTCGTCGACCGCATGTCGCACGTCAAGAAGATCGCCCTCTCCGGCAAGCTCAAGCGGCTCGTAAAAGAAACCAAAGAGGCCTTGTAGTTGTTCGCCACGGCTTAACACGCAATCTTACCGAGTGTTTTTTCCGTGTGTTCCGTGTATTCGGTGGTAGATTTCCCCCATGATTATGTTGAGCAAAACGATACGGCTGTTTCTCGACAGCATTGGGCGGCAGGAGGAATACGAGTTCTACCTCGACAAGTTCCGTGCCGACAATTCCGCATGCTTCGCCCTGCTATGCCCCGATCTGGGAACCATCGAAGCGGGTGCCGAGATGCTGGCGTTCGACCTCCATTTCCTGCAACGGCTGGAATTGCTTCCGGCCATACTGCTGTGCGGGGCGGAGGCTCCCCGGATGCAGTCCGCGCTGGCTGCCGAATCGATCTTCTTGTTCAAATCCCTCGCGGACGATTCCGTACTTCCCTTCATCCAACAGGCGCGCGATGCCGAAAAGGTTCCGGTGCTGGTGGCCGAAAAGATGGAACTGCCGGAAGCCCTCCTCCATCTGCTTCCGGACGTAGCCAAGCGCGTTCACCTCATCCGTGCTGCGGGCGGGTTGAGAAGTGCTTCCGGCAAGTTGCTGCCCTATGTCTATACCCACAAGGAAAACCCCCTGGTGCTGGAACCGGCGGAATACGACTTTCCGGCCTTGGGGAGAAAGCTGCTCGAAGAACGGCCGGGCATCCATCTATCCATCACCTCGCCCATCAATCTGTTGAAGGAAATCTTCACCGTCAAAGGGGCGGGAACCCTGTTCCGCAAAGGAAGCGAAATCCAGCATTTCAAAGGGCTGGAAGGTGTTGACCGTGTCCGGTTGGTGGAGCTGCTCGAAACAAGTTTCGGCAAAAAACTGAAGAGCGAAGCGTTTCTGGACAACGTCGGCGATGCCTACATCGAAAAGAACTATCGCGGCGCCGTATTGCTTGAAAGACACCCGGCGGGATCCTACCTCTCCAAATTCGCGGTGGGGCAGGAGGCGCGCGGCGAAGGGATAGCCGTGGAGCTATGGCGCGAGGTCTGCCGGGAACACGATGCCCTCTTCTGGCGCTCCAGTGCCACAAACCCCTTCAACTCGTGGTACCACAACCAGGCCGACGGCCACCACGCCGTCGGCAAATGGCAGATCTTCTGGCGCGGCGTATCCGCCGACACCATTTCCGCCATCATCGAATACTGCTGCCTGCGCGATGAGGACTTTGCATCGTAGACGGAGCTTCCAGCCCCGTTCAGGAAGCACAACGCGCTTTGGTTCCGCCAAACGGAGCTGGAAGCTCCGTCTACATTCGGCATCGGCGTTGACACCCTGCGGCGCAAACATTAGGTTTCGCACATTTCCCGTTTAACAAAAGGATGATCGTATTATGAGCACATTCGATTTTGCGAAGAAGGAACTCGAACTTTCCACCGGTAAAAAGGTGGGCTACTACAGCCTCCAGGCCTTGGAGGAAAAGGGCTACGGCAACCTGTCGAAAACACCGAAGTCGGTCAAGATCCTGATCGAATCGCTGGTGCGCATGCAGGGCCATCCGGCCTACACGCCCGAGCAGGTGACGGCGCTGGCCAAGTGGTCGCCCACGGCTGAAAAGGAAGAGCTTCCCTACATGCCCGCGCGCGTTCTGCTCCAGGATTTCACCGGTGTCCCGTGCGTCGTCGACCTCGCCGCGCTGCGCTCCGCCATGCAGAAGGCCGGCAAGGATGCCGGACGGATCGAGCCGCTCATTCCCGTCGACCTCGTCATCGACCACTCCGTCCAGCTCGACGATGCCGGCCACGCAAAATCGTTCAGCATCAACGTCGGCCGCGAATTCGAGCGCAACGAAGAGCGCTACAAATTCCTCAAGTGGGGCCAGCAGGCGTTTGAAAAGCTGCGCGTGCTGCCGCCCGGCCTCGGCATCTGCCACCAGATCAACATGGAATACCTCGCCGGTTGCGTCATGCTCGGCGACGATGGCGTAGCCTATCCCGATACCCTCGTTGGAACCGACTCCCACACCACCACCATCAACTGCATGGGCGTGCTCGGATGGGGCGTTGGCGGCATCGAAGCCGAAGCGGCGATGCTCGGCCAGCCGATCCCGATCCTCACACCGGAAGTCGTCGGCTTCAAGCTGACCGGCAAGCTGCGTGCCGGCGTGACCGCCACCGACCTCGCGCTGACCGTAACGAAGATGCTGCGCACAAAAGGTGTCGTGAACAAGTTCGTCGAATTCTACGGCGAAGGCGCGGCCAATCTCTCGCTGGCCGACCGTTGCCCGGTCGCGAACATGGGGCCGGAATACGGCGCCACCATGGGCTTCTTCGCGATCGACGAAAAGACCATCGACTACCTGCGCGAAACCGGCCGCTCCGACGAACAATGCGAACTGGTCGAAAAATACTGCAAGGCGCAAGGGCTGTGGGGCTTCGATGGCGAAGCCAACTACACCGATACGCTCGAACTCGACCTCGGTAGCGTCGTCGCCTGCGTCGCCGGCCCGAACAAACCGCAGCAACGGTTGGCCATCGGCGAACTCAAGCAGGAGTTCAACGACGACTTCAAGCCTTCGGACTTGGCGGTCGACGTGCCGGGTTATGGCGTGTTGAAGAACGGTGCCGTGGTGATTGCCTCGATCACGAGTTGCACGAATACCTCCAATCCCAGCCTCGTCATGGGCGCGGGTCTGATTGCCAAGAAGGCGGTTGAAAAGGGACTCACCGTGCCGGGCTATGTCAAAACCTCGCTGGCTCCCGGCTCGCAGGTCGCAACGGAATATTTGAAGGAATCCGGTCTGCTCCAACCTTTGGAAACCCTCGGCTTCAACGTGGCGGCCTACGGCTGCGCCACCTGCATCGGCAATAGCGGCCCCTTGGCCGAACCCATCGAGGCTGCGATCAAGGAAAACAAGCTGACCGTCGGAGCCGTGCTCTCGGGCAACCGCAACTTCGAGGGCCGCGTCCACCCGCTGACCCGCTCGAACTATCTCGCCTCCCCTCCGTTGGTCGTTGCCTACGCGCTGGCCGGCACGGTGGACATCAACCTCGAAAAGGATCCGATCGGGAAGGACAAGGACGGCAACGACGTCTTCCTGAAGGACATCTGGTACACCGAGCAGGAACTTTCCGAAGCGATCAAGATTGCGGCCAACAGCGAATACTACAAGAGCGTCTACGCCGATGTCTTCACGACCAACGCGCAGTGGAACGCCCTCGAAATCGCCACAGGATCCACCTTCGATTGGGATGACGCCTCGACCTATATCCGCGAACCCACCTTCTTCGAAGGCTGCGAGAAGCCGGCCGGCGTGTTGGCCGATATTGAAAACGCCGCCGTGCTCGGCTACTTCGGCGACTTCATCACCACCGACCACATCTCCCCGGCCGGCGTGATCCCCGCCGAAAACCCGACGACGGAATACCTGCTCGAACGCGGTGTCGAAAAACGCGATTTCAACAGCTTCGGCTCGCGTCGCGGCAACCATGAAGTCATGATGCGCGGCACCTTCGGCAACATCCGCATCAAGAACAAACTCGTCGAGCGCGAAGGTGGCTTCACTGCCAAGGACGGCAAGGTTCTACCCATCTACACCGCCGCGATGGAATACATCGAAGAAGGCAAGAATCTGGTGATCCTCGCCGGGCAGATGTACGGTGCCGGATCGTCGCGCGACTGGGCGGCCAAAGGCACCAAGTTGCAAGGCGACAAGGCCGTCATCGCTGAGAGCTTCGAGCGCATCCACCGCTCCAACCTCGTCGGCATGGGCGTGGTTCCGTGCGAATTCATCAACGGCGAAACCGCCGAATCGCTCGGCCTGACCGGCAAGGAAACCTACTCCATCACCGGCATCGCCACCGGCTTCAAGCCCGGCAAGATCCTGACCGTGAAAGCCGATGGCAAGACCTTCCAGGTCAAGGCACGCGTCGACACCCCGCTCGAGATTGAATACCTCCGCAACGGCGGCGTATTGAACTACGTCCTGCGCAACTTCATGGCCGAGGCGTAGCCTCGCGAGGCTTTAGGCTATAGACCTTAGGCAATAGGCGGCTCGGCAACGGGCCGCCTTTTTCGTTGTAGCCGCGCGCGTCCAGCCGCGTTGCGGGAAGGTTGTGGCCGGGGTCGGCGACCCCGGATGCGTTGGACGGGCTTTTTCGTTGCGGGGCGGGGTCGCCGACCCCACCTACAACACCGGCGATGGCGCTAGACCTTGGATTTCGAGTCGGCCGGGATGTCTTTGAGCCGTTTGATCAGGGTTCCGGAACCTGCGCCGCAGGAGATGACGGAGCGCATGGCGTCTTCTACGGAAACCGCGATGGGGTGCACGTATTTTTGGTCGACGTGGTAGATGAAGCCGGAGGTGGGGTTGGGGCCGGTGGGGACGAATACGGTGACGGTGCCGTCGGCGTGGCGGTCGGTGATGAAGGCGGTGGCCAGGGTTTCGTTCCCAAAAAGCTGCACCAGCGCGACGGAAGAAAACGGCGAGGTCTTGTTGCCGAGAAACTGGTTGACGGTTTCCTTGATCATTTTGTAGCCCGGTGCCTTGCTTAGCAGGCTGCGTTCGAAACCGTCGTAAATCCATCGGCCGATGCGGGTTTTGACGAACAGGCCGACCAGAAAGCAGCCCATCAGAATCACCGAAATCACGAGTACCGTGGCGATGAATTCGTTGTACCGTTCCGGCAGGGGCAGGTAGTCCACGACCAGAGTGGTCAACGGGCGGATCGCGTTGCCTACCACCCCGAACAGCCACTTGAACGCAAAGATCAGGATGATGGCGGGGAGGATGACGATCACGCCGCCGAGCAGGGTTGTTCTGAAAAAGGTTTTTGTCCGTTGCAGCATGGTTCCTCCTGATTGTTCTTGATCGAACTCGGGGAGCATCAAACACGAAGATGCGCAGAACACAAGGCAGAAAAACTTCGTGCTCTTCGTCTCTTCGTGGTTACTATCCCCGCCTGAGCCACGAGTTGATCGGGAGGAATGGATTTGAAAATAAAGTTGAATGAGCACCATGTAGAGGTTGAAGAGGGCCTCTCGCTGTTCCGGTTGAGAGCCAGGGAAAAGCCTGCGGCGGATGTGCTGATCTACAACGGTGCGGCGGTGGCGGATGATCTTCCGCTGACCGAAGGCGATTGCGTCAACCTGATCATACGCGGCGAGATCCCGGCCGCCGCCGAGCTGGAAGCGCTCATGGTGGCGCGCCATACGCCGGGCGTGCATGAAAAAATAAAAGAAGCCACCGTCGGTATTGCCGGTCTTGGTGGGCTGGGTTCCGCCGTTGCCGTAGCGCTCGCCCGCATCGGGGTGGGACGGCTGATTCTCGCCGACTTCGATGTCGTCGAGCCAAGCAACCTCAACCGCCAGCAATACTTCATCGACCAGTTGGGGCTGACCAAGGCCGAGGCGCTCGAAACCAACCTCAAGCGCATCAATCCCTATGTGAACTACTCGGCGCATTGCATCCGGCTGACACCGGAGAATATCCCGACGCTGTTTGCCGAAGCCGATGTGCTGGTCGAGGCGTTCGACCGCGCCGACCAAAAGGCGATGCTGTTCCAGTCGTTCAAGGACAAGCCGATTGTCGCCGCCTCCGGCCTTGCGGGCTACGGTCCCGGCGAAATGATCGGGGTGCGGAAGATGGGCAAACGGATTTATGTCGTCGGCGATCTCGAAACCGGTGCCGCGCCCGGCTGCGGGCTGATGGCGCCGCGCGTTGGCATCGCCGCCCACATGCAGGCCAACGTCGTCCTGCGCCTGCTGCTCGGGGAACAATAATTTCTTTTGCACATCGCAGTCTAACCACGATCACGCAAATCAATAAATATTGATTAAAATACATATATACGCTTGTTAGAATATAAAAAATATGTTCTCTACTTATTCGGTGATTTGAAGGATTCAATCGCACCTTTATCATGGACGCCACACCATGTATGAGGAAGGAGCTATAGTGGACAAACTGGGAATAGGGGAACGTACATGAAGGGTTGTATCAAGGGGTTGATTGTTATTGCGATGATGTTTGGGGTTTCGGCATTTGGACAGGATGTCGCCAAAAAAGGCGACTTTGGAATCCGTGTTTCGCTAGGAAATGCTCCCGGAGTTGAAGAGTTGGAAGTTGATGGGGCTGGAACGGCATCACTCGAGGATGACGGCGGCGGGCAGCTTGAGATATTGGTAGTGAAACGTTTTTGGGGAGCCAATGAATCCACAATTGGAGGTGTATTGGGTGGTGGCGTTTTTTTTACGGAAAACAGAGGGAAAGATGGGATAGACGAAGTTAACTTATCGGCAATTGGAGCCATGATTCAGGGCGGTGTTGCTGCAAAAGCAGGGGATATCCTTATTTTTGAAATTACCCCTTTTGTGGGTTTGGGCGTTGCCGAGCAGGAAATCACTGGAATGACCGATGGACGTGGTGGTTATGTCATGTACGGTATCAAGGGAGGCGCATTCGTCTTACTAGGCTCGAATGTTGAGATTGGTCTGGAAGTCGGCTATGAAGGGTTCGCCAATGATGTGGAGTTTGACTTCGGAGGTGGCGCGACCGCCGACGGTACATTCACTGGTTCGGGTGCGACCGTCTCGGCGGTACTTGCAGTTACATTCTAAAAATGATCTCATGCTCACATGAGCTTTGTCATAAGAAAGAATTAGAGAAAGGCGTAGCTTTCAAGCTGCGCCTTTTCTTTTTAGATAAGGGGAAATTATATGGTTGAAAGCCTGTTCAATAATATTTTCGTCGATCTCCCCGCGGAATTGGTTTCGGTGCTGGCAGAAAATAAAAACGTGCGGATCGAACGGATCGTTTCCGACGGGCATGCCTCGCCGGAAGGGTTTTGGTACGACCAGAAACAGAACGAATGGGTGATGCTTGTTTCCGGCTCGGCGGTGCTCGCCTTCGAGAACGGGCAAGTGGAGCTCAAACCCGGCGACCATCTGGTGATTCCCGCGCACCGACGCCACCGCGTCGAATCCACCTCCAAAACCGAAAAAACCATTTGGCTGGCCGTGTTCTATGAAAACGACTCGATTCCAGTTTAACGAATACGAAGTGCTGGCGGTGCCGGTGCTGCGCGATAACTTTGTGTATCTCGTTTGCCACGCTGGCGATGCCGTCTTGATCGATGCGGGCGAAGCACAGCCGGTTTTTGAAGCCTTGGAAGAAAACGATCTGCGCCTACAGAGGATCCTGGTCACCCACACGCACCACGACCATATCGACGGGTGCCGCGACATCATGGATCGGTTGGGCGTGCAAGCGATGAGCCCAGGCGTGGAGGGGCACGAGTTTTCCATACTTGGAACCGTCTGCCGTTCCATTTCAACACCGGGGCACATGGCTGTCCACAAGGTCTACCATTTCCCGGCGCTTGGCGTTTTGTTTGCCGGCGACACGCTGATCAACGGTGCGTGCGGCCACTTGCGCGGCGGAACGGCGGAACAGTTTTTCACTAGTCTTTTGAAAATCCGCGCGTTGCCGGACGATACCTGCATCTTCGGAGGGCACGACTATCTGGTCGCCAGCATGGAGTTTGCGCTGGGCGTCGAGCCGGGCAATGCCGACATGCAGGCGCGGCTCGAACTCTACCGGTCCGATCCCGCGGCCGCGATCTTCGCCACGCTCGGCGAAGAGAAGAAAACCAACCCGTTCCTGCGCGTCGATACCGTTGAGGAATTCACCGCACTGCGGAAGCAGAAGGATTCCTTTTAACACCAAGGCTCGAAGGGCACGAAGAAGAGACTCTTGGGCTCTCAAAATACTTGTCGACGATAGGTATCTTCCTTATAAGCTAAATACTGTTTACTGGTCCCGTAATTGGACGGGCCGTTACCAAGGAGGCAAGGGGATGCAAGTACGACCAGCAACAATGACACGATCGGTGATAGGGATGCTACTCATGGCGGTATCGGCCCATGCGTATGATCTGCCTGCGGTTAATCTGGGTTTTACGAGTTTTCTGGATGGTGGTCCGCCGGCCGGACCGGGGTTTTACTACACCCAGTACCTGCAATATTGGGAGTCGGACACGTTTAAGAATAATAACGGCGGAGATTTGCTGGGTCCTGCGGCGGGAGAAGATCTGGAAGCTTGGATCAGCTTGAGCCAACTGATCTACATGTCGGATCAAGCCTTGCTGGGCGGCAAGTGGGGGATGGATTTGATCGTTCCTGTGGTCTCTCTGGATTTTAGTTATGCTGGCTCTCCTGCGCCCCCTCGGGACAACGGAACCGGAGTCGGGGATATTTTAGTTGGCCCGTTTGTGCAGTGGGATCCGATCATGGGTTCGAAAGGCCCGATCTTTATGCATCGTGTGGAGTTGCAGGTTACGTTCCCTACGGGGAAATACAGCGATAACCGCGAGCTGAATCAGGGAAGCAATGCGTATTCCTTCAACCCCTATTGGGCAGGCACTCTATTTGTTACTCCGAAACTGACCGCTTCCACCCGTATTCATTATTTGTGGAACAGCAAAAATAATGATCCGAACAAGGCCTTCTTCCCGGGTGCGGATGATATGCAAGCTGGGCAGGCCATCCATGCCAACTTTGCCATGGCGTATGAAGTGATTCCGAAAAGTCTGCGCATTGGATTCAACGGATATTACCTGAAGCAGATTACAGATACAGAAATGGATGGAAGCTCGGTTGCTAATAGCAAAGAACGAGTGTTTGGTATTGGTCCCGGTCTATTGTGGAGCCTGAGCCAGGAAGACCATCTTTTCCTGAATACCTACGTGGAATCCTACGCCCAAAACCGTCCCGAAGGAACGCGTATCAACCTGCGTTGGGTTCACCACTTCTGATCAAAGAGGATTTTAAACACGAGGGCGCGAAGGCTTTCTGGAGTCTTCGAGCCTTTGTGTTTATGAATTGAATAGGGGGAAAAGAGCGTCGTATTGCTCCAGCAGGGCCTGGGGCATGACGCGGGTGCCGGCGAGGACGGGCATGAAATTGGTGTCGCCTGTCCAGCGGGGGACGATGTGCTGGTGGATGTGGTCTTTCAACCCGGCTCCGGCGGCGGCCCCGAGGTTGTAGCCGAGGTTGAGGCCGTCGGGTTTGAGCGCCGTCTTCAGGATTTCGACGGCTTCGATAGTGAGATCGGTCATTTCGAGCCGCTCTTCGGGCGTCATGTCCTTGAGGTGTTCGAGGTGGCGGTAGGGCGTAACCATCAGGTGCCCGCTGGTGTAGGGATAGCGGTTCATGACGACGGCGCAGGTTTTGCCGCGCCGGAGCAGCAGGTTGTCGCGGTCGTTGTCCTCGGCAAACAACTTGCAGAGAAAGCAGCCGCCAGCCTTGTCGGCCAGGATATATTCAATGCGCCACGGCGCCCAGATCGTCTTTTTCATGCTTTGCCCCAATTTCTGTTTCAAACGCGGGCATTAAATCATATCTTCCACGGATTGGAAGAGGAAGAATCGCATGGCGGACAACGTATATTTTTATTGCGGCAACGATGAATACCTGGTGGGGCACAACGCCCGGCAGAAGGTGGATGCGATTTGTCCGAAGGAGGAGCAGTCGCTCGTGCTGGAGGTGATCGACGGCAACGCGGCCAAGATCGACGATGCGGTGGCGGCGGTCGACCAGTGCATCGCGGCGTTCCGCACGGTCGGCCTGTTTGGCGGTAAGAAGCTGGTTTGGTTCCGCGATATTTCGTTTCTGTCCAATGCCGTGATCATGAAGAACGAGCGGGTGAAGCGCCTGCTTGCCGAGCTGTCGTCCGATATCAAGGCCGGATTGGCCGCCGACCAGTTCCTGGTCATGTCGGCAACCGGCATCGACAAGCGCTCCGCTTTCTACAAGGCCGTCAAGGAAGCGGGCGATATAACGGAATACGACATTCCGGAGCGCGACTACGAGGCGCGGCCGCTAGCGGTCAAACGCGCGGAGACGCTCTTCAAGCGCGAAGGGTTTTCCATCGATTCCGCGGCCGTCGACGGGTTTATTGAGAAGACCGGCTTCGAAACGCGGCAGATCATGAACGAGGTCGAAAAGATGGTGCTCTACAAGGGCGCCGACCGGCATGTGACCCTCGACGACGTGAAGGCGATCACCTCCGCTTCGGGCGAGGCGATCTCGTGGGACTTCACCGATGCGGTTGCCGAACGCCGGCTGGGCGACGCCATCCGCATGTTCCGCCAGCTGCTGTTCCAGAAGCAGACGGCCATTGGGCTGATCATCCAGATCGAAAGCATGTTCCAGAACCTCCTGCGGTTCAAGGAATACTCGGATGCCGGCTGGTTCCGCATGAACGGCAACCGCATCCAGTGGAGCAATGATCCGGAGCTGGACGACTACTTTGCGGGCATGGCGGACGATCCGCGCAAGATGCACTGGTTCCGTTCCTCCAAGTTTGCCAGCCAGGCGATGCCCTACTCGGCGTTCAGCCTTGCCGCCCGCAAGCAGCTGGTGGTCGACACGCATGAACGGATGCTATCCGGCGGCTCGATCCCGCACGAGCTCATGTTCGAAACCCTGCTCGCCAAGCTCTGCGCCCCCAAGCCGCAGCGACGCTGATTTCCATTCATTGGAAATAAAAAAGCCGCCGGGCACGATATGCGAGGCGGCTTTTTTTATTCAGCGGGAATGGGCTATTCGAAGCGCCAGTTTACGAAGACCATGCCCTTGGCCAGTTCATCTGGAAGTCCATCGAACCATCCGTTGCTCTCGATGATGTTGACGAGGCCAATCTGTACGCCGGATTCGGCGGTTTTTGCATAGTTCACCATTCCGAGCTGCAAGCCGGTCAGTTTGTTGGCCAGATTGACGGTTCCCGTTTGGAGTCCGGTCAGATCCTCGGCAAAGTTGACGCAACCACCCTGCCATCCGACAAACTTTCCAGTGGCACAGTTTGCAAACGCCCACTGTACTCCCTTGTAGTTTTCGGCGTAGTTGAGCAGGCCCCACGAGAGGCCGACGCTATCGCCGGAGGAACCGTTGACGAATCCGATGGCCAAGGCGGATTGCGGATTTTCACCCCAAATACTCAATGCAACACCTTTGATATGGGTGTCCTTGGAGTGAATCGCGATGTCCGGTGTCAAACTGGCCTGAAACGACTTACTCTCCGCGTATGCTCCTGCCACCACAACACATCCCACTGCAACAATCATCATCCTCTTCATACCTAGTCTCCTTGGGTTAATAGGTTTACTAACGATGCCGGAGCATAACGTCCCCTGAAAGTATATGGCAATACGGATCGCCAAGGATTTCGCAGTTAAAATCCGGGCGGAGGTTGGTATTCCGCGAGCACGATGCGGACTTTCCCAACGGGAATCTTGACGACCATTTTCGCCATGATTTTACGGGCATCCGCAGTGATCCAGATTTCCTCGGGAATCTTGCGGACGAAAAGGTCGTCGCGTTTTGGGGTGGCGATGAATTTCCGGCAGCGGGCTTTTCCCGTTTCGCCGATCGCCTTGTCGCCGGTTTCCTTGGCGGTAATGGTGACGCCGTGCAGAGCCGTATCGACGGCGAGGTTGAAGTCGCGTGCCTGGTCCTCCGCAAAATCGTATTGACGGAAGGCATAGAGGAACGAAACGGCATCGCAGGTGCCGGCCTCGACGGCATAGTTGGTCGAAAGGTTGAGGCTTTGGCTATCCCATTGCGCCGTGTTGTTTGCGCGATCGAATTCCAGGACATCCCTGCAGATGAAGTCGCCTTCGCTCGTGCTTTTTTCCATCCGGACGGAAAGCTGGGTGTCGGGGTCGATGAAGCAATCGACGGTGTCGTCGACCGGATAGACCGTTGAGACCAGCCAGTTGCTTTTTGCACGTACACGGATGCGGATGAGGTTTTGTCCTCTTTCAACGACTTCATCGCACCGGATCGTGGTGGTTCCGCAGGATACGAGCCCCCAGTAGATTTTATAGGTGGCCTGTTCGCCGATCGGGAAGCGGTATCCGGCAAACAGGATGCAGGGGAAGAGTACAAGGCCGAGAATGTAGACGCGGCATCTTGCCGCGTTGCGTTGGAGCGGTCGTCGGGCTTGGTGCGCGCAACGCGGCAGGATGCCGCGTCTACATTGGGAAAAACGCTTCATCAGAACAAAACCTTGAGTTTAAAGACCGGGACAACGATCTCCGGGTCGGGCCGGTAGGAGGTGCTGCCTTCGATGGCATCGGTCGTGGTTTCGAGGCGATCACGGTTGTAGCGCTGGGCGGCATCGACGCCGCCGTAGATGCTACCGCTGTACCAGGTGATCTCGAAAAACGAGATAACGCCAAACGCGCCCCATTGATCGTCGTCGGCGGTCTGAACCATGCCATAGATAAAGAGGCTGTTGAGGATCAGGCTGCGGAAGCCGTTGGCCACCTCGCCGGAATACCAGTAACCCGCGCCGGGAATCAGTCCCCACAGTCCGCCGACTGCCGGGCTTTTATCCTTGCCGTTGGCGTAGGTTTCCAAGGCTTGGAGGCTGCGTGTTTCGTCGGCCGGCGATTGTTCGAGCTGGGTTCTCGCCGCGAGGATGTCGCCTTTGCCGAGTTGGATGGCGGCGGCCCGGCGACGCGCAAAGGTTTGGAAATCGGTGTTGCCGTTATCGGAGGAGAGCAAATCGTAGAAGTAGAGAGCGGACTCGGCGTCCCTTTTTTCGCGAGCGTTTTCGGCGCTCAATAGCGCGTGTTCGTTGGCGTAGGTTGCCGCATGGTCGGCACTCTCGGCGCGGTCGAGCATTTCGCCGGCGGATTGGTTCTGCTTGGCTTTGAGATAGGCGTAGCTGGCGTAGAGATAGGCGGCGGCTTGTTCCGGTTCCTTGGCCGTCTCCATGGAAAAGCGGCGGAACTCGACCGCCGCGAGTTCGGGGCTGTTTTCGGAAAGCAGTTCCTTGGCAAGTTTGAAGGACACATCGTCCGCCATGGCTGTGCCGAGCAAGGCTCCAATCATTGTAAAAAGGAGCAGCAGGGTTTTTCCCGAAAAGTTGTAGCCGAGGTCGGTGACCCCGGTTCCCCTGAGGTGGTTTTTCGCGAGGCGGGGGCGGGGGCGCCGACCCCACCTACAACAAAAACAAGCTAGACTCTTCATTTTTTCATCCAGAAGTCGTGGTTTTCAACGGAGTCGCGGTAGCGGATCTGTCCATCCGACATAACGACCGGATTCAGTTTGAGGTTGTTGACTTCAGGCTCCCGGCAGAGCCGGTCAGCGATCATGGGAACGGCAAGCGGTCCATGCTTTGCCCGTGCCTGCACAAAGTATTCCGAGCAGCTGGGCTGCAATGAGCACCGGGCGCCGATGGCGGGACTGATCTGGTTGCGGTAGAAGCCAATGAACCAGCCGGGTGCCTCTGCAGCGCTCTGTTTACTATCGGGCTTGCCGCACTGCGAAAACAGCGCGGCGTTCCATTGGTCACGCGAGGTATTGATTTGGCTGATGAGTGCTTCGCATCCGCTTTTCAACTCCGGTTTTTCCTTCATTAGAAGATGGAGCGAGCAGGATGCGTGGAGAAACAGTGCTTTGTTGGTGGTGGAGAGGAAGGCGGTGGCGAAGGAATCAAAGGCGTCTTTCGGCTGGTCAAGCTGCCACTGGAGGCGCCCGAGTTCGTAGGAGGCGATGGCCGCAACCTGACGGTCCGCACAGTTCTGCAATATGGATCTAAAAGCCGGAGCGGTATCCGCTGGTGTCATCCCGTTTCGGACGGATGACATCGCATCGAGCAACCGGAACCGGATGGCTGGTTCGGTCTGCTCCAGCTGGGCTCGCCGACACTCCCGTTGGCATAAAGACCATTCGCCATTTTTGAACAAGTCTTCGGCCAGTCCAAGGCGATCGGCGAAGCTATATGCAGAAAAAAAGAACATTCCCACGAACAGAGTCGTCGGAATGTTCTTTTTCACCATGAACTTGAATCGATTAATAGTAGGTCGATCCATACTTTGCGGCGAAGTCGGCACGCGTGGTACCATTGGCTCCGTCAATGCCATTCCAGATACGGAATATGATGCCCACATAGGGGATCAAGGGGGTCCACTCACGCCATTGGACGTCCTTGCCGCCTGCGAAGTCGATCTGTGCTCTCTCACCCAAGCAGCAACCAACGAGGAACCACGACACATAGTCCCGACTCCCGGTGCCGTCGGTGTTGTAGTCGCCGGCTGAACGCGGACCAAAGCAACACCCAGCGAGGAAACCCTTCACGCCACCCTTGTCTTTTTCAGCAGCCTGGGCCGGTGTGAACGCACAAAATACCATAGCCACAACTAACATTCCTGCGATTACTTTCTTCATACTCTATCTCCTTTTTGCTCCAGCGGAACCACCCGCAACAATTCCCATTTCATTCGGGGTAAATTTTTGCGAAATCATCTACAAAGTCAATATCCTTGTCGAAGAAACTAGATGCGATGAAAAGCGACTCGGCGACAGGCTTGTTCGCGATGTAGCGGTCGACCTTAACGGTTTCGGTAAAAAGGGAGTCTCCGGCGGTTGTACTGATCTGGTGGGTGAATGGTATCCAGGTTCCGGGAACCACCTCGGTCAGATCCGAATAGACATAGGTTGCGATTTTTTCCTTCATTTCAGCGGTTTTGAAGAACTCCACGCCCACGAGCCGGTCGTTGGAATCGAGCAAGAGAACCACATAGTTGGTGTCGGTTTGGATGCCGATGCGCCGGTCGGCTGCGTCGTCGGATGGCAATACGGTTTCCGGCAAGCCCTTCATGTGCAGCAAGTGATCCATCGGCGTGCCAGGTACCATGCGTAGGGAAATCGACATTTGTTCCGAAAGTTCGCCGATGGGGCGGGAGAAGCCCTTGGGGTCGCCGTCGGCGTACTGCCAGAGCCGTTTGCCATCGGCGATGGTGCGGCGCTTTACGGGGGAAATGCCCTCTGCATGCAGCTGGCCTTTGTTGGTCCAATAGACCCGGCTCAGGAATTTAATCTTGCCGATCGCCCCCTCTTTGGTGCGGCGGATTTGGCAGGTGACGGTTTCGATCTTGGCGTATTCCGCCAGCAGGCGATCCACCATTTCGCCGGCCCGGACGGTCGGCAACAGCAAAAGGGAGACGAGGGCAATCAACAGTAGTTTTGAAGTTTTCATACTTTAACCGTAACCGGATTGCAGGTATGTGTTCAAGCCGAACGACAAACAACCATCATCCACTTTGATTATGAACGATACCTTTGCAGAACGATTGGGAAACGTGGAACGGCGCATCGTCGCCGCCTGCGAAAAGGCCGGGCGGCCGCGTGATGGCGTGCGCCTGTTGGCCGTATCCAAAACAAACCCGCCCGAGGCGATCCGCGCAGCGGCCGACTGCGGCCTACGGCTATTTGGCGAAAACCGGGTCCAGGAGGCGCAGTCGAAGATTTCGATGTGTCCCGGCGGGCTGGAGTGGCATCTAATCGGGCACTTGCAGAGCAACAAGGCCAAGGCGGCCGTCCACCTGTTCCAGATGATCCACTCCGTCGATTCGCTCAAGCTGCTCCAGGCGTTGGACGCCGCGGCCAATGTAGCTTTGCCCGTGCTGCTGCAAGTCAACGTGGCGGGCGAAGCCGCCAAGTTCGGCATGCGCCCCGACAAGGTGGCCGAGGTGATCGACGCCGCCAACCAGATGCGGAAGGTCGAGGTGCACGGCCTCATGACGATCCCTCCCTTTTCACCCGACCCCGAAAAAACGCGCATCCATTTTTCCAATCTTCGGAAGCTGCGAGACCGCCTGCAAAACGAAACCGGTACGCCGCTGCCGGAGCTTTCGATGGGCATGTCGCACGACCTCGAAGTGGCGATCGAAGAGGGCAGTACTTGGGTACGCATCGGAACGGACCTGTTTGGGAGTAGATAGGCATTGGGCATAAGGCACTAGTGATACTTAAAACTTAACCACCTAAAACTGGATACTATGAAAATTACATTTATTGGAGCGGGCAACATGGCCGAGGCCATTGTTGCGGGAATTGTTGGAAACACTGTTGTTACAGTTGAAGATATCTGCGTAACCGACATTTCCAAAGAGCGGCTGGAACACTTTGAGTCCGGATTCGGGGTTCTGATCTCCTCGAGTAATTCCGTCGCGGTTGCGGATGCCGATGTCGTGGTGCTGTCGGTCAAGCCGCAGGTTTTCCCGTCGGTTTGGCCGGAGATCGAAGCCGCGTTGAAGCCCGATGCGCTGGTGGTGAGCATCATGGCAGGGATTCCGTCGACGAAGATTGCGAACGGCAAGCCGATCCGCGTGGTGCGGGTGATGCCGAATACGCCGTCGCTCGTCGGCGAGGGTGCGGCGGGCATTGCGGCGGGCGAGTTTGCCACCGAGGCCGATCTGCGGATTGCAGAAAAAATGATGGGCGCGGTAGGTGTCACCGTGATCGTGAAGGAAGAGGAAATCGATGCCGTCACCGCGCTGAGCGGCAGCGGTCCGGCGTATGTCTTCTATCTGCTCGAAGCTATGCTCGAAGCGGCCGACCAAATGGGGCTGGGCAAAGGGATTTCGCGCGAGCTGGCGCTGGCCACCGTGATCGGCGCCGCGAAGCTGATGCAGGAAACCGGCGAGGACGCCGATGTGCTGCGCAAGAAGGTCACCTCCAAGGGCGGTACGACCGAGGCGGCGATCAACACGATGGAAGGGCGCGGCGTAAAGGATTCGATCGTTGCCGCGTTGCTCGCGGCGCAGGCGCGCTCCAAGGAACTGGCGCATGGCTAGGAAAAAAGCAGCTGCCGAAAAAAAGAAAAAGGGACGTGTGAAGCGGTCCGTGCTGACGGGTCTCCTGCTCGCCCTTATTCTGTATATCGGCATCCAGGTGCTTTCCCGCATGGAAGGGACGCGTAGCCTGGTGGCCGATAAGATTTCCAACGGCACCCGCCTGCCCGTCGCGCTCGAAAGCTGTGCCGCCACCCCGCTGCTGGGGCTTCATTTGAAAGGGCTCGATTTCTACGGCGTGCAGATGACCGACGTGCAGATCAGGTTCAATTTCTTCGCATGGCTCTCCACGGACAAGCCGCTGGTCAAGCGGCTCGATATCCAGGGATTGGAAGTTAAGCTCAAGCGGATTCCAACCTCTGGAAACTGGGAGCCGCTCGTGCTACATGGGCTCGGCAGCAAGCTTGGCGCAGTGCTCGGCCTCAACCCGGTGCAGCTGGCGGCCGACGACACGCTGCCGAAGTTCCCCACCTATGTGATCAACGACAAAACCCTGCTGCAACTCCGCCGCGCCAAGGTGGTCTGGAACGACGAGCAAGACAACGAACTGGCCTATGTTTCCGATACCGACCTGAGCGTCAAGGCGGGCATGTTCATCGACCGCAAAGTGGTGCAAACCATCTTCAAGAGCGGACACATCAAGCTCGCTTCCGGCAAGCTTCTGCGCGACTTCCGGCTGGAAGCGTTCCGCATCGAAGGTTCCGGCGTGGTGACCGTGCTGGACATGGCCGACCGCGATGGCGAATACGACGAGTTCGCCACCCAGACCCTCTGGCAGGATCTCAACCTGCGCCTGAATGCCCTGTCCGCGCTGTAAAATAGGGGCCGAAATGCGATTGACCTTGCCGACCGTTTTTCGTAAACACTCACCTCCTTCAAGCCGCCAATGTAGCTCAGCTGGTAGAGCAGCTCATTCGTAATGAGCAGGTCATCGGTTCGAATCCGATCATTGGCTCCACTTCTTCTGTTGTTTTTAATCCAACGCGGCGTATTCTGGTTCCCCTTACGGAGGATGTATGAGCGAAACCAAGACCAAACCGGAAAACCCGCTGACGAGTATTGTGATCAATGTCGTTATTCCCGTCGCGATTCTGACTTTTTTGAGCAAGGAAAAATATCTGGGGCCGGTCTGGGCGCTGGTCGTCGGGCTGGCTTTTCCGGTCGGGCACGGCCTGCGGACGCTGATCAAGGACCGGAAGGCCGACTTCATGGCCATCATCGGGATCGTCAGTGTTACCCTGACCGGCGTGTTTGGGATCCTGAAATTGCCACCCGAATATGTCGCCATAAAGGAAGCCGCCATTCCGCTTATTCTCGGCCTCGTAATCATTGGCTCCCTCAAGACGCCGTTCCCGCTGATCAAGAAAATCCTGATGACCGAATCGTTGTTCGATGTCAAACGTCTGACCTTGGCGCTGAAGGAAAAGGGCAACGAGGCGAAATTCGAGAAGCGGCTCGTGGGTCTCACCTGGGGCTTTGCCTCCTCCATGTTCCTCTCCGCCGGGCTTAGCTACGCGCTGGCGAAGTTCGTGCTGAAAAGCCCGCCCGGATCCGAAGCCTACACGGCCGAACTCGGTAAAATGACCGGTCTCAGCAATGTCGTCGTGCTCATTCCCGTCATGGTCGTCATGCTGTTTGTCATGAACAAGCTCTTCAACACCCTTTCCGAACTCACCGGACTGCATCTCGACGACCTGCTCGCCGCCCATCACAAGGCCAAGCCGGCACCGCCCGTTCCATCGTCCGACGCGCAGGCTGATTAATCGTTCTGGGTTCGCCGCAGTTGGGCCGACACAACGGTAAACCACCAGAATGGTGGAAATTCCCATGATGCTGTTTCCAGATTTGAAGGGTTGTGCTACGACTATGCCATATCAACCTATTGGGGAACGAGTATGACCATGAAAACGGCATTTGCACCAGCCGAACGCGCAACCGCGGAAGAGATATCGAGGCAATATGAAAAACTGGCGCAACTGCCTTTTGTGCGCGATTTTCTCGATGCGGTTCCGAACATGTCCGTGGTGTTGAATACGCAGCGGCAGATTGTTTTTGCGAACCGGGCATTCACCCGGTTCCTTGGCATCGACAACGCCGCCGAACTGCTGGGCAGGAATCAATGCGAAGCCTTCGGCTGCCTCTACAAAGATATTCTCGGTCAACGTCCCGGCGAGGCCGTGGGCTGTATCCGTTCGGGCTTGACGGAGGGCGGGTGCGGCACGACAGTGTTCTGCCAGACCTGCGGCGCGGTGATTTCCATCCTCAACAGCCAGAAGCTCCGCACACTGGATATCCAAGAGTGCCGGATGCTTTGCGCTGGCGAAGGCGGCGACCACAATGCGCTGGATCTGCGGGTCTGGTCGCGGCCGATCGATGTGGACGGCGATGGCTTTACTGTTTTTTCGGTGGTGGACATCAGCGATGAAAAACGGCGCAAGGCTCTGGAGCGGATTTTTTTCCACGACGTGCTCAATACGGCGAGCGGAGTGCAAGGGCTGGCGGATTTGCTGGTAGAGGAAGGCCTGCCGGAAGAGGAAGTCCACGAGCTTTCCTGGATGATTTCCGACACGGTTGAGCAATTGATCGAGGAGATCAATGCGCAACGGATCCTCTCCGCGGCGGAGAGTGGCGATCTCGAAGTTGCTGCGGAACCGTTGCATTCGCTGGAGTTGCTGGCCCGGGTTGTTCGGCAGTTCCATGCCAGCAGCTATGCCAAAGGGAAATTCCTGCGGATCAATGCGGACGCCGAGGCGTTCGATTTCCAGTCCGACCCGGTGCTGCTACGGCGCGTGCTGATTAACCTGGTCAAGAATGCGCTGGAGGCGGTTCCTGAAGGAGGCCTGGTGACGCTCGACTGCCGCACGGAAGGCGATCACATTGCGTTCACCGTCCACGATGCGCTGGTTATGCCGCCCGAGGTCCAGATGCAGCTTTTCACCCGCTCCTTTTCCACCAAAGGAACCGGAAGAGGATTGGGCACCTACAGCATAAAGCTCATTACCGAGAAATATCTGCATGGCAAGGCTTCGTTTGTCTCGAATGCCGAGTCCGGAACGGTATTCACCATGCGTTATCCAAGGAGCATCCAATCGTCCGCAGGAATGGACGGGAAATAGGCCGCCCTCTTGGGTTAGTCGAAAAACCGCGCGATCTCGGCTTCCGCATCTTCGCCGAAAAGAATCCGGGCGGCTTCGGGTAGGCCGGGATCGGCACGCAGGGCGTCGCGGCCGAGCGTCAGGCCGAGCATGGTCCGGCGGCGCAGGAAATCCTCCAGATGCACCACCATTTCGTTTTCGGCCATGTATTGCAGCTCGCTTCTATGGATGCCGCCGATAACTGGCGGCTCCGGATCCGGAGCTTTCTTCGGAACCGCTTCGCCGTACCACTGGTCCGAGTGAACCAGCGGGATGCCGAATGACGCAACGATTTCCGCCACCTCTTCGCCCACATTGAGGCAGTCGGTCAGCTTGCCGCCATAGATGCCCAGCACTTTGCGTTCGGGGTGCAGATCAATTTCGTGTTTACGCGAGAGCGCCGACCACTCGGCGTTGCCGACGTCGGCATCTTTTTTAACGACCAGCGGGGGGACGCCGCAGCGCTGGGCGATGACATCTTCCTGGGTAAGCGGCTTTGCGAGCTTGAGTAGTGCATTGGCGTTGGCAAGCAGGAACGCGACATCGTCGCCGGTCGGTTCGACCGTTTCGTTGTCGACGCGCGTGTCGGTGGTGCCGATGCAGGTTCGGTCGCCCATCGGAACCATGAAGAACAGACGACCATCGGAGGCGAAGAACGTAAGCACATGGCGGGTCTGCGTGATTTGCGGAACAATGATGTGCGTCCCTTTGGAAAAGACATGCTTGAATGTGCTCTCGATCCCCATCTGGCGGTTGACCTTGTCGGCAAACGGGCCGGCGGCGTTGACCACCGATTTGGCGACGATGCCGATGGTTTCTCCGGAGAGCTGATCCTTCAGCGTGCAGTGCCACAGCCCGTCGCGCCAATCGGCGGCGACCAATTCCATATAGTTGATGGCGTGGCATCCGTGATCGAGCGCCTTGCGGACAAAGCCGAAGACGAAGCGGGCGTCGTTCTGCACGAAGTAGCAATCGGAATATTCCAACCCGCCGGCGAGCGGCCTGGTGTTCACCATCGGCGCCTCGCGGCGGATGGCGGCGAGGCTGAGTAGGCGCGGCGGCTTGGTTTGGCAGCGGCCCATGAACCAGTAGAGCAGCGCGCCGAGATAGACCAGGATGCGCGGCTTGCGGAAACCCTTGGCGATGCTGGTGAAGAAACGGATCTCCTGCACTTGGCCGGGGTAGGCCCGCATCAGCCGGTTGCGGCTTTTGCACAAATGCCACACCAGTCCGAACTCGTAGGTTTCGAGATACTTGATGCCGCCCCACGCCAGATTCGAGCTTTCCTGCGACGTGAACGAGGCAAAGTCGCCCTTGTCGACCAGCGTGGTTGTTGCGCCCCGTCCCGCCAGCGCCGCAGCCGCCACGGCACCGTTGATTCCGGCGCCCACCACTAGGCAGTCCTGGATTCCGGCTTGGGCTTTCCCTATGCAGGCGGTTCGCAACTCGTTCATTCGCTTGGCTCGTTGGGTTTAATGCTCATCATCTGGTTTCCGCCCCGCTGAAACTCATACGGAACAGGTGTGATGGAGACGGCATATCCCGCTTCCTTGAGCCTATTTTCAACAACCGGTAAATGCCGGGAGGGTTTGGATCCCAGTTCCAGCAAGGGAAATATGCGCACTTCACCGGCCACGCGGCACAGTTCTTCGATGGATTCGATGTGGAAATCCTCCGATAGCTGTTCGCTGTACAGGAAGAGCAGGTGCGAACAAACGGCCAAGTCGAACTGCCCCGTGGAGAAGGGTAGCCGCGGCAATTCCCCGGCTACATATCGGTCCGCCCCATGTTGGTAATCGGCTAAAAAGGACTCCATGGCCGCCATGCGGATTTGCCCAAGTTCTTCCACCGTCTTCATCTGCGTCCAGATGAATTTTTCCTTGTTCGCCCGCGTCTGCCGCATCACTTCTGGATAGGTTTCCATGATGCGGCGGCGGATGTCCTGCGGTGAGAACCGATAGAGCGGATCAAAAGAGACGACATTCCCGCCTCGCTTCGTGAGTACGGCATTAAATGCTGCCGGGCCATCGCCACACCCGAGAATCCGACCGGCGAGATCGGTTTCGGAAAGGGTGAACATGGCAACATATTCATCGAACGACCGACCCCACGGCACAACTTTTTCCAGTGTAAAACCCATATATCTATCTCTGGTCGAATGCCGGTTTGGTGGATACCGATTTGCTGCTTTCTTTGTACACCTGCTGGATGCAGCTAAAGTCCATGCCCGCCAGCGCGGTTGCCGCCACGGCGCTGATGGTCTTTGCGCCGACCACGAGGCAGTCCTGTACGTCCGCGCGGGCCTGTTCGATGCATGATGTTCGTGGTTGGTTCATGTGCGCAGTCTAGTGAATAGCTGAAAAATTAATACGCACTTTTTTCGATCTTTTTGCAAAGATGGTTGCGTCGGCAGACGTATCCCCATGAAAGAAGCAAAGGACGAAGGGTCATTGAGATGATGGATCAACAGTCGCAAAACCTGAATATGGAGGATGCCATGGAACAGTATCAGACTGCCCTATTGCGATACGCCACCCGTGTATTGAACAATGAGGATGCTGCGCAGGACGTGGTGCAGGAAGCCTTTATCCGGCTGCACGGCAATATCGACGATATCGTCGAACGCGGCGTACAGCTCAAGGGTTGGCTCTTCCGCACCACGCACAACGTGGCGATTGACTACATCCGCAAGGAATCGCGCCGGCGTCTGTTTCACCTGCGCCAGGCCGCGCAGTTCGAACCCTATGCGCCCGAGCCGTCCACCGGCGAAGAGCGCCATGCGCTTGTCCTTCAGCATCTCAATGTCCTCAAACCGAAAGAACGCGAGGTACTCGTACTCCGGCTCCAGGAGGAGATGTCCTACAAGGAGATCGCCGCCGTGCTCAAACGCTCCGAGGGCTATGTCGGAACCCTCATCCATTCCGCAACCAAGAAGCTAAGCCAAAGCCTGCGCCAGGCGGGGGTGGTATCATGAAAAACTGCACATCCATCGAAAAGAAACTTACGGCCTACATCCACGGCGAGCTCGCCGACCGCGACGTCCAGACCCTGGAAGCGCACCTCGCAAGCTGCCACGCCTGCCGCGCCGAACTTGAAGCTCGGCGCGCCACGCTCGCGCTGCTCGGCGAATCCCTTGCAACCGCCCCCGTGCCGGAGAAACTCAGCGCGTTGCGCTTCATTCCGCACCGCCCGTCCGCGCGCCGCAAGACCATTTCGGACCATTGGTACAACCCGCGCCTCCGAGCGGCGCTGGTCACCGTTGCGGCGTGCGGCGTATTCCTCTTCATTAGCCTCGGTCTCGTAATAACGCGGTTGAGCGGAAAAGCGGACCGGGCAAAGGGAATTGCCGTGTCCTTCGAGGCGCCAGAAGTCGACCGACCAAAAATGAAGCTGAAAAAGCTGAACGTTCCAGTATCCGTCGAAAAATCAAAACCAAGGTTGCGCAGACAGGTGGTAGCTAAAACGGCGGATTCCGCCGTCGTCTCAATGCCGAATGTTGCAGGAGAAACTGTTTTGGGCAGCACTTCGCTTTCGTTCAGTATGCCCGAAGTGATATTCTTCGGAAGCAAGAGTAAGGCACCCGCTGAATTCAACACCGAGCAATACAGCCGGATCGTCGACAACGCCTTCAAGCTGGCACTGGATAACCCGCTCTCTACGTTTTCGATCGATGTCGACCGGGCAGCGTATGCGAATGTACGGCGCTTCCTGAACGACAACCAGCTTCCGCCGCCGGACGCGGTGCGCATCGAGGAGATGGTCAACTATTTTAAGTACGACTATCCGCAGCCCAAAAACGCCGATCCGTTCGCGGTTTCAATGGAACTGGCGGCGTGTCCGTGGAATACGGAGCACCAATTGGCGCTTGTCGGCCTCCAGGGGTTGGAAGTCGAAACGAAAAACCTGCCGCCGAACAACCTGGTCTTCCTACTGGATGTATCCGGTTCGATGAACCAGCCCGACAAGCTTCCGCTGCTCAAGTCCGCCATGCGTTTGCTCGTCGAACAGCTCCGCCCGCAGGACCGCGTGTCGATCGTGGTCTATGCCGGTGCCGCCGGGCTGGTGCTCGAACCCACGTCCGACAAGTCTTGCATCCTCGAAGCGATTGAGTGGCTGAGCGCCGGTGGCTCCACTGCCGGCGGCGCGGGCATCGAACTCGCCTACAAGGCCGCGCAGCAAGGCTTCATCAAGGATGGCAACAACCGCGTCATCCTCGCGACCGACGGCGACTTCAACGTCGGCACCAGCTCCGACGGCGCGCTCGTCCGCCTAATCGAAGAAAAGCGAGAAACGGGCATCTTCCTCACCGTGCTCGGGTTTGGAACCGGCAATTACAAGGATTCCAAGATGGAGCAGCTGGCCGACAAGGGGAACGGCAACTATGCCTACATCGACGACATCCTCGAAGCCAAGAAAGTGCTCGTCACCGAAATGGGCGGCACGCTCGTCACCATCGCCAAGGACGTCAAGATCCAGATCGAGTTCAACCCCGCGCAGGTCAAGGCCTACCGCCTCATCGGCTACGAAAACCGTCTGCTCGCCAAGGAGGATTTCGACGACGACAAGAAGGATGCAGGCGAGCTCGGCGCGGGGCATACCGTCACCGCGCTCTACGAACTCATCCCTGTCGGGTCGGACGAAGAAGTTCCAGAGGCTGGAAACCTGAAATACCAGACGACCGAGTTGCGCAAGAGCGACGAGCTCATGACCGTCAAGCTGCGCTACAAGCAACCGGATGGCGACGAAAGCAAGCTGATCACCCAATTCATCAAGGCGGCCGACTTCCAACCATTGGAAACGTCCGATAACCTCAAGTTTGCCGGTGCGGTCGCCGAATTCGGCCTGCTGCTGCGCAACTCGGAATACAAGGGTGATGCCGGCTACAATGCAGTGCTTGATCAGGCTAGGGAGTCCAGGGGCACGGATGCGGAAGGCTATCGCGCCGAATTCATCCGCCTCGTCGAAAAGGCCCAGCTGCTCGATTCGCGCACAAGGGAGTAACGCGGTGATGCCTCGACACCGCCGGTCTTTTCGGTACACTCCCTTCCAATTATTGGAAAAGAGGCAACATGAGAGTTTTATTGGTAGGTGATATTGTCGGGAAGCCGGGGCGCGCGGCGTTCCTACAGGTGGTGAACAGGCTGAAGGCCGAAGACCGGATCGATTTCGTGATCGCAAACGGCGAGAACGCGGCGGCAGGTCGCGGGCCGTCGCTGGAGATTGCGCAGTCGCTGCTCAACGCGGGCGCGGATGTCGTAACCCTCGGCGACCACGCCTGGGACGCAAAGGAAATGGTGGAGGGGATCGATCTCGAATCGCGCGTCATTCGTCCGGCCAACTTTTCAAAAGGCGCGCCGGGCAAGGGCTGGGTGCGGGTCGATACGCCCGAAGGCGAAATCATGGTGATCCAGCTGATCGGCCGCGTCTTTATGCAACCCAACTACGACTGCCCGTTCCAAGCGGCCGACAAGCTACTGGCCCCGGCGATGAACCCGCCGAAGGTGGTGTTTGTGGATATGCACGGCGAAGCCTCGTCCGAACGCATGGCGATGGGGCGCTACCTCGACGGCCGCGTGTCCGCCGTGTTCGGCACGCACACCCACTGCCAAACCTCCGACGAAACCGTCTTTCCCAAAGGCACGGCCTACATCACCGACCTCGGCATGACCGGCCCGAAGGATTCCGTCCTCGGCCGCGAAGTCGAACCCGTCATCGCCAAATTCCTCACCGGCGTTCCTCACAAGTTCGACGTCGCCAAAGACGATCCGACCCTCGAAGGCGCCATCGTCGATGTGGATATGGGAACGGGCAAAGCGCGGAGCATTGAGCGGATTAGGGTGAGACTTTAGACTGTAGGCTTTTGGCTTTAGGGGAGTGAAACGTGACGAGTGAATCGTGATTTATATGGGGCACCTCCTGCTAATACTCAATGACTGCGTAAAATTACTCAATCATTGAGTAATAATTTGACTTGAACGGTTTATTTGATGTAAACCCTTTCCGATGAATGTATTCAAAAGAGAGCAGGTTGATTCGATCCTCGCTGGATTGATGCGGGATATTCCGGTTTTCCAAGTGATTACCGGGCCGAGGCAAGTTGGCAAGACCACCGCCGCCAAGCAGATCATGGAGCGGTTTCCGCATGAGTCCATTTATTCATCCGCCGATTCCTCTTTACCCGTAGAGGTTGAATGGATTGAAACCCAGTGGCGGCTGGCGGAGCAAAAAGCAAATGGGTCTGGGGAGCCCGTTCTGTTGATCCTTGATGAAATTCAAAAAGTGCGCAACTGGAGCGAGGTGGTCAAGAAGCTGTGGGATCAGCGCACGGCGGATATCCGCCTGCTCATCCTCGGTTCTTCGGCGTTGCTGATCCAGCAGGGTTTGACGGAAAGCCTGGCCGGGCGGTTTTTCCTGAACCGCTTCACGCATTGGAACTATCCCGAATGCGCGGCCGCCTTTGGATGGTCGCTCAACGATTGGCTCTACTATGGGGGCTATCCTGGCGGCAATGTTTTCAAGAGCGATAACTTCCAGTGGAAGCAGTATATAAGCAACGCCCTGGTGGAAACGGTGATTTCCAAGGACGTGCTGCAGCTGAATCCCATAACCAAGCCCGCCTTGATGCACAACCTGTTCGGGTTGGCGGCGACGTTTCCC
The DNA here is from genome assembly GCA_021734345.1 of Kiritimatiellales bacterium. GTDB lineage: Bacteria > Verrucomicrobiota > Kiritimatiellia > Kiritimatiellales > Pontiellaceae > Pontiella. Next base: position 2,334 of record JAIPJC010000019.1, on the reverse strand, counting down.
TCCCAAATTTTTTCCTACAACAAGATGCTCGGCCAATTGCAGGAAGCGGGCAACACGACCACGCTGGCGCATTACCTGCGTGTGCTGGGGCAGGCCTATCTCGTCAGCGGGCTCGAACTTTTTTCCTTGGGTCAGATCCGCAAGCGCGGCAGCAGCCCGAAGCTGATCCTATGGAACAACGCGCTGATCAATGGGCTGTCCCTCAAGGACTTCGGGCAGACCCTCTCCGATCCCGTCTGGTGGGGGCGGGTAGTTGAAAATGCCGTTGGGGCGTATCTGCTTAATGCCTTGGCCGACCGTCCGGTCAGCATGACCTACTGGCGCAAGGGAACGGCCGAAGTCGACTTCGTGCTGCATTCCGGAAACGATGTAGTTGCCCTCGAAATCAAGAGTGGGCGACAGGGGAAGATATCCGGCCTCCAAGCCTTCAAAACGGAATACAAAAAGTCGCGGGCCATGATCGTCGGCGGCAACGGGATTCCGCTCGAGGAATTCCTCTCAACACCACCCGAAAAACTTCTGTTTGGATAAATGGGAAACGAACGCAAAGTCTACTCGGTCGCCGAGATCAACCGCAAAGCGCGGATGGTGCTGGAAAGCGCCATGGGCGAGGTGTGGGTGGAGGGCGAGTTGTCGCGCGTAACAGTCCATTCGAGTGGCCACTGGTATTTCAACCTCAAGGATGAGCAGGCCGTCGTGTCGTGCGCGATGTTCCGCAACGACAACGTCCGTGTGCTGTTCAATCCGAAAGACGGGCTGAAGATACAGATGCTGGCGCGGCCGAGCCTGTACGAAGCGAGCGGCCGCTACCAGTTGATCGCCTCCGCGATGGAGGAGGCCGGCAAGGGCAACCTGCAGAAGCAGTTCGAGAAGCTCAAGGCCAAGCTGGCGGCGGAAGGATTGTTCGATGCGTCGCGCAAGAAGCCATTGCCCGTGCTGCCGCGCAGGATCGGCGTGGTGACTTCGCCGACGGGCGCGGCAATCCGCGACATCATCAACGTGCTGACGCGCCGGTTTCCACACATTGGAATTTTGCTGATTCCCGCCAAGGTGCAGGGCGCGGGCGCGGAGCAGGGGATTGCCAAGGCGATTGACTACCTCAACACGCGCGGTGACATCGACGTGATGATTGTCGGGCGCGGCGGCGGCAGCATCGAGGATCTGTGGTGCTTCAACGAGGAGGTGGTTGCGCGCGCGATTGCCCGCTCGGACATTCCGGTGATTTCCGCGGTCGGGCACGAGATCGACTTTACGATTGCCGACTTTGTGGCGGACGTACGCGCGCCGACGCCCTCGGCCGCGGCCGAGCTGGCGGTGCGGCAAAAGAGCGATTTCGAAAGCGAGCTTTCACTCTATGATCGACGGCTGCGGCAAAACCTCAAGACGATGGCGCAGGATTTCCGGCTACGCCTCAACCGCGCGTCGCACAGCTATGTCTTCCGCGAGCCGACCACCCTCATGCTCCGCTACCGCCAAAGCATCCAGGGGTTGGAAGTGCGGATGGCGCATCTGCTGCAATCGGGCGTCCAGCAGGCGCACCAGCATGTCGACGAGCTGGGCATGGTGATGCAGCACCGGATGGAGCGGAAGCTGGAACGCGAGAAGCAGTCGCTCCAACGGCTTGAGTCGCAATTGCGGATGCTCAATCCGCTGGCGGTGCTCGGACGCGGCTATAGTTTGACGCGCAAGCCGGACGGCTCGGTGGTCCGCAGCGCGGAATCCGTGGGTGTCGGCGAAACGATCACCACCCAACTTGCGGATGGGAAATTGGTTTCAAACGTTGTTGAAAAAGAGTAGAGAACGCCCCATGGGAGAATAGTTATGGCGGAAAAGAAAAGCGCTGATTTTGAAAAGTCGCTCGGCCGGCTCGAGGAGCTGGTTGGGGAGATGGAGGGCGGCATGCTGAGCCTCGAAGAGATGATCAAGCATTTCGAGGAGGGCTCCAAGCTGGTCGATCTCTGTTCAAAGAAGCTCAACGAAGTGGAGCAGAAGATTGAAAAGCTGGTGAAAAAGGACGGCGTATTGCAGGAGGTTCCGTTCGAGACGGAAGATACGGAGTAGGGCGATGAAGCGTAAATGGATCGTAATTGGGTTTTGCGGCTTGATGATCGCGAGCGCTTTGTTCTCGGCCTGGTGGCGTGAGCGCCCTTGCGTCGGACCGGACTGCGTGAAGGTGACGGAACATGGCTTTTCGCCTCGACAGGTTCCGACCACGGGTCGGAACCCCGCGCGGGAGTTCAGCAACGCGATCGCCGACGCGGTGGAGAAGGTGATGCCGTCGGTGGTGGTGGTTCGCACCGAGGCCATACAATATAAGATCCAACGCGACTTCTT
>JAIPJC010000018.1 GCA_021734345.1 Kiritimatiellales bacterium | reverse complement strand
GGGCTACCTCCGATTCCCCAGGCTCCGGGTTCGACATCTTCAATGGTGACCCATGTAACCGGCCGCAATGCTTCACCTTCCACGGAGTCGACCGCGTCGGTGACTTTACGGATGATTTCTTGCTTTTGTTCCAAGTTGAGGTAACCCCCGACTCCTTTTATTTGTACTAGTGGCATCTGTCTGCTCCTTTTCTGTTATATGTACCGAACGGTACAAAATAGGCTAAAAAATTATTCGAGTGGTGTTTGGATGATGGATGCAATCCGTTTTATCGTTTCGCGATCCGCGCCGGCCTTAACCATGTTTTTTAGACCGCTCATGCTGCTGACCAGATAGGTCGCCAGGGATCGAGGGTCCTTGCTTGGTGGGATTTCCCCCTGCTCTTGTGCCTGCTTGATGGCGGTCTCGAAAATATCGGTCAAATTTTCGAGGCTAATGCTGACTAGTTCGGAAATTTCTGGATCGGTTTGGGAAAATTCGCTGGCCGTGTTCATCAATAGGCACCCGCGGCGGGCGCAAATCCCAATGGTTTCATTGGCTACGCCATCAAATATGGTGCGGATAAAAATTCTACCCGACCTGGCTTCCTTCAGTTGCGCCCGAAGGGAGTCGATCAGCATTTTTCGATAATTCTGAATACAGGATTGGAATAGCAAATGTTTACTTTTGAAGGTTTGGTAGAAGCTGCTCTTGGATATGCCCATGGTTGAAAGCAAGTCCTGCAGCGAGCTGGACTCGTAGCCCTTGCTCCAAAACAGCTGTGTGGCGGCTTCCAGCGCGACGTCGGGATCAAATTCAAGTGGTCGTCCAATAGTCATGGGTGCTTAAATAGAACCTATCAGTCCATAAGTCAAGCGACCATGACATATTTTTTTTACCGGAAGGTAAGCCAGGCCGCAGCATGTCCCGGAACCGGGTCCCTGGTTGGGACAATTATTCGAGAGGAGGTTGTGCTGATTTCTTCGAAACATGAAAGTGCACCGGCGGTCTCTGTTGGAAAAACATTGCCAATGCCGATGCTTAATTGATAACAAACTTCCTCGTTTATTATCTATTGTATCCGTGCGTGGTAAGCATCGTTTAATCGTTTAGGAGTATTCATGAATAGGATCGTTTGTGTTTTGGCCGTGTCGGCAGTTTCGCTAATTGGGTATTCGGATACTCCGTCATCCACCATTCCGAAGATGGAGCGGTTGAATATCGGCGAAGTGCTACCTCTCGGCTGGCTCAAGGCGCAGATGCAGCAGGATGTGACGTCCGGGTATTTGCCGGCACTTCCGGAGTTAACGCCATATGTGACCATCGAAACGTTCAATGCCGCAGCCAAAGCCAAAATGGAAAAGCCGCGTATCGGTGCGGACTGGTGGAGCGGTGAACAGACGGGCTGCTGGCTCGACGGATATGTTGGTACGGCCTATTTGTCCGGCGACCAGGATGCAATCAAGCGGGTGGACGGGCTGGTTAATCGCATTCTTGGATTCCAGGAAGCGGACGGCTACCTTGGCATTGCCATTCCGTTGGCCCGTTATCTTCAGCCGATTCCATTCTCGAACGGGGAGCTTTGGGCTCAGACCACGCTGTTCCGCGGATTGCTCGCCTACTATGAATTGACCGGCAGGCAGGATGTCTTCGATGCGGTGAAGCGGGCGGTGGATTTGTCGATATCTCAATACGATGCGCAGCGCCAATACTGGCGCGAAAAGATTCCCCGCGGCGGTCCCGGCCACTGCCTGATGTTTGTGGACATTTGCGAGTGGATGCACCGGCTGACAGGTGAACAGAAGTACGTCGATTTCGCACAGTTCCTCTACGATTCCTACAATGAGCGCACGGATGTTTTCGAGTATGACTGCCTGTTGAAGAACCTGTCCGACCCGCAAAAGATGCTGAACGGCCATGGCGTGCATGCGCTTGAGCATGTTCGGGTGCCCTTCTTCCTCCAAGAGGCAACGGGGAACGCAAAGTATGATCCGGCGGAGAACTATTCCGCAAAAATAAAGCTGCATCTCAACGCTGGCGGGGCGGTGATCTGCGATGAGGATATCGGGCAACGGCTTGGCAACCCGGATATCGGTTGCGAGTTCTGCACCATGCAGGAACTACTGGACAGCATGGGATCCATCTTCCAGAAAACCGGCGCAACATTTGCCGGGGATTGGATGGAAAAGGTCGCCTTCAATGCGGTTCAGGGCGCCCGCATGAAGGATGGCCGGGCCATTACCTATCTAAGCTCGGACAACCAACCGGAAGCGTCGGTGGGGCGCGGACATGGTGGGCGTTTCAAGTTTTCCCCAACGCACGAGGACGTGGCGTTGTGCTGCGTAAATTGGGCCGTGCGGTTCTACCCGTACTATGTCAACCACATGTGGATGCGCGATGCGACGGAAGCGGGACTGGTGGCCTGCACCTATGGGCCGGCCGTGGTTAAAACAAAAATAAATGGCGTTTCCGTATCGATCGAGGAACAAACCGCATATCCATTCGAAGACCAAGTTGAATTTGTTTTTACTGTGGACAAACCGTCGGCCTTCCCGGTCTATTTCCGGAATCCAGGCTGGTCGGAAAATACGGAAGTAATCGCCGACGGCGCGACGGTTTCCCGGGCGGACGGCTTTATCAAGGTTCAAAAAAAATGGCGGACGGGTGACCGGGTCAAGCTGTTGTTTGGTGCAAAGATCGAACGCAAGGAAATGCCGAACGGGGATTTTTACTGGGTGCGCGGTCCGCTGACCTATGCCTTGCAGATTCCTTCCGAAACCCGGAAGATCAAAGCCTACGGCGAAACTGGATTTTTCGACTACGACGTCGTACCGATGGCCAAGGCTTCGGCCAACTACGCGATGGATCGCGGGTGCGGCGACTTTGTGTTCGAACGGGACGTTTCCGATCCACGGTTCCCTTGGAGCCAGGCGGGATTGCAATTGCGCGGAAAGCTATTCAACCGCGACAGCAAGCAGGCGGAAGACGTCGTACTCGTTCCGGAAGGGACAGCCCTGTTGCGCCAGACCACCTTTCAGGATATGGAACCGATCCGTGTCTTGGCCGATCCTTCAAACCTTGCCCTGAAAGCCAAAGTGGCTGTTTCGAGCGAATCAAAGAGCCATCCGGCCTCCGGCATCAACGACGGCCTTGCGGATGGACATCCCACCAACCCGGCGGCCGAATGGGCCTCCAACAAGGAAACCACTGGGGCTAAAGTAAAGCTGACGTGGCCGGAGCCCATCGTCATTGAAAACGTCTGGTTTTTCGACCGCCCGAACTCAACCGACCACGTGCTGAACGCCTGGGTTAATTTCAGCGATGGATCGAGCAAGCTGGTCGAGGAATTGGCGAACGATGGTAGCGCGCCGTTTCAGCTGAACTTTCCGGAAAAGCAAATCACGTGGATGGAAGTGATCATTACGCGAACCAGCCCGGGAACGAAGAACGCGGGATTCTCTGAAATCGCGGTATATAAAGACCTCCCTTAACCGCCATGCAACATCTGTAAAATCGAGCCGATGGGCGCTAATAATCGTGACCACCTTTGGAGTTTAACCTAGGATGCGCGGTCATGGATAAAACAGATATAGACCCACGACCGGATTCGCCCGGAAGCAGCGGTTCGTTATCGCTGGACCTCGGCGACGTCAAGCAGGTGTTGGCTATCAAGAAGGAGTCGATCAAGACTCACTACAAGGATATCAAGCCACTTGGACAGGGTTCGTTCGGCGAGGTGCATGGCGCGCGCGACACGCTGCTGGGGCGCGAGGTGGCTATTAAATCGCTCAAGAAACACTACCGCAACGTGGAAGAGGTGATCGACCGCTTCCTGAAGGAGGCGCGCGGCACCGCCCAGTTGGAACATCCGAACATCATACCTGTGCATGAGATGGGTGTGGACGATACGCTGGGCATCTATTTTACGATGAAGAAAATCCAGGGCGAAACGCTCAAGGAAATCCTGGGACAGCTTGAAACCCATCCCGCGTTCTTTCAGAAGAAATATCCGCTCAACCTCTTGCTGGAAATATTCCTGTCGGTTTGCAACGGCGTGGCGTTTGCACATAGCAAGGGTGTGATCCACCGCGACCTCAAGCCGGCAAACATTATGACCGGTGAATTCGGCGAAGTGCTGGTTCTGGACTGGGGTCTGGTCAAGCAGCTCCATACCGGCGATTCCGATGAAAGCCATGTGCAACTGCGCATGGATGGGGTCGACACCGTTTCGCACACCCTTGATGGTGCCATTTCCGGCACGCCCAACTATATGTCGCCGGAGCAGGCGGAGGGGCGTACCGACGACATTGATTGCCATAGCGATATCTACAGCCTTGGTGCGATTCTCTATCACATCCTGACCTATCGAACCCCGTTCGAGAAAATGCCGCTGCACCGGTTGCTCGAGCATGTGAAAACCGGAAAGTTCACACCGCCTCGCAAGCGCCGACCAGAGCTGAATATCCCGCGCGAGCTAGAGGCGATCTGCCTCAAGGCCATGGCACTGCATCCCGTGAGCCGGTATCACTCGGTGGAACGGCTCGCGCAGGATATCCGCAACCATATCGGAAACTTTGAAGTGAGCGCCTATCGGCCGTCGCGGGCGATACGCTTCTGGAAAACCTGCAAGCGCAACCCGGTCAAGTCCAGCGTGGCGGCCGCGGTGGTCGGAGCCTTGCTGCTCGCCTCCGGTGCGCAGCGTGCGATGCTCTATGGCAGCTACACCTCCAGTGTCAAGCGGGCTGCCGCGCTATGTCGGCAGGGCAATGAAATGATTGCGGAAGCGACGAGCGCTTTCGACGCGCTGGCGGCGATTCGCCGAGCCGCCACGGCGAAGATAGAAAGCCAAGACGAACTGCGGCGCGAAAAGGAATTCGATGCAAAGCGCGCCGATATCGAAACGAAGTACAACGTGGCCCTATCGTTCTACCAGGGGGTCCCCGAAATCTACCGGCGCAAGGCGGCGGTGGTCGACGGCTACACCCAGATCATGACCAACCGCATGGAGTTTGCGCTCCACCAGCAAGCCTATGGCCGTGCGCAACAGTGGAAGGATACCGTCGAACTTGAATTGCGGCAGATGGGTATCCAGCATGACAGAGCTGACGCCTATTTGGCCGAGGTGCAGCGCCGCATCGATGGTGAAGGGAGCCTGGAGATTACCGGTCCGGAAACCGTACGCCGGGTGATGTTGTTCCCGCTGGTGGATGACAACGGGCGATTGCAACTGGGCGACCCGATCATAAAGGGGACGCTTCCGCAGACCTTGCATGGACTGACCAACAACACCTACATGCTGACCGTGGAATCGGATGGATTGCAGCAGCTGCCGTATCCAATCCATATCGACCACGGCGAGCGGAAGATGGTCGAAATAGCGCTGCCACCAACCGTTCCCGACGGCATGGTCTATGTGCCGCCCGGCGACTTTTTCTACGGAGGCGAAGAGTCGCGTTTCTTCAGGCGGCATCGGCGGACGCTTCCCGCGTTTTTCATCAAGAAATACGAGGTCACCTTTGCCGATTATCTGGAATTCTGGAAGAGCCTGGATAATCCGGAACTCAAAGCCGCATGCAAAAGCCGCATTCAGTTTAGGACGCAGGAGCGGACGTACATCGATGCGTGGGATGCGGATGGGCAGCTGGCCGATGAGCGGTTGAAGATGGAGTTTCCAGTGGTTGGAATCACGCTTGATGCCGCCAAGGCGTTTTGCGAATGGAAGACCCGGCAGACGGGTGTTCCGATTCGCATCCCCACCGCCGAGGAATGGGAAAAGGCCGCGCGCGGTGTGGATGGGCGAACGTACGTATGGGGCAACGGCTTCGATCCGGACGGAAACCTCGCGCTCACCTTGTACAACGAAAAAGGAAAGAAGCAATATCCACTTTGGGCACCGCCCGGAAAATTCCGGGCCGACGTCTCCGTCTATGGCGCGTACGACATGGCCGGAAACGTGCGTGAAATGACAGGATCGACACTACCCGACAGCAAAACATTCTATCAGATCAAAGGCGGCAGCGCTTCAACTCCGGCCATTTTCCTTCCGTGCTGCTATGCATCCGATTCGCCCGTCGTCCCATCCGACGTCGGCTTCCGCTATATCCAGGAGATTCCCGAACAATGAAAAGAATACCGACCTGTTCGGCGAACGCTGCCGCAGCGCTCGCACTCGTCGAATCGCTGCAACATCGCTTCGTTCAGGCTCTGGAAAAAACCGGAGGGCAATCCTTCATTTCTTCCGAATGGTTCCGTGACGACGGGCGGCACGGCGGCGGTTTGCGCCATGGGATTTCCGATACCGACCTGCTAGGCCGTGCGTCCGTCAACGTTTCCCAAGTGCACTACGACGACGATCCTGCACGCCAACTCGGTTCCGCTTCGGCCATCTCCACCATCGTGCATCCCGCCCATCCGCGTGCGCCTTCCGTCCATATCCACATCAGCTGGACGGAACTCAAAAGCGGAACCGGCTACTGGCGCATCATGGCCGACCTCAATCCTTCGCTTCCAAACCCGGAACACACCCAACGCTTTATCGAAGGCCTTCGCGTCGCCGCTCCCGATGAATTCGACGAAGCCGCCGCGCAGGGCGACCGCTACTTCTTTATTCCTGCCCTTGGGCGGCATCGCGGTGTTGCACACTTCTACCTTGAAAACTTCAATACCGGAAATTTTGCCAAAGACCTCGCGCTTGCCCGGAGGGTGGGGGAAGCGGCCATCGACACCTACGTTCAAATATTGGAGGAATCCATCCGTGATGTCGCGCTGCCGACGGATGCGGAACAGGCCGCTCAATTAGCCTACCACACCCTCTACTTGTTCCAGGTGCTCACACTTGACCGCGGCACCACCTCCGGCCTGCTCGTGCATGACCAGAACGATGTCGGCATTCTCGGTTCGCTTCCGGCGCGGATCGATAAAAACCTGCTCGCCTCGTGGCGCTCGCGCATGACGCCACCGCAGGACAAGCTGATAGACCGCATCCTTGCCGCACTTCCCAATCTTGGAACCTGCACCATCGACGATCAAATCAAGCAGAAGTTGGCGGACGCGGTGCGAATGCACTATCAAGCCCATCCCGAAGCGTTGGATTTGCAGGCTTCCGGCAACAGCACCCCGCCGACGTTCGACAACCATCGGTAATTAACCGTACCACTCTATTAAACACCCTGGAGGCTATGACAATGTTGAATCAAACCGTTTTTAAAGAGGTGACTTGGGGGCAGGTGCTGATGCTGGTGGGTTGGGTGCTCGGTGCCATGCTGGTGGGCAAGCTGATCCAGATTGTGCTGGTGAATATCGGCAAGACGAAACGGGTGGAGGGAAAACAGATCGTGCAAGTGCTGCTCAAGGCGGTGGCGCGACCGGTACTGTTTCTTTTCACCACCATCGGTTTGTTGCAGGGACTGAAAGCCTTTTCCTTGAGTGAGGGCCTTGCTGCACTTGTTTCGGATATTTTTGCGGTGCTCCTGACTGTTGCGGTAACCTTCTTTATCTACTCGCTAGTGGATGTGCTCGACTTTGCCATTACCCATTTCACGCAAAAGACACACACGAAGATGGACGATATGATGGCGCCAATGGTGCGCAAGAGCCTGCGTGTCACGATTGTGGTCCTTGCGCTGGTGCAGGTGGCGCAGATCCTGAGCGACAAGCCGATCACCTCCATCCTGGCCGGCCTCGGAGTCGGTGGTTTGGCCGTGGCGCTGGCGGCGCAGGAGACAATAAAAAACTTTTTTGGATCGCTGGTGATTTTTGCCGACAAGCCGTTCGAGCTCGGTGAGCGTATCGTCGTCAACGGGCATGATGGCTCCATCGAGGAAGTCGGATTCCGCTCGACCCGCATCCGCACTCTGGACGGCCATCTGGTGACGGTGCCGAACGGCGAACTGGCCAACATGATGATCCAGAACATAGGTAAGCGCCCCTTCATCAAGAGGGTGCTGGATTTAACAATCACCTACAATACCCCGCCGGAAAAGGTGCAGCTGGCAATCGATATCGTCAAAGAGCTGCTCGCCGACCATGAAGGCATGAATGCGAATTTACCACCGCGCGTATTCTTTACGGATTTCAACGACTGCTCGCTGAACATTCGAGCGATCTACTGGTACCATCCGCCGGAATACTGGGACTATCTGGCGTTCTCGGAGAAGGTGAACATGCAGATCCTCGTGCGCTACAACGAAGCGGGGATCGAGTTTGCCTTCCCGACGCAGACGCTTTATCTGGCCGGAGATTCTTCCGCCGAACTCAGGGCCGGTGCCTGCAGCGCGGACTGAACCGGCTTTTTCAGATCGATCATGTCGGAAAGGATGTGAAGAGCTTCATTGAGGACAATGTCGTTTTTCTTATCCTTATTATCCTCGTCGAGGAAGGCTCCGCTCTGGATATCGTCGAGTTCCTTTTCGGCTTCCGCTTCGGCCACGCGTTCCTTGAGCGAGAGTGAAACGGTTTTGGTTTCGAATCGTTCCTTCAGGTGCTCGCGCTTGACGAGATAGGTTTGGAATTCCGCGTTGGTGGCAAGGCGTTCCTTGGATTGTTCGGCGAGCAGGGGAATCAGTTCCGTCGTTCCGGTTTCGGCGCGGTACATGGCGGGCCGGATCGTATCCCACGGCAGGGCGTGCTGCAGGGAATCCTCGCCGAGATCCATCACATCAAGATAGTCCGGAATGATGACGTCCGGCGTGACGCCCTTGAGCTGGGTTGACCCTCCGTTGATCCGGTAGAACCCGGCCGTGGTGAGTTTGAGCGAGCCACGGCGGCTTTTTTCGGAGCCAAGCGGCATAAGGGTTTGGACGGTGCCTTTGCCGTGCGTCTGCTTGTCGCCGACAATGACGGCACGTTTGTAGTCCTGCAACGCGGCCGCAAGAATTTCCGAGGCCGATGCGCTGAGACGATTGACGAGTACGATCATCGGGCCGTCATAGTTGACCTCCGGATCGGCATCGGGCAACACCTGGACGCCGCCGCGTTCCTTGACCTGCACGATCGGGCCGGAAGATATGAATAGGCCGGCGGTGTCGATGGCTTCGACGAGCGATCCTCCACCGTTGTTGCGCAGGTCGAGCACAAGCCCTTCAATCCCTTTGAGCATCAGTTCATTGATGAGTTTTTTGACATCGCTCGAGGCGCGCCGGGCATCCTTCTCGTTGTTGCTGGTGGCCTTGAAGTCGGCGTAGAAGTCGGGGAGGGTGATGACACCGAGGTGGCGTGTGATGCCGTCACCGAGGTCGAGATCCTTGACTTCGCCTTTGGCAGCCTGCTCCTCGAGCTTCACTTCGTCGCGAATCAAGTCGATCTTCTTGGTGCGCGTACCGCTGCGGTCGGATGCCGGAATAATGGTGAGAACCACCTTGGAGTCCTTTGCGCCGCGGATGAGGCGGACAGCCTTATAAAGCGGCCAATGCAGGATGCTTACGGGCTCCTTGTCGCCCTCGGCCACGGCAACGATCTTGTCGCCCGCCTTGAGTCGGCCATCTTCGTCGGCCGGTCCGCCGGGAATGATTTGCACGATTCGCGCGGTGCCTTCGTCCGGGCGCAGCATGGCGCCGATGCCAACGAGCGAAAGCTTCATATTGATGTCGAAATCCTCGACGCTGCTGGGCGACATGTAGTCGCTATGCGGGTCGTATACCTGTGAGAAGGAGGTCAGGTAGCGCTGGAGCAGCATTTCTTCGTCGAACGATTCCATGGTGAGTTTGAACTGCTTGTAGCGCGCCATGATGAACTCGTCGGGGGACAGGTTCGCGTCTTCGAGCCCGTCTTCCTCCGCGCCGCCTGCGCTGGCGGTTATGTTGGTGGCGGAGGTTTCGGCGGAAGCAATCGTGTTGGTGGCTGCGGCCTGCTCTTCCTCTTTGTAGACCTGTTCCGAAACGAGCCGGGCCACGTATTCGTTCTTGACGCGCTTGCGCCAAAGGTCGTCCCACTCGGCTTCGTCCTTGGGCCACGGGGCGTCTTTTCGATCCCACAGGAAGGTTTCGGACTTCGAGGTATCGAAGCCCTTCTCCAATAGTTTTTTAGTGAAGTCGGTGCGGTTGTCGATGCGCTCCATCAAAACCGCGAACACCTCTTTTGCAAAGGTGATGTCGCCTTTGCGCAACTCCTTGTCAAGCGTTCCGGCCTTGGCGGAAAAGGCATCGATATCGGACTGGAGGAAATAGCTGCGTGAGGGATCGAGCGAGTCGATGAACAAGTCGAAGGCACTCCGGGCAATGTCTTCGTCGAGCGGAAGCTGGTTGAGATGGAAAACCGGCAGGGAATACGCGACGGTTCGTGCAATCTTCTTCACGTCGAGATCGCTTTTTTCGACGTCGCAGCTCCCAAGCAAGGGAATCGCAACCAGTGCCGCCAAGATCACCACTCTGAGTCTCATACACATCCTTTTCATCACAATTTAAAACGGAGCATCCTATAGGCTGCCTTTTGCCAAAACAAGTACGCATTCGGGCATAGATTCCGGCATTTTTGTTTTTATCCCGCCTGCCAATGGTTGTACCTTCAGCCGCTCGTAACCCTTTAATCCAGGAGATTCTTATGACCACAAGACTAACGGAACGTTCAGAATGGAAGGCGCTGGAAGCGCACTTTGCCGATATTAAAGACGCCCACTTGCGCGATCTTTTTTCCGATGCAAGCCGTGCGGCGCAGTTTACGCTCAAGACCGAAGACCTGCTGCTCGACTACTCCAAAAACCGTATCGATGATAAAACCATCTATTTACTGGTGAAACTGGCCGAATCCGCCGACCTAAAAAAATGGATCGAAGCCATGTTCACCGGCAAAAAAATAAATGCCACCGAGAACCGTGCCGTACTGCACGTTGCGTTGCGCGCACCGAAGGATGCCGTGATCGACGTCGACGGAGAAAACGTCATCCCGGAAATTCACGCGGTGCTTGATCGAATGGAAGCTTTTGCCGAACGCGTCCGTTCCAAGGAGTGGAAGGGCCATACCGGCAAGCCGATCAAGAATATCGTCAACATCGGCATCGGCGGTTCCGACCTTGGCCCAGTGATGGCTTACGAGGCGCTCAAGGCCTATTCGCAGCGCGACCTCAACTTCCTGTTTGTCTCCAACGTCGACGGTACGCATATCGCCGAAGCCCTCCATGGACTGGAAGCCGCCGAGACGCTTTTCATCGTGGCATCGAAAACCTTTACCACGCAGGAGACCATGACCAACGCGCAGACCGCCCGCGCATGGTGTCTTGAAGCGCTGAAGGACGACGTGGCGATTGCTAAGCACTTCGTGGCGCTTTCCACCAACGCCGATGCCGTTGCCGGATTCGGGATCGACACCGCCAACATGTTCGGTTTCTGGGACTGGGTCGGTGGACGCTATTCGCTGACGTCCGCCATCGGCCTGCCGGTGATGCTCGCCATCGGGCCGAAAAATTTCCGCGAGCTGCTGGCGGGCTACCACAAGATGGACGTCCACTTCCGCACAGCACCGTTCGCTGAAAACATGCCGGTGCTGCTCGCGCTTATCGGCATTTGGTACAACAACTTCTTCGATGCCGCCACGCAGGCGATCCTGCCGTACGACCAGTACCTTTCCCGCTTTGCCGCCTACTTCCAGCAGGGCGACATGGAGAGCAACGGGAAATACATCACCCGCTCCGGCGAAAAGGTCGCGTGGCAGACTGGTCCGGTCATCTGGGGCGAGCCTGGAACCAATGGACAGCACGCCTTCTACCAGTTGATCCATCAGGGAACCAAGCTGATCCCGTGCGACTTCATCGGTTTCTGCAAATCGCAGAATCCCCTTGGCGACCACCACGTCAAACTTATGGCCAATTTCTTCGCGCAGACCGAGGCACTGGCCTTTGGCAAGACGAAGGAGGCGCTCACGGCCGAAGGTATGCCCGCCGCGCTGATTCCGCACAAAACCTTTGAAGGAAATCGTCCGACCAATACGATCATGGCCGATAGGCTGACCCCGTCCGTCCTCGGCCAGATCGTCGCGCTCTACGAGCACAAGATATTCGTGCAGGGTATCGTTTGGGACATCTATTCCTTCGATCAATGGGGTGTGGAGTTGGGCAAGATTCTTGCCAAGCAAATCCTCCCCGAACTCGAAGGGAATGGGGATCTGGCGCACGACGCCTCCACCAACGCGCTCATCGCACACTTCCGCGCGAATAAATAAAATCGGGGCGGGATCGATCCGCCCCAGATTCGAATAATACAAAGAAGCCCGGTTGCAGAACCGGGCTTCCTTTTATTAACTCCAGTGGAGTATCCTAGATGCCGAAGTCGTCGGCGCGGATCATTTCGGGTTCGACGCCGAGGTTGTCGAGCATGTCGTTCACGCACTTGAGCATGATCGGTGGTCCGCATAGATAGTATTCGACTTCGGTCGGGTCGGTATGCTTGTCGAGGTATTCCTTGAGCACGACATTATGGATGAATCCGGTCGATCCCGTCCAGTTGTCGGATGGCAGCGGATCGCTGAGGGCGACGTGCAGGGAGAAGTTGGGGAATTCCTTTTCCAGCGCCTTGAACTCGTCCATGTAGAAGAGTTCGGTAACGGACCGGCCGCCATACCAGAAGGTGATCTTGCGGCTGGTGCCGATGCGTTTGAGCTGGTCGTAGATGTGCGAACGCATGGGCGCCATGCCGGCGCCGCCGCCAATGAAGCACATTTCGCGCTCGGTTTTCTGGGCGAAGAATTCGCCGTAGGGACCGGAGATGGTGATCTTGTCGCCCGGTTTGAGACTGAAGACATAGCTGGAGCAGACGCCCGGCGGATAGGTCGTTCCCGGCGGAGGGGAAGCGATGCGGATGTTGAGCATCACGATGTCGTCTTCGAGCGGGAAGTTGGCCATGGAATAGGCGCGGAAGCAAGGCTCTTCATTGTTTGCCACGCAATCCCAGATATGGAACTTGTCCCAGTCGCCACGGTATTCCGTTGCCACATCGAAGGTCTTGTAGGAGAGATCCTTGTAGGCCGGAACGTCGATCTGGATATAGCCGCCGGCGCGGAAGTCGAGTCGTTGGCCTTTGGGCAATTCAACGACCAGCTCCTTGATGAACGTGGCCACGTTGTCGTTGGAGCGCACGGTGCATTCGTATTTCTTGATCTCGAGAATTTCCTGGGGGATTTCCAGTTTCAAGTCGTTTTTGACTTTCAGCTGGCAGGCTAGGCGAACGCCTTCCTTGGCTTCGGCCTTGGTGACCTGTCCCGCCTCGGTTGGAAGCAATGTTCCGCCACCTTCGGTCACAACGCATTTGCACATGGCGCAGGTTCCGCCGCCGCCGCAGGCGGAGGGGAGGAATATCTTTTGGTTGGAAAGGGCGGTCAGCAGGGAGGAACCCGGCTTGACTTCCAGTTCGCGGCCGCCGTCGTTGATGTTCAGCTTGGCCAGTCCTTGCGGAACCAGTTTTTTCGCGGCCACCATAAGCAGGATCACCAGCAACAGGATCAAGCCGCTGAAGACTACGACGCTCGCTACGATATAGAGGATTGGATTGTCCATAATGTCTGTTTCTTTAAGTCGGAGGTTACAGGTTTATTCCCGAGAAGCACATGAAGGCCATGGCCATGAGGCCGGTGACAATCATCGTGATGCCAAGGCCTTTCAGACCATTCGGGATATGCGAGTAGCGCAATTTCTTTCTAATGGCGGCCATGGAACAGATCGCCAAAGCCCAGCCCGCGCCGGAGCTGACACCGAATACGGTCGATTGCAGGAATCCGTATTCGCGCTCCACCATGAAGAGGGATCCGCCAAGGATCGCGCAGTTTACGGTGATGAGCGGCAGGAAGATGCCGAGCGCGTGGTAGAGCTTCGGGAAGAACTTGTCGAGGATCATCTCGACGAGCTGCACCATCGACGCAATGGTCGCAATGAAGCAGATGAAGTTCAGGAAGCTCAGATCCAGCGTTGATAAACTCGGGTTCAGCCAATGCAGGGCGCCAGGTCCCAGCAGGAAATGGCGAATGGCCCAGTTGGCCGGGATGGTGATGGTCTGGACGAAGATAACCGCGAAGCCCAGTCCAAAGGCGGTGTCGACTTTTTTCGAGCACGCCAGGAATGAACACATTCCCAGGAAGTAGGCGAGGAGGATATTTTCGACAAAGATCGATTTAATGGCAAGGTTGAGATATTCCATGGCTTATTCCTCCACCTTCTTGGTGACGGTACGTTGTGCCCAAATGAGCAAACCCAATATGATGAACGCGCCCGGAGCGAGTAGGGCAAGACCATTGCCCATATAGCTGTCGGGAAGCACTTTGAACGAGAGCCATTTGCCGAAACCAAGAATCTCGCGGATCGATGCAACGGTGACGAGAACGATGCCGTAGCCGACACCGTTGCCGATACCATCCAAGAAGGATTCTTTGGGTGGGTTCTGCAATGCGAAGGCTTCTGCGCGGCCCATCACGATGCAGTTGGTGATGATAAGCCCGACGAATACGCTCAACTGTTTGCTTATATCGAACAGGAAGGCCCGCAGCAGCTGGTCGGCGATAATCACGAGCGTCGCGACCACGGCCATTTCCACGATCATGCGGATCCCGCTCGGAATCATGTTGCGCAGCAGCGAAATCACGAAGTTGGAGAGCGCGACCACCGAGGTCAGCGCCAAGGCCATTACGATGGCCGTTTCGACCTTGACCGTAACCGCCAGCGCGGAACAGACGCCCAGCACCTGTACGGTGATCGGGTTGTTGTCCGAGAATGGATCCATTAAGAGTTTTTTTGCAGCCGATGCCATGGTTATTTTCCTCTTATGCTGTTGAAGTATGAACTGTAAAGAGCCGCGTCGGTGTTGATGAGCTTTTGTACGCCTTTCCCGGTGAGTGTGGCACCGGAGATGCCGTCGACCGTGCGCATCTTCTGCTCTTCAGGAAGCTTGTCGGCACTGCCCTTGGCGACGGCGAATGCAAGCGGCTTCCCATCCTTGTAGATATGCTTTCCCTTAAACTGGGATTGGAACCAATCCTTCTCGATTTCCGCACCAAGACCCGGCGTTTCGCCATGCTTGTAGAAGCTGATGCCCGCCACGGTTTCAAGATCGGCGTCCAAGGAGAGGTAGCCGTAGAGCATGCTCCACAATCCTTTTCCAGAGACGGGGAACGCATATTTCGTGATCTTGCCATCGTCCGTCCACGTGTAGAGTGGAAGCTTGGTTTTTGCATCGAGGTCTGCGGACGGGATTTGGTCGACCGTCATCCCGTCGATCACTTTTCCGGTCGCCGCATCGACCACCAGCTCGGCAATCTTTTGCTTGAAGGTGGTTTGGATCGATTCGCGGGTTGCACCTTCGATGGATACCCCGAAAGCCTTGACAATGTTCCGCTGGATGTCAAAGGCGATGTTCGCGTCCTGTAGTCCCTTGAGTACGGCGGCCGTGCCCGAGAGCAAAAGGCTGCACGTCACGCAAACGATCGCCGCAAAGGTAATGGTTTTAGTATCTTCACGCATTGTTCAAAGCCCTCGCATAAGCAGTTCTCTTTTTGATGTGCGACTGGACGACGAAGTGGTCGACCAAAGGCGCCATCACGTTCATGAAAAGGATCGCCAGCATCGTGCCTTCCGGATAGGCCGGGTTGGCGATGCGGATCAGTACGGTGAGGGCACCGATCATGAATCCATAAATCCATTTGCCGGCGTTGGTCGCCGCGCAGGAGACCGGGTCGGTTGCCATGAAAACGATGCCGAAGGCAAAGCCGCCCATGACGAGGTGGTAGTAGAAGGGTAGCTGCGAATAGGCGCTTTCGAGCGGGAGCGCATTGAACAGGTAGCCGGTGGCTGCCATTCCAATTACGCCGCTAAGCATGACGCGCCACGAGGCGATGCCGGTGATGAGCAGGAACACCATTCCCAGCATGATCGCGATCACCGAAGTCGAACCGATGCAGCCGGGGATGGTGCCAACCGTCATGTTCCATAACGTGTAGCCCGCTTCGCCCAATGCATGGATCGCATCCGTGCCTTTCTCGGCGGCGGCGGCAACCGCCAGCGGAGTGGCCGCGGTCACGCCATCGATGTTTTCCGCGACTTTCCCGAAGAAGCCGCTGTCAAACGCGGTGTGCGCGGTGCCGACCCACACCTTGTCGCCCGAGATCTGCGCCGGATAGGCGAAGAAGAGGAACGCACGGGCGGTCAGCGCAGGGTTCAGGATATTGTAGCCGACACCGCCGAAGATTTCCTTGCCGATGATAATGCCGAACGAGATACCGACAGCCACCTGCCAAAGCGGCAGGGTGGGGGGCAGCACCAGCGGGAACAGCATGCCGGTAACCAGGAAGCCTTCGTTGATCTCGTGACGCCGGACGATGGCGAAGAGCACTTCCCATATGCCGCCGACTAGGTAGGAGACCAGCACGATCGGCAACACCATGGCGGAACCGCGGATTATGTCGGTCATGAAGCTAGCCCCTTCAACGTGGTTGCTGATGTTGAAGAGGTGGCCTGCATTCCAGATGCCGAAGAAAAGGCAGGGAAGCAATGCGTATACCACGAAAACCATCAACCGTTTCTGGTCGATGGAGTCGCGGACGTGCGGCGCACTGGGGGTGACATCCGCCGGTGTGCGGGCAAATGTGTCGCCTGCTTCGTACAGCGGATAAAGCCGTTCGAATTTTCCGCCCTTTTCAAAAAGCGGTGCGATATTCTTGTCTAGAAAGTCGAATAGAAATTTCATCAGAGTCCTTCTTCTTCAATTTCCTGCAGACCCTGCTTGATGATCTTGCAGACATCGGTCTTGTGTGGATCAACGAATGCAGCCAAGGCAAAATCCTCCGGATCGGTTTCGAGGATGCCGAGCTGGACCATTTCTCCCGTGTCGTGTGCGAGCGCCGCACGGATCAGATAGTCGGTCATGATGTTGAGCGGCTGATAGCGATCCATCCATCCGGTAACCACCATTGCGCGATGGCTGCCATGCAGGCTGGTGCCCAGCTTCCATTCGTGGGTCAGGCCCATGAGCGACGAAAGGTTGACGCGGTGCGAGCTGTATTGGAACAGGCCTGGCATCGTCCAACCCATCAGGTGGCGCGAGCGGTCTTCTTCAAGCACAAAAAATTCCGACCCGTAGAAACGGACGCCGGAGTCGGCCTTGACGATATCGCCACAGAGGATGTTGCCTGAAACGATACGAAGTTCCTTGCCGACTTCGAGTGTCTTTTCAAACAGCGGTTTTAGATTCGAACCCAACCGAACCCGGTAATGCTTGCGACATTCCTCTTTCACGGCTGGACCGCCAAGTGCAATGACCTTGGTGCGCGGCAGTTCGCCGGTTAGCAACAGCTTGCCGATCAGGATTACATCCTGCGCCGCGATCGTGTAGACGGTGTCCGCCGGACGGATCGGGCTGATGCGGTTGATGTGCACGCTGGTGTTGCCTGCCGGATGCGGTCCGCTGAAGATGTGGCTGGTCGCACATCCAAACTCCGGAATAGCTGACTTGGCCGACTTGCACAGGTGTACCTTTCCTTCTGTCAGCTTGGCCAGTGCATTGAGTCCGGTTTCGAATGCGTTTTCGTCGCCCTTGAGGATAAGGCTGAAGTCGGCTTGGAAGGGTGCGGATTTCGCTGCGTTCACGAAGACGGCTTTAGGAGCAGCGGCAGGATCGGCAATCTTGGAGAATGGCCGTTGCTTGATCAGCGGCCACATTCCCGTGTTGAGCAGGTGGTCGACAAGCTGTTCGCGGGAGAGGGATTTGACCGAGTCCTTGGTGTAGGTACCGAACGTGACGCTCTCTTCCTGCGCAGACTGTTCGATCTGGACGTGGACCGGAACTCGCCGCGGGCCAAGATTGATTGCCGTGACCGTTCCACCACAGGGCGAACGGAAGACCATCTTCTCGTTTTTCTTGTTAACAAACAGGATGTCGCCGCGTTTGACGCGGTCTCCCTCTGCCACTTTAAGACGCGATTTCAATCCGTCGAATTCCGACGGATAGACCGTGAATAGTTGCTGGGACGCGTACTCTTCGATTTCAGGCTTTGGTTTGCCTAAGACCTTGATGTCGAAGCCTTTTTTAATTTTGAAGTCAGCCAAAACTGTTCCTCGTTGGTTTCTTGTTCAAACAATGCGTGCCTGTGTAGCAATTCGTACTAACCGTGAAAAGCAGATTATTGATAAAATATTATCGATTTACTAATCTAGGGTGGGTTCGCCTTCCACGATTCCTAAAAGCTACACAGAACCGAGATGTTTACTTAGTACAGGTTTCATTGTCACGTTTAAAAATTCATCCCAATTCGCCCGGAGTTTTGGCCAAGCAGCGAGTTGTGCGGAAGAGGAATCAAGTAGCAGGTCCACATATGCAATCGGATTCTTCGGCGCGTTCTTCGTGGCGGTGATGGCGGTGGTTTTGCCACGTTCCTGGTCTTTGCCGAGCGTCTTGCCGGAAACTTCCTCGTTACCGGAAATATCGAGAATGTCGTCGACCAATTGGTAGGCTGTTCCCAGAATGAATCCCGCTTCGCGCAACGCGTCCAGTTGTCCAGGGGCATCGGTGGCGGCGGCTGCCGCCGCAAAGGCGAACAGCGATCCGGTCTTGGCCCGGGCAATCTTTTCGCATTCCGCCCAGGTTCCCGGCGAGCCGCGCAGGATCAACTCCTGCTCCACTTCCGACCGGCAAACCAAGGTGCACATGGCGATCAGTTCTTGCAGCAGGTCGGTACGATCCACTTGGATCAGCAGGTGCAAGCCCTTGAAGACCAGTAAATCGCCGAGTAGGATGGCGCCATTGGTTCCGTGTTTCTTCCAAAACGTCGGGGCGCTGCGCCGCAGGACGCCGCCGTCGATCACATCGTCGTGCAGCAGGCTCGCTCCGTGGATGATTTCCACGGCTGCGGCGGAATGGATGCAGGTTTTTTCATCGATTCCATTGACCGAGCCAAGGTGGAGCGTAAGTTGCGCGCGCAACATTTTCCCGCTACCCATGATATTGTTTCGCGCGGGGAGGAACTTGGAGATATTGGTATCGAGCAGGCAGTCGGCCATAACCGTACGCACGGCTTTTAGTTGATGCTTAATTAGGTTTTTATCTATTTGCATCCGCGTATAATGCCGACGAATTTTCTCATGTCAATATATAGGTATTCAAATGCACGAATCAGAACCATCCGACGATTGGAAGTGGCAAATCGCCAACCGGATCACCAATCGCCAACAGCTCGAGGCCTATCTCGAACTCACCGCCGACGAGCGAGCTGCGTTCGATGGCGAGATCCCGCTTTCCTTTGCCGTTACTCCGCACTACGCCGCGTTGCTGAAGAACGATGCCCTGCGGCGCACCGTCATTCCAACCGGCCATGAAAACAATTTCGGAACCGGAGAATTGGCCGATCCGCTGGGCGAAGAAGAGCACCGCGCCACGCCGCACCTCATCCACACCTATCCAGACAAGGTCCTGTTTCTCGCCACCACTTTCTGCTCCACCTATTGCCGCTACTGCACCCGTTCGCGCCTCGTCGGAAAAAGCGCTGCTGGGTTGCAGTCGTTGGAAGAGAGCTTTCATTATTTGGAAACACACACCGAAGTGCGCGACGTGTTGCTGTCCGGTGGCGATCCGCTTACGATGAGTGACACGGTGCTCGATGGCATCCTTTCCCGGCTTCGTAAAATTCCGCATATCCGGATGGTGCGTATCGGCTCCAAGGTTCCCGTTGTCCTGCCCATGCGCATCACCGACGAACTCTGCGACATCCTGCGCAAGCACCGCGTCTGGCTTAGCCTGCATTTTATCCACGCCGCCGAAATCTCGCCGGAGACGCAAGCTGCCTGCCGCAAGCTCTCCGACCATGGCATCGGCATGGTCAGCCAAACCGTTCTGCTCAAAGGCATCAACGACGACACCCAAACCCTCGTCGATCTCTTCTACGGCCTGCTCGAAATCAACGTGAAACCCTACTACCTCTTGCAGTGCGATCCCGTCCGCGGCTCCGCCCATTTCCGCACGCCGGTCGAAAAGGGTATCCAACTCATCCGCTCCCTGCACGGCAACATGTGCGGGCTCGCCGTGCCGCAATATGTGATCGACGCGCCGGGCGGTGGAGGGAAAGTTCCCATCCTCGGAGCCGAGCAAATACGCCGCGATGGCGACGACGTGGTCTTTATTAACTATGAGGGGAAGGAATTCCGCTATCCCGATCCGGTGGCTTAATAGCTCATTACGCCCATGACATTCCACAGCAGCGGGGCAACTTTCACGAACAGCACCACCCCGATGATGCCAATGAGAACGCCCACCTTGGCCATGTCCATGGTTTTTATCATGCCGGTGCTGTAGGCAATAGCGTTGGGCGGTGTGCTGACCGGCAGGGCCATGGCCAACGAGGACCCGATCGCGATAAATACCGCGGCGAGAACCGGACTTAAGTTAACAGCCCCGGACAATCCCAAACTCAGTCCGATCGGAACCAGCAGGTTGGCCGTGGCGGCATTGGAGACGACTGTGCTTAATGAGAGCGCCATGACGCACAGCACCAATGTAATCGAGGTGTCCGGCAGACTGTCCCATGAAACCAGACTGACCAGCCACTGGTCCAATCCGGAACAGGTCACGCCGGTTCCCAGGGCAATCCCTCCGGCAATCAACCAGAGCACATGCCACTGGATCGACTGCAAATCCTTCATCGTAAATACACCGGTGCACAACAGAACAACAACGGGAACAAACCCGACCACGGTGGACTTGATTCCGTGCAGCGACTCCGTCAACCACAAGCCCACCGTCAGGATGAACGTAAAGTAGAATATCCATGCCGACTTGCTTTTGTTGAAGGTCGAGTCAATCTCCAGCTTAATCACGCGGGTCGTGCTGGGATAAAGCTTGAGTAGCAGGATCCAGCTTACGACGAGCAGAGCCAGCATGATCGGCATGGCCATCAGCATCCATTGCAGAAAGCTGATGGTATATCCCGCCTTCGACAGCGCTGCCAGAGCGATGGCGTTGGGGGGCGTACCCACCGGAGTACCGATTCCGCCGATGTTCGCCGCAATCGGAATGCAGAGCACCAGTGCAGTTCGTAATCGATCATTGGCTGGCAGTCCCGCCAACACGGGGATAGCCACCGGCATCATCGTGGCCGTGGTCGCCGTGTTGCTCATGAACATCGAGAGGGTTGCCGTGATGCCCATCAATCCCAGTATGATCAAGCTCGTACGCCCGCCGAAGGGTTTCAACAGTACCCGTGCCATGTTCCGGTCGAGATGGAACTTGGCCACGCCGTCGGCCAAGAAAAGCCCGCCCATGAAAAGCATGAGCACCGGACTGGCCAGCGCGCTATAAATATCCGCGTATTTCGGAGCCGTAAAACCGTCAATGGCCGGCAGGATGGACTTGTCGCTGATCATCAGGATTTCCAGGAAGATAATCAGCGCGGCGGTGGCGTGCAACGGGATGGCTTCGCTGATCCACAGCACGATCGCCAATAGGAAAATACTGAACATGCGGTGCCCGGCCGGAGAAAGTCCTTGGAACGTAAAAAAGAACGGAATCAAAAAGACGATCAGCGCCAGCAACAGTAGGAGCGGGTGTCTAATCGATTTCTTAATGGCGGGCACCACGGTCGTCCCAGGAGATTCATAAGCACTCCGGCATGCGTTGTTATCAAACGTTTTCTATAGCGAACCCGTATATAGAATATGAAACTCGAAAAACCGCAAGCCCCACCTGAATAATTGATTATCCATTCAGCGCCGGGGCGCGCCAGGCGAGGTGGTGCTTGGTGACGGCATCGACCATGTCGAGGCAACTGCCGCATAGGCAGGCGGCATAGGTGGCCCCCATGACGTCGCCGGTGGATTGCAGGTTGTCCCTGTCGATGGCGCGGCAGATATCCCGCTTGGTGACATAGTTGCAGAAGCAGACGACATCGTCGTCCTCCAGATCTAATTCCGGTTCGAAGGGTTTTCCGATTGGCGCGAGCAGCGTGGCAGGATCATCCGGAAGCATGGTCTCTTCTTCGATCCATCTGCGAAGTCGATCGAACTCCGAGGTTTCACCCATCAGAATCGCGCCGAGCAGGCGTCGGCTATGGGCATCGACGACAAGTTTTTTGTAGACGCCGCGCTCATCGTCCCGGTCCACGACCCAAACGGCATCGGGTGGGCTGACGTGGGGATTTCCGATGCTGGCGACGTGCAGATCGAGCAGTTTGAGTTGCGAGGCCGGTGCGGAAGCGCGGAAGGTTTTATGGATACCGCCGAGGTGCGCGGCGCCGGCTTCGGCCATGGCGTAGCCCGGGGCGACGAGGCCGAAGGTGATCTCGTTGAACGAGGCGCATTCGCCTATCGCATAGATGTCGGAATCGGAAGTGCGTACGGTTTCGTCGACCGCAATCCCGCCATTGGCTCCGATGGCCAGACCGGCGTCGCGGCCGAGTTCGTCGTTAGGCTGGATGCCGGTGGCCAGCACAACGAGGTCGGCGGGGATGGATTCATTATTCTGCAACCGAACCGCCCGGACGGAGCGCTCGCCCTCCAACGCGAGTACTTGCTCGCCAGTGCGCACCTTCAAGCCCAGTGCTTCGACCGTGCGGCGCAACAGATATCCGCCTGCCGCATCGAGCTGGCAAGCCATCAGGTTCGCGGCGCGTTCTATGATGGTCGTTTCCAACCTCATTCTTTTACAGGCCGCCGCAGCTTCCAAACCGAGCAGTCCACCGCCAATGACGACGGCGCAGGTGGCCCGGTCGCCGTCGTTGCGGATGGCGTAGGCATCGTCTGACGTCCGATACACATGCACACCTTCGAGTTCCGTTCCTGCAACGGGGGGAATATGCGGGCGGGCACCGGTGGCGATAACGAGGCGGTCGTAGTCTATTTTCTTGCCGGAGGATGTGGTGATGTTTTTTGTGGTGCGGTCGATGGCGACGACCTGTGTGCCAAGCAGTAATTCCATTTTGTGGTACGCATACCAGCGCGCTTCGGCCATCACGACTTCGCTGTCGCTTTTGCCATCGAATATCGAGGAAAGGGCGATGCGGTCGTAGGCTGGCAGCAATTCGTCGCCAATGACCGTCAACTGGTACTCATGCCGCGCATCGTACTCGATCAGCTTTTCGCAAAAGCGCAGGCTGGCCATTCCGTTGCCAATCACAACCACATGTTTTTTCTTATCCAGCATAAGCAAATCCGAAATGATGATCACCAAAAGCGCGTATCCTTATCAGGCAGCACTAGCAGTGTCGAACGGTTATTCCTTAAATAATACGGATTGATGCTAGAAAAGGAACCTTTTCAGTACTATAAGCAAAACCAATGAAATTTACCTTGGTTATTCTTCTTTCATTTTTGGCCCGCATTGGATGGGCCGACCCTGCCGAAAAGGACACGCACATGCACAAATTCACCAACCGGCTCGCCGAAGAAAAAAGCCCCTATCTGTTGCAGCACGCGCACAACCCGGTCGACTGGTATCCGTGGGGCGAAGGGGCGTTTGCGAAAGCCAAGGAGGAGGATAAGCCGATCTTCCTGTCGATCGGCTATGCCACCTGCCACTGGTGCCACGTGATGGAGCATGAGTCGTTCGAGAACGAAGAGATCGCGAAGCTGATGAACGAAGCGTTTGTCTGCATCAAGGTTGACCGCGAGGAGCGCCCCGACATCGACAATATCTATATGACCGTCTGCCAAATGATGACGGGGTCGGGCGGCTGGCCGCTGACGATCATCATGACGCCGGATAAAAAACCATTCCATGCGGCCACCTATATTCCGCCGGAAGGGCGCTATGGCCGCATCGGCATGAAGCAGCTGATCCCGCGGATTTTCGATGCATGGAAGAACGACCGGGCAAAGGTATTGAATGCGGCCAACGAGATCACGGACGTACTGGGCAAGCAAACCGCCAAGGGTTCCGGTGCAGAACTGAGTCACGATCTTTTACCGGCGGGCTACGACGAGCTGATGCAGGAATACGATCCGCGCTACGGCGGTTTCGGGCAGCAACCCAAGTTTCCGACGCCGCACCGGTTGGTCTTCCTGCTTCGCCAAGGAAACGAAGCGGGCGTCGCGGCCGTCGAACATACGCTGGAGCAAATGCGCATGGGTGGGATCTTCGACCAGGTCGGATTCGGTTTCCATCGCTACTCCACCGACGCGCAATGGCTCGTGCCGCACTTTGAAAAAATGCTCTACGACCAGGCGCTGCTGGCGATCGCCTACACGGAGGCCTACGAGCTGACCGGCAAGGCGTTCTACGCCGACGTCGCCAAGGAAATC
This sequence comes from Kiritimatiellales bacterium, assembly GCA_021734345.1. Taxonomy (GTDB): domain Bacteria; phylum Verrucomicrobiota; class Kiritimatiellia; order Kiritimatiellales; family Pontiellaceae; genus Pontiella. The sequence continues at coordinate 13,290 of JAIPJC010000018.1, read as the reverse complement.
CTGACCTATGTGCAGCGCGACATGACCGCGCCGGTCGGCGGATTCTATTCCGCCGAGGATGCCGACTCGGAAGGCGAAGAGGGAGTGTTCTACGTCTGGTCTGCCAAGGAAATCAATGCTGTGCTGGGTGGCGACGCCGAATGGGTTTCAAAGGTTTGGAACATTACCGAGGCTGGAAACTTCCGCGACGAAGCGACCGGCCGGATGACGGGAAACAACATTCTGCACCTCTCTACGGTCTTGCCGCCAACCGACGCAGCGCGGCTTTCAGCGCTGCGGAAAAAACTGTTCGACGTCCGCGAAAAACGCATCCATCCGTTGAAGGACACGAAAATCCTGACCGACTGGAACGGGCTGATGATCGCCGCGTTCGCCAAGGCAGGCCGGGCGTTCGGCAACGTCGAATATGTGCAGACCGCCATCAATGCCACCGCTTTTGTCGAACGCGAAATGCGGCAGGAAAGCGGCGAGCTTTGGCATCGCTACCGCGACGGACACAAGGCGGTGCAGGCGCATCTGGACGATTATGCCTTCATGATCTTCGGCCTGCTGGAGCTCTACGAAAGCACATTCGATGTCCAACATCTGGAAACCGCGCTCCGCTACAACGACATCCTCACCAAGTCGTTTGTAGATGTGGCCAACGGCGGATATTTCATGACGGCTACCGGCGCCGAAGAACTGATCGTGCGACCGAAGGAAATCTACGACGGCGCACTCCCATCCGGCAACTCGGTACAGATGCTGAACCTGCTCAAGCTGGCGCGCCTGACCGGACGTTCCGGGCTGGAACAGCAGGCAGTCGAAACCGGCAAGGCATTCAGTGGATCGATCGATCGTTCGCCCTCCAACTTTTCGCAAGCGTTGATCGCATTGCAGTTTGCGACGGACGACTCGCTTGAAGTGGTCGTCGTCGGCAAACGCGACAGCACCGAAACCCGGCAGATGCTCGACTATATAAACAGCGTCTACAAGCCGGGCAAGGTGGTGCTCTTCAAAGATCCGGCGATGGCGGATCGGCTCGCCAGCATCGCGCCGTTCACCAAGGAGCAGGAGATGGTGGCCGGTAAAACCACCGTCTATATCTGCCGCAACTTTGCATGTTCACAGCCGATCCATTCGCGGGAGGCGTTGAAGGAATCGCTCAAATAAACGATCTGCCCGGATCCTACATCACCTTGGTTGTTGCGGCGAAGGACACACCGCTCTTCTCGGCGGATTCCACTGAGCAAAGGACGGAAATGGCCGACTGCATAAACGCCTTGTTCAGCGTGTCGCCGAATGCGTTGAAATGCTCCTGCGTGGTGGCGAGAACTTCGTCGCGCAGTTTCTGCCGCTCGGCATCGGTGAAGTCCAGCAGGTAGCGCATTGCGCTGGAATAGCCCTTCGCGTCGGGTAGCTGGTAGGCGTCGAGCTGGCCGATCGCGCCGATCAGCGCGCGGGTAAGTTCGTCCTCGCTCAACACCAGGTTTTTAAGGTAGTCGCCGGTGCCTTTGTAGATGTCCAGCGAGTTCTTCAGGTTGGGATCGCGGTACGAGGCAAACACGAATGTGCCGGAGCGCTGGTCGAACGAACACATGCCGCCATACGCGCCGCCCTGCACGCGGATCTTTTCCCACAGCCACGCGGTTTGCAGATAGCGGGTGATCACCAGCGCCGAGCCGTGCATCGTGTAGCCGGCGTCGTACAGGTTGGCGGCGCATCCGACATAGTTCACCCGCGACGGCGCGGTGAGCGCTTCCGACTTCGGCAGGGTGGTGGGCGTCCAGTTCTTGGCCGTGAAAGTTCCCGTGTCGGGAAGTTTTTCAATGAAGCCTTCCAATGACCGGAGGACGCCGGGAAGCGCCGCCTTGTCGACCGTTATATTGACAACGACATGCTGCCGTTCCAGCAGGGTTAGCCGTATTCTTTCCAAGCGGGCGGAAACCGCCGGCCAGTCGTTGTCGACTTCGTCGGCCAGCTTGCGGATGAAGAACAAGGCCTCGACGCCGCCCATCTGTTCGCTGACCCAGCTGGCTTCGTTGTAGTGCGCCTTGAGGCGGGTCATCACCGCCGAGTGGCCGCGCGGTACGATGGCGGTTTCCATTTCCGACTTGTGCTCCAGCACGAGCTGCTTGAAGCGCTCCTTGTTGGCGAGGTCGGGTTCCAGCAGGATGTCGTGCAGGATGTCGAGCAGTTCATGGGTTTGGTCGATCATGCACTTGCCGCGCAGGAAGAACCGGGTGATGCCGGTCTTCGAGTCGTCCATGGCCGAAAGGAAGGGGGTGCCGTAGATGCCGCCGGTTTTCTTGGCGATGCGTTGCGACAGCGCAACATAGTCTTCGTCCTTCGTGCCCATTTCCAGCAGGGCGCTGCCGAGCAGCGAGGCGTACGGAATGTCCTCCTGGTCGAGGCCGTGCAGGTCGAGGCCGATGTCGAGATAGAGGATGCCGTTGGTGAAGAGGTCGTGCGTCAATACCGTGGTGCCGTGCAGTTTGCTTTCGCTGCGATCAACGAGCCGTATCTTCTTGTCGAGGTCGTCGCGGTGCAGCAGCGGGATGGTGGCGATGGCCGCTTCCGAATCCGGAGCGGCCTGCAAAGCCAGCAAATGTTCCGTATTGGCGACAATCTCCTTCACTTCCGCAGGAGTCATCTTGGCTTTGAGGGCGGCCAGTTCATTTTTTTCCGCGGCTTCGGTGCGGGCGGCCAATTCGGTGTCGGGAACAAACACGACGGTGGAGCGGTGCTTGTTATCAATAAAATATTCCCGGATCAGGTTCTCGAAGTAACCCTTTTGCACGGCATGCTTCTTGACCGCCTGCAACGGCTGTTCGAAGGCGATGAGCTCCAGCGGATCGGTGTCGTAGATCCAGGAGTTTAGCGACTTGAGAAACAGCGATAGTCCGCGCGGGAAACCGCCGCTGTTGTTTTCGCGCAGGTCGAATTCGAAGGTGTTGAGCGCCGCTTCGATGTCGTCGCGTTCGATGCCGTTGTTCGCCAGGTTTTCCAGGGTTTGGAAAACCAGCGCTTCGGCCGTCTTCAGATCCTTGGTCTCGACGCCCTTGAGTCCGACGGAATACATCATCTGGAGCATGTGCGTTTCAATCCCGCCACCGGTGATATCCTCGCCAAGGCCGGATTCGATCAGCGCCTTGCGCAGTGGCGAGCCCGCCATGCCGAGCAGGATGTGGTCGAGTAGCTCCATGGCGAATACGCGCTCGGCCTCGGTCGGGGAGGGCAGCATCCAGTTGACGGTGAACATCGGCATCTGGTCTTCGTCGTCGGCCGAAACGGCGTAGGGCTTCTCGATGTGCAGCGGTGCCGGCAGCGGGCCTTGCAGCGCGATGCCGGACTTTGGAACGATCTTCTGGAAGTCCTTCAGGTATGCCTCAAGCAACTCGAACCGCTGCTCAACCGGATCGTCGCCATAGAAAAAGATGCGGGCGTTGGATGGATGGTAGAACGTCTGGTGGAAGGCGACGAATTGTTCGTGCGTGAGATCCGGGATGTTCTTCGGGTTGCCGCCCGAATCCAGCCCGTAGGTGGTATTCGGGAAGAGCGAATGCTGCGAGGTTTCCATCAGCATCGAATCGGGCGACGAATAGACGCCTTTCATTTCGTTGTAGACCACGCCTTTGTAGCTCAGTTCGCCTTCGGGCGATTCCATCTCGTAGTGCCAGCCCTCCTGCATGAAAAAATCCGTCGTGATGCGCGGATAGAATACGGCATCGAGGTAGACGTCGACGAGGTTGTGGAAATCCTTCAGGTTTTGGCTGGCGACCGGATAGCAGGTCTTGTCGGGATAGGTGAAGGCGTTCAGGAAGGTTTGCAGCGAGCCCTTGAGCAGCTGCACGAACGGATCCTTGACCGGATACTTGCGTGATCCGCACAGCACCGTGTGTTCCAGAATGTGCGCCACGCCGGTCGAGTCCGACGGCGGCGTTCGGAACGCAATGCCGAAGCACTTGTTCTCGTCGTCGTTCTCCATCGAAAGAATCTCCGCGCCCGTCGGGATATGGCGGTAGATCTTCGCCCGGGTATTGAGTTCCGTGATTTCTTCGCTGCGTACCAGTTCAAAATTCTTCATGTGTGCTCCAGACTGTAAATTGCGGGAAGATACCGGACGGACATGCATCCGGCCAATCCATTCAACGAAAATCAAAAGACCCGGATATCGGTCCAAAGTTCAATATTCGGGTGATCGGCGAGGGCAATGCCGGCAGGGATGGTTTCGGGGTGGGTCAAGAGCGTGTTGATGATATCGCGTTTGGGTTCTCCGGTGACCAGCAGGATGATTCGTTCAACCCGGCTGAAAAAGGCCGGAGTGACGCTGACGCCGTGCATCCCGTCGGGACGGGCGGTGTGGAGCGTGAGCGCGCCGGTTTTAAGGTTGGCCTGTGCCGGCGTGAAGAAGCCGGCGGTGTGGCCATCGGATCCCATACCGAGAAATCCGAGGTCGATGGTTTCCAAGGGCTGGAGTTCGGCGGCAAAACGACTGGCGGCGTCGGTGGGGGTCAGGTCGGTTTGCACGCGGATAAAGCGGTCTTCGCAACCCAAGGCACGGAGCATCGGCATGAGGTTGCAGGCGTTGTTCTTTTCCGAGTCGGCCGGCACCATCCGTTCATCGCTCAGGAAGAGCTGGCGGCCGGGATGTACGGGGCAGGGGGAAGCCGCGAGCCGGTTGTAGATGGCGTAGGGCGTAGCGCCGCCACTAAGCATCAGGTTTCCGGGAATTTGAAGGGTGCCGCGCAACAGTTCCAAGGTTTGAGCCATCAGCGCTTCCGGGGTTTCAAAGGATCGTGTCTTTATCATGTGCCGGAAAATACCCCGCAAAGGGATCGCGAAGCAAAAAAAAAACTCCGCCGCAAGCGACGAAGCTTAAGTTTGGTGAGCCGGCCGGGGCTCGAACCCGGGACCCTTTGATTAAAAGTCAAATGCTCTACCGACTGAGCTACCGGCCCACAAAAATGTGGTTTCATACAGGAGTAAAACAGGTTTCGTTCCCGTAAAGGAGCGGTTGTTTTATAAGATCGACCCATGCGAGGCAAGTGATAATTCCCGTTTTCTTTTGTATCCGCGCCCCTTTGTTTTTGGTTAGTATGTTTCGCGTTGAAACTCGAAATATAAAGGGGTGGCATGAAGGTTGTTGGATTGATTCTAGGCGGTGGTGCGGGAAAGCGTTTGCAGCCCTTGACAAGGGACCGGTCGAAGCCGGCGGTGCCGATTGCGGGCAAGTACCGGTTGGTCGATCTTCCCATCAGCAACTGCATCAACAGCGGCATCCGCCATGTGTTTTTGCTCACCCAGTTCAACAGTGTTTCACTGCACCAGCATATTGGCGCCACGTTCCGCTTCGACCAGTTTAATGGCGGGTATGTGCGCATCCTCGCGGCGGAACAGACGCCTGATTCGGAGGGTTGGTTCCAAGGCACGGCGGATGCGGTGCGACGCTCCATGCGCTATTTCTTGGGCGAAAACCCCGATATTGTCGTGATCCTTTCCGGCGACCAGCTTTATCGGATGGATCTCAACGCGGTGGTTGCCGCGCATGTGGCCAGCGGAGCCGACCTGACGATCAGTACCAAGCCCGTCACTCGCAACGAGGCCGGCGCCCTGGGGATTATGCAGGTCGACCAGCAGGGACGGATTATCCGGTTTGCCGAAAAGCCGGGGAACACCGCCTTGCTCGACGAGCTTCGCGCGCCGCTCTACCAGGACGAGCGCTATTTGGCCAGCATGGGCATCTATGTCTTCAACACCCCGGTCTTGAAGCAGCTGCTGTGCGAGAGCAACGACTCGGATTTCGGCAAGCACATCATCCCCGGCGCGATCGGTTCGCACAAGGTATGCAGCCATATTTTCGAGGGATACTGGGAAGATGTCGGGACGATCCGCTCCTTTTGGGAGGCCAACCTCGCCTTGACCGACCCGTTGCCAAGCTTCTCGTTCTACGACATGAACAAGCCCATCTTCACCAACATGCGCTACCTGCCGCCGTCCAAGATCAACATGTGCGACCTGAGCCGGTGCCTGCTGACGGAGGGCTGCATTGTTTCCGGCAAGAGCATCCGGCATTCGGTCATCGGTTTGCGGGCCCTCATCGGGGAAGGAACCGTCATCGAGGATTCCATCGTCATGGGGGCCGACTTCTATGAACACGGCAAGGTTGGGCATCCGTCCGGCGTGCCGCTCGGGATTGGCAGGAACTGCATCATCAAGAAGGCGATCGTCGATAAGAACGCCCGGATCGGCGATGGCGTGGTCATCTCGCCGGAGGGCAAGCCGTCCGATGTGGTGACCGATCTCTATTGGATCTGCGACGGCATCATGGTCATCCCCAAAAACACCGCAATCCCGGCGGGAACGGTTCTTTAGCCGATGCGGGACAGGAAGGAAATCGAGGCTTGCGCATCGCCTATGCATGATGTAGCTTGCACGACTTTTACTGCACGGCAACACACCGCCAAACCACCGCAAGAACACGATAGCTGTTTGCGGCCGAGACGACGGTGTATGTGCATGGAACAATGGAACCAAACAAAAAAGGAATGAATCATGGGTTTATTTAACCTGTTTAAAGCAAGCAAGACCGTACTCGTAGTCGATGGAGAATCCCTGAACGATGCTCTCGGAATGAAAGGCAAGATCCCTCCGCGCAACCAGTTGCAGATACTCCGCCGCCTGGCACGGTTTGCCAGCTGCGAAAAAATCGAAACGATCGTCGTCTTGAGTGGAAGTCCCCTGATCAAGGCCCCCGCCGGCAAAAAATTCGAAGACGTCACGGTCATCTATAGCAAGACTATGGAAGCGCATGCCAAATTCCTGGCCAAGACCGCCATGGCCAAGGGATCCGGAACCATCCTGATCACCGGCAACGCCGCCGCCGAAAAACTGGTTGGAACGCGCGTGAAAACCATGCGTGTAAGCACCTTTCGCAAAGCCTTCGACTTCGGCGCTACCGAGGGAGGCGGCGAAGCTTCCGAACGAAACGGCGCAGGCGGCGAACATGAACGCGAGCGCGAACGCAGCGGGGGCGGCAACCGCAACCGTCCGCCGCGCCGCCGCAACCAAAAGTCCTCCGACGAAAAGAAACCGGATCGCGAGCGCGAACGCGAGCGTCCGCCGAAGGAAATGTCGGATGCCGACGCCATCAACGAACTGATCGACCTGGTCGACTAGGGCGGAACGATGACGGCTACATGCCGCTATATCTTCTGCGACATCGACGGTACGTTGCTCCATGCCCGCGGGTCGGGCCGGAGCGCATTCGGCTCCGCCTTCGAGATGGCCTACGGCGTACCCGTCGACATGGCGCACATCAACTTTGCCGGGGCAACGGATCTTCGCGTTTTGGCGCAATTGCTCGCGGAACAAAACCTGCATCCCGATCCCGCGAAGGATGCGCGTTTCTTCGAGCTGCTGCCCGTTTTTCTCGACCGCGGCATGACCCTTGTTCCTCCTACCGTTTTCCCGGGGGTTGGAACGTTTCTGGAACGGGTTTCCAAGCATTGGAAACTCGGATTGGTGACCGGCAATATCCGCGCATGCGCCGAACTCAAGCTTAAGCATGCCGGACTCCGCTCGTATTTCAGTGACATTGGCGGGTTTGGCGACGACGACGGCGACCGCAATAAGATGGCCGCGCTGGCGTTGGAGCGTGCCGGTCATCCTGCGCAGGCCTTCCTGCTGGGCGATACGCCGTCGGACGTGGAAGCCGCCCGCGTCAACGGCATGGTTTCCGTGGCGGTCTGCAACGGCCAATTCAACCGCGCCACGCTCGAGGCCGAAGGTGCGGATATCGTGGTGGACTCGTTCGAGGCCGCCGATGAACTTTTCCGGGCATTGGACGTATGAGCGCGGGCTTCGAAAACCTTACCCCGGACTGCATTCTCGATGCGGTGGAAACCGCGATGGGACGCCAACTGACGGGGCTGACTTCGCCGCTGCCCAGCTACATCAACCGCGTCTACGAACTGCAAGCCGTCAACGACGAACGGCTGATTGCCAAATTCTACCGCCCGGGCCGCTGGAAACGTGCTGCGCTGCAAGACGAACACGACTTTGTTCTCGATTGCGCCGACGACGAGATTCCCGTGGTGGCGCCGCTCAAGCTGTCGGACGGCGGCACCATAGGCGAATACGACGGAATTCTTTTTTCGGTATTTCCAAAACGGTCCGGCCGCGAGATGGAGCTGCATACCGACGAGGGCTGGCGGCGGCTTGGCAGCCTGGTGGGGCGCATCCATTTGGCCGGAAGCCGGCGCACGGCGAAGAACCGCTTGCAGATGCACCCGGCCACCACCACCATGCCGGAGATCCGGCAGTTGCTCGAGAGCGGCTTCATGGGAGCGGGCGTCGCCGGTCGATTCAAGGATGTCACCTCCCGGATTGTGGAGATTGCCCTGCGCGAATTCGAGGACGTGGAGCTCCAGCGCATCCATGGCGACTGCCACCGCGCCAACATCCTCGAACGCCCCGACGAAGGGCTGATGGTGATCGACTTCGACGACATGGTGATGGGGCCGCCGGTCCAGGACATCTGGCTGTTGCTGCCGAACCATGCGAACCAGGCCCGCCACGAAATCAACCTTATTCTCGACGGCTACGAGCAGTTCATGGAGTTCAACGACCGCACGCTGGGGCTGGTCGAAATCCTGCGGGCGATGCGCATCATCTATTTCCTCTCCTGGTGCAGTACGCAAGTGGACGACTTTAGATTCAAAACCAATTTTCCCGACTGGGGCAGCGATATGTTCTGGCAACGCGAAGTTGCCGATCTCGAGCACCAGTACCATGCCATCTTGAACGACGACCGTTTGAACGCCAGAGGTTTCCAATGAGTAGAAGCAAGACCTTCAACATCAAGTGCCCATCCTGCGGCGTTCCGCAGGATGTCGAATTATACGAGGCGATTAACGTTTCCACCGAACCGGGGCTGAAGCAGGCCCTGCTTGAAAACAAGCTCAACCGCGTCGCGTGCATCGATTGCGATGCCAGCTTCCGGGTCGACATGCCGATGCTCTACAGCGATCCGAAGAACCATATCCTGATCCATTGGATCCCGGAAACGGCAGGGCTGACAAAGGATCAGATCATCGCGGATTTCGACCAGTCCCTTGAGCAAATCAACGCTATGCTTCCGCCGGATGTCACGGCGCCGCGCGTACGGCTCGTATTGACGCGCGTCGAGCTGGTCGAACTGATCTTCCTCATCGAGGCCGGGTTGAACCAGCGGGTGGTGGAGTATGTGAAGTACAGCATCTACACGCGCAACATGGAAAAGATCGACCCGCACAAGTTCCGGCTGTTGCTCGACGTGATGGACTCCACCGAGGAAGAGCTTTGCTTTGTGATGCAGGATGTGGAGAGCCAGCAGCTTGGTTCCATCCTGCGCTATGGCCGAAGCGCCTACCAGTCGCTGTACGAACTCTACGAGGAAAATTCCGAGGAGTTCTTCGAGATGTTCCCCGGCCCGTGCATCAGCGCCCGCAACCTGCTGTTGGAGGATTCCGAAGAGGCATAAAAAAAACGCCCCGTGGTTGCGGGGCGTTGTCGGGAACTTGGCGGTCCGGCTCCTATTGCTTTTTGCCAAGAATCTCTTTCAAGTTGGCTTCGGCCTGTTGCGACCAGCTGCTTTCCGGAAAGTTCACGAGGATATCCTCGTAGGCAATCTGGGCTTCATCGAATTGGCCGAGGGTTTCAAGGCAGCGCGCCTTGCCCATCATGGCTACAGGTTCCAGATAGGATCCCTTGTGCTCCTTGGCAAATTCACCATATAGCAGATGTGCTTCGCCAAGCTGTTCCTTGGCTTCCTTGCAGGCAATCAGGTTTAGCTTGGCCTGGTCCGCAAGTTCGTTGCCGGCATATTTTTTGGTGAACTTCAAATAGAGGGCTTCGGCTTCGTCGAACTGCCCGGCATTGAACTTTTCCTTTGCCAATCCCATCATGGCAATCGGGGCGGACGGCGTGGACGCATAGTCGTCGAGCACGGCCTGCAGGTCCTGGGCGTTTCTCGCCTGCATCAGCGCCGCGTCGGCCCTGACTTCCTTTTTATGCCGCAGGTTCTTGAACAATTGGTCGGCCAAGACAATGGCACAGACCGCGACCAGCGCAATGGTGGCTGGCTTGGCGTATTTCTGGATGAAGGTGAGGACTTCCGGTACTTCCTGCTGTTCAAAGGCCTTTTTCTTCAGCAGTTCTTCGTGTTGTGGAGAATGTTCTTTTTCGCTACTCATCGTTTGCTCCTGTAGTTGTACACAAATGGATCGGCATTGTGGTGGTTTTGGTTCCGATTTCAAGAATTGTTTGAATGGTAGAGATCGATAATTCGGGCGGCGATATCCTCCGGAGCCAACCCGTCGGTGTTGATCTTGAGGTCGATGGCTTCATAAAGCGGCCGGCGGGTTTCCAGTAATTGGACAATTTTATCCTGTTTATCGCCGGCCAGCAGTGGGCGGGTATCGTCGTGCTGCACCCGCTCCAGGATGGTTTTGGACGAAGCCAGCAGGCAGACCACGAGTCCGGTCTTGGCATAGTCGGCGATATTGTCCGGATTGAGCACAATGCCGCCGCCGGTGGAAATCACCTGGCCACTACGGGCAGACAGTTCCCTGACCATGTCCCGTTCCAGTTTGCGGAAATGCGGTTCGCCGTCCTCGGCAAAGATTGCATTGATGCTCTTTCCGGCGCGCGCCTCGATCATGGCATCCATGTCGACCAGCGGCATGCCGGTCTGTGCCGAGAGCAGGCGGCCGATGGTGGTTTTGCCGGTGCCCATGAAACCAACGAGTACGATATTGCGCTTGTCCATCTCTCCTCCAAGGTCTGGAAACAGAAAAACGCTCCGTTGGGAGCGTTTTTCTGCATGTGGAACGGGCTTGTTATGCTCCCGTTGCACGGATCGCGGCGCGAATTTGCTTGGTATCCATATGGATCAGCTTTTCTGCGCTCATGCCCGCGCCTTCAAGGCGTTTTCTTTGTTCCATTACGCGACGGCGCTTCAGGGCTGGCTTCTTGATCGGGCGACGGAGCGTCTTCTTGCGCATTGCTCTTCTAATTCTCATGATAAACCTCTTCCAATTCTTGGGTTGCAAAATCAGGCGCAAAATCTACACGGCCACCCTGCGCCAAGCAATACTTATCTAGCGTAAAATTACCGATGGTCGAGGGGTGGTTTCATCTTCAGATCGAACGCATGCGGCAGCAGTTCGCCGAGGGTGGTGGCGGTAGGGCCACCGGGCTGCTGGACATATACAGAAAAGCCGGATCCGCAAAATTCGGACAACACCTGGCGGCAAGCCCCGCACGGGAACGGGACGGGTTCGCCAGAGGCGGCGATGGCGATGGCCGCGAAGTCGGTCTGTCCGGCGGCCACGGCCGAAAAAATCGCGGTGCGTTCGGCGCAGTTGGTCAGTCCGTAGGAGCTGTTTTCGATATTGCAACCTGTGAAAACAGTTCCGTCCGCGCACAGCAATGCCGCGCCGACGCGATAGTTGGAGTAGGGGGCATAGGCGTTTTCCAAGGCCTTGACGGCGAGCGCGATCAACTCATCCGGTGTCATTGGGCCAGTTCCTCCAAAAATGCGGTGATCGTTTGTTTCATGCGGGGCATGGTGGCGAAGGCGACTTCGTTGACATCCTCGTGGGTGAGTTTGGTTGGGCTGATGCCGGCCGCCCAATTGCAGATGCAGGAGAGCCCGGCCACCTGCATGCCGAGCGCGTTGGCGACGATGGCTTCGGGCACGGTCGACATGCCCACGGCGTCCGCTCCCATGCTGCGGTATTGCTTGATTTCCGCCGGCGTCTCGAACGTCGGCCCCATGGTGGCGATGTAGGTGCCGGTGGCGTCCGCTCCGGCGTTTAGCAGTTTTTCGCGCAGCGGCTTGGCATAGACTTCCGACTGGTCTGGGAAGCGGGTTCCAAGGTTTGGATTATATGAACCGATCAAGGGATTGGAGCCGAGCATGTTGATGTGGTCCTCGATCACCATCAGCGAGCCGGGGCCGAGGTCGTCGCGGATGCCGCCGGCGGCGTTGGTGAGCAGGACGGTTTCCGCGCCGAGCGCGTGGAGCAGATAGACGGGCAGGATGACCGGCGTCCAGCCTTCGCCTTCATACCAATGCCGCCGCCCTTGGAAAACAAAGATCTCCATTCCGTTGATGGTGGTGGAGAGCAGTTTGCCCGCGTGGCCCATCACGCCGGTTTTTCCCAAGCCGGGTATCTTGTCGTAGCCGATTTCCAAGCCTTGGAAGTCCGCGATGGCCTCGCCCCAACCGGAGCCGAGGATTAGCCCGCATTTGGGTTTGGCGGCCGGCCATTCTTTCCGGACCGCCTCCACGGCGCTTTCAAGGGTCAGTTGATTGATCTGTTGATTCATGCGCAACAGGGTAGTCGGCGGATCGGACGGGGTAAAGCCTAGAGGTGCAGGAGCATCATGATGGCGGCCAGCAGGATCAGGCCGATCATGATCCATCGCAGCAACGTGTCGGGAAGCTTGACGGAAAGCTTGCTGCCGTAGCGAACGCCCGCCAGCGAACCGATCGCCATGACGACCGCGCTGTGGTAGTCGAGTTCGCCGCCCTTGCCGTAGATCAGCGCCGTGACGAAGGTGAGGACCATCGCGATGAAAATCGAGCTGCCGACCGTGCGGCTGGCGGAGAGGCCGAATATGATGATCAGCAGCGGGACAATCAGCACGCCGCCGCCGACGGAGGTCGCGCCGATCAAACCGCCGATGACGGCACCCAGCAGGATGCAGAGCACGTTGCGCAACATCCAATGGCCCTGGATCTTGGCGGCCAGGGAGCGCTCTTCGCTGGCGACTTTTTTCATGGTGTTGATGATCATCACGCCAATGGAAAAGAAGACGATGCAGATGATGAAGGTTTTGAGCGAATGCTTAAAGGCGTCGTCGCCGCCTTGGCGGCTGATCCACAGCGCTACGAGGATGTTGGCCGGCACGGCACCACCCAAGATGCGGGCAACGGCGCCCCATGCAATATTCTTGAGTTTGGCGTGTTGGAAACTCGCGGAAATGTTGGTGAGAAAGATGTAGAGACTGGTGGTGCCGACCGCCTTGATCGGATCCAGGCCCAACACCAGCGTCATGGCCTGCAATCCCAGCACGCCGCCGCCCACTCCGGTCAACCCGATGCAGAACCCAATGACTACACCCAGCCCTAGGCGGAGCACCGTCCCCCATACATCAAAATTGGCAAAATCCATGTGGCATCTTGTTTTGTTTTCAACGTGCGAGCTTCGAAATGTACTCGTGCGAAACCGGAGTGCCAGCACAAAAACATAAATAGACCCG
>JAIPJC010000017.1 GCA_021734345.1 Kiritimatiellales bacterium | reverse complement strand
ATCATGTCCATCGCGGAGAAATGGACCCCCGCCCAGCGCTGGATCCTGCTCCTGACCCGTCTGCTGAGGCGATGGCTGGGTGGGAAATGGCTCGACGGGCTTCCCGAAGGAGCCGAAATCCTGCTCAGCGGATGAACCAACCCTCCTGGTTCCCAGTCCGTCTGATCTTAAACGCTTACGCGCAAAAGGCGCTTAGTTCCGCGCGCCCATTTCCGTTTTTAGGTTAAATTATAGGACTGACACTTTTTTTGCCGGCCTTTTTGTTTCCGGTCCTTCGGGTCGGGCAATGACCAACCGTAGATGCTATGCTCGAATGCGAGGAGCGCCTTAATCCCCCTTATTTAATACTCTGACACTTCTTATATCGGAATGTCGGTAACGGCACATGAATATCACGTGCTCGAAGGGGCATCTTGGCGGGGCGATGAGCTTCCGTCATTCGTTCCCACAGATTTGATAGCCAATCACAAACACCCGCACCTAAAACATTAGAAGATAAAATGTTCGTCGTTACGATTTGTAATAATCTAAGTTCTGGGTGATTGCGCATGCGGACTAATAGATCAGGACACTGCTTGAGCATTTCATCGATATGGCGTTTAGCTTGTGCTCTCTTCGATTTATCTACAATAGCCATCAATATATAGTATGCTACGCAGCTAATTACTGACTTATCTTCTATAAGCACATATCGTAAAATATTCCTGACATCTTCGAGTTTCAACAAACTGAGAGCAGCAATTGCATTTACCTGCCACTCCTCGTCTTCCACATCAACTTTGAAATCTGCATTTGTCTGTCCACTAATAGATTTTGCAATGGTCAACACCGCCCGATTGTAAGTAGTTTTATTTGCCTTTGTTGCTTTGTTGATAAACGGGATTGCTTTGCCAATATTTCCCCACAGCAGGTAGATGAAGCCATCTAGAATGGCCAGTTCGTCACGAGAGGAATAAAGACTACCAATATGGCTTTCTTGAAGAGCTAGGTCATACTCCCCATGTAACATCAGCGACATTGCTTTTAGACGATGCATAGCTGGATTTTGTGGATCGGCTTGTGCCCACCGCTCCCCAATATCCCGTGCAATTTCGTGCTGCCCAAGACAGCTCGCTAGCATATAGGTCTTTTTAAGGACATCTATATCTGTTTTTTCAGAATCCAGCGCTGCTAGCATGTTGCTCAGAGCATATTCATATTGTCCTATGAACTCCAAAAGTAACCCTTGTTCATAAAGCGCTACTTGTAGAATGGAAGTGACATGATCCGAATTTTTCTTGATGTCTTCAGACAGTGCTTGCTCATAATCATCCAGAGATCCAAGAATATTGCCTATTTTATTCTTATCTCTTGCTCTGAATATCAACAAATCGCCAACATCTCCGTTAGTCTTGTTAACTAACTCAATTGCTCTACTATATTGTTCGATTGCTAGCTCTAGCGATATACTCTCGTCATAAAGATCACTTTGAAGCAGATCATGACTCTTCCTGTTATTGACTATTTCATCAATTACTTGCCCATACATGCGTCGGGACTGAGCTTCTAATATACTATGTCCACTGCAATAGTGGAGGCACTCACGTATAATTGACATACCCGCATCTATCTCGTCTTTACCGATGAGGCGGGCTTGAGTTAACAATGCCATCGCCAACCGTAAATATTTGTTCCGTGTCTTGCTTGGTTTTTCACTGTCGATATCATCGCGCCATTCGTCGGTCAGCGTTTTGAGAACTGTTGCAACTTCCACATGCATGTTCTTCGCATAACCAGTTGCTAAATCATCCCAATGATCGAACTCAAGCGGTTCGAGCCTAATACGCTTTATCAAGTAATTTAATGCATTATTATAATCTTTTAAATCATTATAATACATCAGCTCTAGTTTCTCGGAAGCAATTGCGTCACGATCTGCATTCAAAACACCTATTCTATCCGCAAGCTCCCGAAAGCAACGTACTATAGGTGTTTCGTCTGAAAAGCCGTTTGTTAGTCCGCCCTTAAAGTCAAATACGAGCTTTTCTCCAATTTCGAGCTTTGGATCATGATAGATTCTATGTACCGCAGAAAATAATGTGCGCAATCCATCCTTTGAGGATGCTTTCTCATCTGTAGGATCTACCAATGCCCTACTTGCTACTGACATCCACTCTTCAATATCAGTACCACCTCGAGCTGGCACAGGAGTTGCGACAGGGATAACGGGAATTTCACGATCTCCAATGCATTTGCCTTCTCGCAACAAGAAGTTCCCAAGTATGGTTTGAATTCCCTCTATATTTGCTCGATTTAGTCGAAAACAGATAACCAATGCGTCAGCCAACATAAGAGTACTTGCGTATGCCTGGTCAGCGAATCCAGCTCGTGAATCAATCAATACATAAGTAAACTTATCGTTAAGTACATGATATAGATCTGCAAAAAAACCATCTTTAGGTCGGGCAGGAGAATCCTGCTTTGGAATTTCTGAACGTAAAGCAACAATTGCTTCAAGATAGCGACTGGTTTCCTGCTCATCTTCAGCTACATCTGATTTCAGTCCAGAAGGCATAATCCACAGATTTTTTGCTCCTCGTACACGTGATATATACGAGTTCATATTCTTTTTGAGCCAATCGCATTCGCGGCCCGCTTTTCTGTAATCGAGGAGCAACTGAGCAAAGCCCTTTGGCCCACCTTTTCGCTTTTGATCAATGTAGACATCAAGTCCGGGAGCTTCAAGATCCATGTCCAACAAGAGAACTTGATAGCCTTTTTCTCGAATCTTTGATGCTATGTGTATTCCCGAATGAACCAGTGAAACAGTCCGTCCCACACCACCTTTGTAGGAATAAAATGAAAAAATCATAACAAAGTCCTTTCCCTACAATTCAAGCACACTTAGCCAACACTTTTCTGGTTTTATATATGTCAATACCTGTCAACTGTTTCAAAACTGCTGGATTAAGAACGAAACTCGAGTAGTCTCCTTTTAACATGGAATCTTCCTCATCACTCATATCCAAGATTCGGCTAGTGGGAGGCACTCCCGCCCCTACTTCAACGTCACCTTCTATCTTGGCGCTATGAACGAACCATTCTTTGGGATAATCTATTTTCATGATGGCTCTCCGTTATTTATGGCAAAAATCATCAGCCTGTTTTTCCGTCATTTCAAAATAGCACAAATTTTGGTGCCGCGAATCGTTTCCTAAACGAGTAAAACCACACTTTTGTTCATAAAAAACCTCAGCTCTGGGAAGGGAATGGAGTCCAATACGACCTTTGAATCCAGACTCCCTGCTACATTCAATCGAAGCAAGTACCATAATGCGACCAACTCCTCTGTACTTTGGAGAAGATGCTATTTCCAGACGATTCCATGGTGCGGTTGATAGAAACTGTACATACACGATTGGTTTCCCGAACTGCTCAAGCAACCGCGCTGAAGTAATGTCATTAACCAACATCAATCCTTGGAGTTCATTGTCGCAAACCAACGAAAAAGATCGGTAACCAAGAAGCTCCCTCCATCCCTCGGCTTTCCTCTTCCAATCCCAATGTGAGTCCTCCGGAGAATCCAATAAGGGGCAATTATTACAGTGCACTTTCATTGCCGGAATCCAACTGGCACTCCACATGGCCAAGTGCTCATCCGTGATTTCGTCATATAACGATGCAGGCACGAATTCACCACTTTCAACCTTCTGAAGATACACAAGGGACTCCGTCATAGAATTACCAACTCGCTTTTGTCTTTGGTGATTTCATCTTCAACAATAAGCTTTTTCCCCGGTTCGACCCTAGCATCAACGGTCTGTAGAAGCCGTAGTGCAAGCTTCACCACACCCGTCTTGCTTAAATCTTTTTTTCCTGCAAGTTCCTCCAGAACTAGCATTTCACGCTCAGTAAGATTGAGCGTCATTGTCCTCTTCGCATTCATGGTTGCCAGCTAACCCACCATATAGCCATGTGTCAATATTATTTAGCTATTATTTAGCTAATAATTGACCTAATATCCGGTCGATTTTTTCAGTAAGTGGCCAGTCCTGTTTGGAGACGGGATCCTATAATAAAATAATAGGGGTATTCACTTTAGGGGAAGGAACGGGGTCAGTCCGGAATGGCGTTCACTTAAGCCATACAGGTCAGTCCTTGAATTCCTGACTTTCCAGGTTCTAGAAGCAGATATTCCAACGATAGGAAAGCGGCGCGCCCGGCGGTCGTGCCCTACCATTTATTGGTTGATATGCACGACCTTGGCCGGCGAAAATCCGTTGAAGCTGGTCGCGGAGGCGGTGCTGTAGGCGCCGATGTTCCGGCCGTAGACGAGGTCGCCCAGTACAAGATTGGAGGGCAGTTCGTCCGACATCGACAGCACGTCGAGCGCATCGCAGGTGGGGCCGAAGACCGTGCAGATTTCGATCGGCCCTTTTTTGAATGCCTTCAGGGGATACTTGCAATGGTCGTAGATGATTCCGGAGAAGGTGTTGTAGACCCCGTCGTCGATGTAGTAGCAGAGCTTCCCGTTGCGGACCGCCTTGCCGATGATCTTCGAAACGGCGGTGCCCGCCGTTGCCACCATGAACCGTCCCGGTTCGGCCAGAATCTGAATGTCTTTCGGGAACAGCCGGTTCAGTTCGGCGTTGATCTTGCGGGCGAGTTCGCTGAAGGGCTTCACGCTTGAGTCGTAGGGCGCGGGGAATCCGCCGCCGATATCCAGCAGGTTCATTTTCGTGTAGCCGCGGCTTTGCGCCTCCTCGAAAACACCGGCCGCCAGGTTGATGGCCTGGACAAAATTTTCGAAGTTGGTGGTCTGGCTGCCCACATGGAAACTCAGCCCTTCCACGACCAGCCCGGCCTTGTCGGCCGCCAGGATCAGATCGACCGCCTCGCCGGACGCCGCCCCGCATTTCGACGAGAGCTCGCACATGGCGCCGGTATTGGGAACGCTCAGCCTCAGGACCAGCCCCGAGTTGGGTGCGTGTTTTTTGATCTTCCTGATCTCCTCATGGTTATCGTATGTCACCAGCGCCTTGTATTGATCCAGCTCCTGTAGCGTCTCGTTGGCCTTGATCGGGTTCGCGTAGATGATCTTGTCCCAGATCCACTCCTGCCGTTGCTTGGCGGGCATGCGCCGGATCAGGTCGTACACAATGTTGAATTCCGGCATCGAGGCCACGTCGAAGCTGGAGCCGGCCTCGAACAGGGTCTTTACGATGGCGGGATCCGGATTGGCCTTGACCGCATAGTAGGCCTGCACGCGCGGAAGGTGTTTCTTGAAGGTGGCATAGTTCCGGCGCAGGATGTTGTGATCAATCACCAGCAGCGGCGTTCCGTGTGTCTTCCCGAGTTGTTTCAGCACGTTCAATGTAATCATGCCGACAACATATTCGTTTCCCCGGGATTTGTGTACCGAAGAGTTTAAAAAGTTGATGGGTGCCACCGTCGGCGGCGAAGAAGGCTTTAGGCCATAGGCTTTGGGCTTGGAATCATCGACCACGGATGGACACTGATCTACATGGATCTTCCCAGACATTGGAAGGCTATAGCTTCGCTCTCTTGGTGTCTTTGCGGTCGATTCAATCCAAATCGATGACGGGGCCTTCGACGACCTTCCACGGCAGTCCGTATTGGTTCAGGTCGTCCATGAAGGGATCGGGATCGAACTGTTCCATGTTGAAGACGCCGTTGCCGGCCCACTTCTTTTCAATGATCATCTTCGCACCGATGAAGGCCGACACTCCGGTGGTGTAGGAAATCGCCTGCGACTGAACTTCGCGGTAGCACTCCTGATGGTCGCAGATGTTGTAGATGGTGAAGGTCTTCTTTTCGCCGTTCTTGAGGCCGGTGATCTGGCATCCGATCCAGGTTTTGCCCTTGGTGCGCGGACCGAGCGAGGCGGGATCGGGCAGCAGCGCCTTGAGGAACTGGAGCGGGACAATCTTTTGGCCGTTGAATTCCACTTCGTCGATGCGCGTCATGCCGACGTTGCCGAGCACTTCGAGGTGCTTGAGGTAGCTTTCGCCAAAGCTCATCCAGAAGCGGGCGCGCTTCAGGTGCGGAATGTGGGTGGCGAGCGATTCAAGTTCCTCGTGGTACATCAGGTAGATGTTCGGGTTGCCGATGTTTTCCGGCACCTTAAAGGAATGCTTGACGGAGAGCGGCGCGGTTTCGATCCATTTTCCGTTTTCCCAGTAGCGGCCCTTGGCGGTGACTTCGCGGAGGTTGATTTCCGGGTTGAAGTTGGTGGCGAAGGGATAGCCGTGGTCGCCGGCGTTGACGTCGATGATGTCGATAGTGTGGATTTCGTCGAGATGGTGCTTCTGGATGTAGGTGCAGAAGACGGAGGTGACGCCGGGGTCGAAGCCGCTGCCGAGCAGGGCCATCAGTCCGGCTTCTTTGAAGCGGTCGTGGTAGGCCCACTGCCACTTGTATTCGAACTTGGCGGCGTTCGGCGACTCGTAGTTGGCCGTGTCGAGATAGGCCACGCCGGTCTCGAGGCAGGCGTCCATGATGTGCAGATCCTGATAGGGCAGGGCGACGTTGATCACCAGCTCCGGGCCGAAGGATTTGATCAGCGCAACGAGTTCCGGCACGTTGTCGGCATCTACCTGCGCGGTCTGGATCGGGCGCTTAAGCTGCGCGGCGATCGCATCGCACTTCGACTTCGTGCGGCTGGCGAGCATGATTTCCGAGAACACTTCCGGCAGCGCCGCGCACTTGTGCACCACCACTCCGCTGACGCCGCCGGCGCCGATGATCAAAACTTTGGACATGGGTTTTCTCCTTGAAAAGGTTTGGGACTGATAGCCCAGACCTGCCGGATTTGCAAGCAGGCGAGGGGTTATTTGTTCCGTAGTTTCCGCGCGAAGGCGACGCAGACGGCGGCCTCGATGAAGAGCAGGATTCCAACGAGGCCGTAGGGGAAGTCGGCGGTGGTCAACGCAGCCACCGCCACCACAAAGAGCACGGCTCCGTTAAGGCCAAGCCGCTTGATCTGGGGCTGCGGGTCGACTGCCAGCCAGCCTTTCGCCAGCAAGGATTTCTGGCTGAGATAGTGCCCGGTCAGCGCGGCCATCAGCAGCGCCAGCATAAGGGTCGATTGGGTCGGGCTCATGGTTCCACCGTTTCGGCGTGGCCGAGGTTTTTGCCGGGGGCGATGACATCGCGGACGCGGCGTTTCAGATCCTTCAATTCGGGAATGCCGCGTTCGGTCTTGCGGTCCCATACCAGTTTCCCGTTGGCGAAGATCTGCCAGATGCCCGGCACGGCGCTGGGCCGCAGCGCAACTTCGTGCAGGTCGCCGTCGAAGGTTTGCAGTAGTTCCTGCGCGATCCATGCCGACCGCATCATGAACTTGCACTTCGTGCAGTATTCAATCGCCACTCTGTTTTCTTCGTTCATTGAAATCTCCTTGATTGCGCCCTTTCTACCACAGCGGATTCGCAACGGACGAGAGCATAAGGATCAACAATTTCGGCCGGTAAAATTTGTCCCGAAACCACGCCCGGTTGAGCCGTTTTTTCACACGACAATCCGGATGGCATATTTCTTAAGCCATTCATTTACAATGCTAAATGCGAATGGATCCCGCTGGCACATTTTTTGTTAATGGGCAGTCGAAGGCCGTGCAGGCCGGCTCCGGCGATGGGCGCCGGAGTGAAACGAAAGGAGTGCATATCATGTACTGGACCGATCACGGAACATGGAGCCCGTTCGATGAGTTCCGATCTCTTCAACGGGAAATGAACCGTCTCTTCGACGGATACGACGGCGGAACATCCTTGTCCCGCTACCCGGCACTGAACGTGTGGGGCAATGGTGAAAACGTGGTGGTGACTGCCGAGCTTCCCGGCATGGACGCCGCGGATATCGACATCAACGTAGTCAACAACCAGCTGACGATCAAGGGCGAACGCAAAGCCGACACGCCGGCGGAAGGGGCCGTATGCCACCGCTGCGAGCGCGGAACCGGAAGTTTCGTCCGCACCGTGCGGCTGCCGTTCGCGGTCGAAGGCGACAAGGTTTCCGCCAAGTACGACAAGGGCGTGCTGACCGTAACCCTGCCGCGCCACGAAGCCAGCAAGGCAAAACGCATCGAAATCAAAACGTCCTAAGGAGGTGTTCACCATGAAGGAAAAGAATGAAAAGAGTCTCGCGAAATATGGCGAAGGCGATGCCGAGTTGACCCGCGAAGGTCCGGTGTTCGTGCCGGTGGCCGATATCTACGAAAAGGATGACGCCATCCTGGTGCGGTGCGACATGCCCGGCGTCGAGGAAGGGCAGATAGACATCACGCTCGAAAACAACGAGCTGGCCATCACGGGAAATCAGGCCGGGTTCCGCCCCGAAGGCTACGACCGGCTCTCTTCGGAATATGAAACCGGCGTGTTCCGCCGCGTGTTCAAGATTCCGCAGTTGATCGACCGCGAAAAGATCATGGCGCGGCTGCGCAACGGCGTGCTCGACATCGAGCTGCCGAAGGCCGAGCAGGCCAAGCCGCGGAAGATCGCCATCGCAACCGGAAGCTAAACCCATAAGGAGGTGAGTCGACATGAAAAACAAATTGGTTCCTTGGAAGAAGCGCGACGAGTCGTTGGGCTTCGGGCGCGAAGATCGTCCGTTCGATCTGCTCCACCGGGAAATCAATGACCTGTTCGATGCGTATGGCCACGGCTTCGGCCTGCGCGGGCGGTGGCCAGCGGCATCGCCCCGGTTCGAAGTGTCGGAAACCGACGATGAAATCCGCGTGAACGCCGAGCTGCCCGGCATGGATGAAAAGGATGTCGAAGTCACGCTCGACGAAAACATCCTGACCATCCGCGGCGAACGCAAAGAACAACGCGAGGAAAAGAAACGGAACTACCAGGTCTCCGAAATGAGCTATGGCAGTTTCCAACGCAGCTTCCCGCTGGAGGCGGCCGTTGATCGCGAAAAGGCCACGGCCACGTTCAAGCATGGTGTGCTTACGCTAACACTCCCGAAGACCGGGCAGGCCAAGGTCGAGCGCAAGCGCATTCCCATCAGCAATGGATGATGCGGTTGCCTGCCTATGAATCCCAGCCCCGGCTCCGTCCGGGGCTGTAGATAAGTGCACGTATGTGATCGCAGATGCGACGCCCTCGTCGCGTTCCGCATGTTTTGGTACCTTTCAGGGATGAAGCGACGGGGGCATCGCTTCTACGTTGCGGCTTCCTCGGAATTGGAACATGAACCTTTTTTCGCCACGAAGAAGGGAAGGGCACGGAGGTTTTTGACCGGACCAACAGGATGGACAGGATGTTGGGGTTTCGTGTGCTTCGTGGTTCAAGCTAAAACGCCGCCAGCACCGCCTCGGCGTTCTGCCGCAATTCGTCGATGGAATCAAAAACCGCGTCGGTTTCTTCCGGCGTGATTTCGCCATCCATCCGCGCCTGCGCCGCAACTTCCGCCAACGCCAAAACATCGACTAATAATTCCGCCAGCTTGTTGTAGTCCTCGTCGGAAAGGTCTTTGATCCCCGCCGCCACAGCCTCTGTCGCATCTCCATCGATCCACTTCGACAAAACGGCCTTGCCGATATCCATTCCCAAGTCACCGCCCGGCACCACGTTTTCAATCGCCTCGCCCGCCGCCTTTAATGCGTATCGCTTGCCCAGCTTCCCTCCAGTTTCGAGTAATTTTGTAATACCTTTGATCAATGTTCCTCCCGAATCGTTAAATTTAGTTTCTCGTCCACAAAACAGACAAATGTTTCTATGTCCGAAAATAAGGATTCAAGATCATGCAAAGTTAGTTTATGCAAGGAACCATTTTTATTTCTACCGTTCCTGTGAACCATGTCGTGGCGCAAGATGACCGCACGATAAATAGAATCCATTTTATCAGGAAAGTTGATGTCGAGAACGGCATGATACATTCGGGAGACTTTGCCGATGTTGTGCCAAACAATGCTAATCAGATACTCTTGAACTCGTGATCGTGTGTGCTTGTGCCAGTCTACGACCTCTGCTAGCGAGTAGATTTTCTCTTTGAACTCAGGGGTCGTGAGTAACATTTTTTCAATGTGTTTGTCATTTCGGACAACGGTTTGAGTAAAGGCATCTGACAGGTAGGTTTCCATTGAAGTAACTGCGGATGTGTACAGCATACGATAAAGTGGTTGGTGCAGTTTAAGATATTGAGGAAGTTCCTGTTTGGCCAAGCGCCTAAGCGCTTTCATTGATTGAGTGAATGTCTTTAAGAAATCTGCGTTAGATTGCGCGGATTCACGTAAGCCCTCTTGTAATCGACGCATTTGGGCATCCCTAAAACATGCTGGGCAACCTGTTTTAAGTAGTGTTCGGTTTTTTACTTTGGATTGCCATTCATGGTCGGGATTTTTTTGGCATTGCCACCAAACCTTCTTGCCACTTGCCTTGGAAACTTGATCGGGAGTTAAGTCACCATTCTTATCTCGGTGCCATTCTTTTGCTATATCCCGGAAATGCGTTGCGAGGCAGTTCTTCACGGTCACAAAATGCCCGGAACAATACGGGCATTTGTGTTCAGAGTTTTTAGCGGTTCGATTGGTAACAGTTGCTTCCCACTCATGGGACGAATCTGCTTTACACTGCCACCAAACCCTTTTTGCGCTACCGTAACTCACATCAGCAGGAGACAGGTCTCCGTTTTTGGTTGGATGCCATTCCTCTGCAATATCTGGATTAGTTTCGGCCAACGATCTTCCCTCTGCTGGTTGCTTTCCGTGATTGCTGCAGTGTGGACAACCAGAGCCCAATACAGCTCTATTCCGAATTGCTGCTTCCCATTCATGTTCAGGATTCGTTTTACAGACCCACCAAATCTTCTTGCATGAAACATGAGTTATTTTGTGGGGATCGATCCTTGGATTTCTTGTCGGATGCCATTCGGGGATAAGATCTGGGCGGAAATTCGCTAACGTTGATTTTTCTTTTTGGTGTTTTTTGCACTCTGGGCATGTTCCGGCATTGCCTCGACTCCGTGTTTGAAGCTTGGTATTCCAGATGTGCTCAGGATTTTTAGTGCATTGCCACCAGATGTCGATGTTTGAGCCAATAGTTACTTCATCGGGTTTTAGTTTATTACGGGTGGGGTGCCATTCTTTGACTAGATCGGGACGAACTGCCGAGACTGGGCTTTTTAGATTGCTACACTGTCGACAACCAGAGTTGTGCCGCACCCGAGAACCTATTACTACATTCCATACATGCTCAGGATTGTTCTGGCACTGCCACCATATTTTCTTATTACTGAACGGAGCAACTTTATATGGATCAAAATCTCCATTTTTAGACGGATGCACTTCTTTAGCCATATCGGGATGTTTCGCAGCAAATGAATCTTCCGGTAAAACTCGCCTTCCGCTGCAATATGGGCAGCCGTTTCCCTCAATAGCTCTTCTACGTATAGCCGTTTCCCACTGATGCTTTTCGTTCGTTTGGCATTGCCACCAAACTTTCACGGATGAGTTGGTATACAGTTTTTCTGGGGCAATACCTTTGTTCTTTGAATAAAACCATTCTTTGAGTAATTCAGGTTTGGTGTCAACCAATAGCTCTCTCATGATAGCCTCCGGGTTTTCTTGTCAGACTTTTTCTAAATAACCGATAACTTCTTTTTGAACGCAACGAAAATTTCTTCCGTAATCCGCTCATTCACCTGCTCAATGGCCTTTGCTGTTTCCATCGCATAGTCAGGGTCGAGTTTCCCCGCTTGGCAGAGTTCGAGCATGAGCTGGAGGCCCCAGTAGACGGGGATACCGTCGGTTTTGCATTTGGCGTGGAGGGGCTTATCGCTGCTCCAGACGGCCCAGCCGTTGTCGCGGGCAATGGCAAAGCAGAGTTTGTCGACGAGCGAGAGCGGGCCGCCGCGCACGGCGGCTTCTCTCAACTGACCGAGGGTTTCGTCGACGATTTCCATGCCGAGGGCTTCGGCCTGGTCCTGGGAGAGCTGGTCGACTTCGTCGAGGACGGAGCGGGGGAGCTTGATGGGGAAGAGATGTTCGGACACGAGCCGCAGTACCAATGTCCGTTCGACTTTGATGTAGTCGATCAGGACGTTGGCATCGCTGATTACGGCGGCGGGGCGGTCGGTCATCTATTTTGATCCTTCCCCAGTACGCCGTGCGCGCGATTTGTAGGCAGAATGATTTGTAGGCAGAATAGTTTTTTTCTGCTCAGCTGGATAAGGAAATTGTTCCGCCACAAAATTATCCTGCCTATAGTCCTCTCTGTTTTGTGTTCTCTACGTTCTCTCCCAGCTAATAAAAACCTTCCGAACGGTCGCAACGCGGCAGGATGCGCGCGTCTACATTCGTAGCCAATAAATTCGGTCACGAAACCACCTCCCACGATTTCATGCGGTCGCGCATTTCCTCGATGCGGAGATCGAGGATTTCGGCGGCGCGGCTGACGGTGATGAGTTCGCGGTCGAGCGCGTCGCGCACAAGCGATCCAAGCCGGTCTTCCATGAGGTCGAGCGGATCGAGGTTTCGGGGCTCTTCGCCGATCCGGCTTGGCGGCGGGGCAGGCGGGCCGCCTGCGGTACGGGGCTGGCTGGAAGCCTGCGGCACGGGATGGTTGGGCGGCTCTTCCTTCCAATGGAGCTTTTTGCCATAGCGGGTTTCATAGTCGGCGCGAAACTGCTTGTAGACGGTTGGGTGCTCGGCCTTGCCCAGTTCGATCAACTGGTGCAGAACGGACTGGTAGCTGACCTTGAAATGACGCTTGGTTTTGAGGACGGCGTCGACCCAGTGCAGGCCGCGGTTTTCGTTCCATTCGGCGATGAATGCGTCGCTCGGCATCAGGAACGCGGCGGCGAAGCGGTCGGCTTCGCGTTCCTGCTGGTCGTCGTCGAGTTCTTCGGGATCTTTTCCGTAGGTGTCCTTGTGGAGCATCAGGTGGCCGAGTTCGTGGGCCATGGAAAAGATTTGCCGTTCGACCGAGATGCTTTTCCCGGTGTTGACCGCGATGGCCGGGCCACCATCGGCTTCGCCGATGGAGAGTCCGAACAGGTTGGCGAGCTGGAAGTCGGATAGGAACAGTTTGATGCCGGCGTTTTCGAGCAGTTCACAGAAATCGGGTACACAGCCGGATGTGTTGCCGCCCAGCAGTTCTTCGCGCACCTTGGCGGCGGCGGTTTCGGGAAGGGTTCCTTTTCTGGTTGGCTTGAGCACGCACCGTCGGGTTTTGCCCAGCATCGATTCCAGCTCGTTGAAGTCGCGGAGCCAGTTGGCGGACCGCATGACAAGCTGCTCTCCCAAGGCGTGTTCCTGCACGCTCATGTTTGGATTGGCGCGGAAGCGGAGCGATTTCAATCGGGGAGCCGAGGCCAGTAGTTCCAGCGCGGAGGCGTCCAGTGCTTTTGCCAGTGCCTGGAGGGTGCCTTCCCGGGGTTCGGCTTCGCCTTTTTCCAGATTGCGGTAGGCCACGCGGCTAATACCTGCCGCATCGGCCACAGCCTGCTGGGTCAATCCACCCATCTTGCGCAACCGCATGAGGTTTTTGGATAGTTCGTTCATGGCTTTTTCTCCGTTGTTTCGACCGTAGACTACGATAACTTGTCAAAATGTCAATAGTGTATATAAATGATAAGTACAGGAGTTGGCGGCTTCGGCGCGACAGGATGCGCACGCCTGCCCGCGGTGCGACATGATGGCGCATGTGGGACACGCGGTGGGCCATAAGCGGGCAGATTGGGGGATGCGCTGTGGCGGGCTCGAAGTAGTGGGTTTTAGGAGATTGACTTTTAAGTCGTGTGCTTCCAGCGGATTACGTTTCACGTTTCACGCCCCACGCCCGGTGGCACACCCGGTGCTAAAGGGGTGGCGTCGCTACTGACACCAATTTAATTACTACCAGGAGACAACAATGAGCAAAGCAGGATCTAAAGTATTGGGTATCGACCTCGGTACCACGAACTCGTGCATGGCCATCATGGAAGGCGGCGAGCCGACGGTCATCCCAAACGCGGAGGGCGGACGCACTACGCCGTCGATCGTGGCGTTCACGAAGAGCGGCGAGCGTTTGGTCGGTACCGCGGCGAAACGCCAGGCGGTGACGAATCCGAAGCATACGGTTTTCTCGATCAAGCGCTTCATGGGGCGCAAGTTCGACGAAGTGAAGCACGAAATCGATCTCGTTCCCTACGAAGTCGTGCGGGCGAAGAACGGCGACGCGCATGTGAAGATCGACGACAAGGTGTATTCGCCGCCGGAAATTTCGGCGATGATTCTCCAGAAGTTGAAGACGGACGCGGAAGCCTACCTCGGCGAAGCCATCACGCAGGCGGTGGTCACGGTTCCGGCCTACTTCAACGATAGCCAGCGCCAAGCCACGAAAGACGCCGGACGCATTGCCGGCCTTGAAGTGCTGCGCATCATCAACGAGCCGACCGCGGCGTCGCTGGCCTACGGCCTCGACAAGAAGTCGGAAGAGAAGATCGCGATCTACGACCTGGGCGGCGGCACGTTCGACGTGTCGATCCTCGACATCGGCAACGGCGTATTCGAAGTGGTTGCAACCAACGGCGATGGCCATTTGGGTGGGGACGACTTCGACCAGAAGATCATCAAGTGGCTCGTGGCCAGCTTCAAGAGCGAGCAGGGCATTGACCTCTCGCAGGATCCGATGGTGCTGCAACGGTTGAAGGAAGCCGCCGAAAAGGCGAAGTGCGAACTCTCCAGCTCGCAGTCGACCGACATCAACCTGCCGTTCATCACGGCGGACGCCACCGGGCCGAAGCATTTGAATGTCACGCTCAGCCGCGCGAAGCTCGAAGAGCTGTGCGACGACCTGATCACCAAGGCGATCGATCCGGTGAAGAAGTGCCTAAGCGATTCCGGGTTGAAGCAGTCGGAAGTGAACGAAGTCATCCTTGTGGGTGGTTCGACCCGCATGCCGAAGGTGCAGAGCTCCGTGAAGGAAATCTTTGGACAGGAGCCGCACAAGGGTGTGAACCCGGACGAAGTGGTCGCGGTGGGTGCATCCATCCAGGGCGGCGTGTTGAAGGGCGAAGTGAAAGACGTGCTCTTGCTGGACGTTACCCCGCTGACGTTGGGGATCGAAACCCTCGGCGGCGTATTCACTCCGTTGATCGAACGCAACACCACCATTCCGTCCAAGAAGAATGAAATCTTCTCGACGGCGGCCGACAACCAGCCGGCCGTGGAAATCCACGTCCTGCAGGGCGAACGCAAGATGGCCAAGGACAACAAGACGATCGGCCGCTTCAACCTCGACGGCATTCCTCCGGCACCACGCGGTGTTCCGCAGGTGGAGGTCACGTTCGACATCGACGCCAACGGTATTCTGAAGGTGAGCGCGAAGGATCTCGGAACCGGCAAGATGCAGCATATCACCATCACCGCTTCGAGCGGACTGTCCGACGACGAGATCCAGCAGATGGTGAAGGATGCCGAAATACACGCCTCGGAAGATGCCAAGATCCGCGAAAAGGTGGATCTGAAAAACCAGGCGGACTCCACCGTGTTCCAGACGGAAAAGTTCCTGAAGGAAAACGCGGACAAGATTTCGGCCGATAAGAAAGCCGAGGTCGAGGCTGCCATCGAGCCGGTCAAGAAGGCCATCGAATCGGAAGACTATGAAGGCATGAAGAGCGCGCTCGATGCCCTCAACGAGAAGATGCAGGCCGCCGCGACCGAGATGTATGCGCACGCCCAGTCGGGTGCCGAAGGTGCGCCGGGTGCGGATGCCGGGGCTTCGGCCGGCGGCGAAAAGCGGGCTTCGGATGTCGAGGAAGCCGACTTTGAAATGGTCGACGAAGACAAGAAGAAGTAGGCAGGTAGAATTTAACGCGGCGGGGCGTCCTGCCGGGAGTGTAAACCAAACAAGGAGAAATACATCAATGAAGATTAAACCATTGGGAGAACGTGTACTGGTTGAGCCGCTGAAGGAAGGCGAAGTCAACAAGGGCGGAATCATTATTCCGGATTCCGCAAAAGAGAAGCCGCAGGAAGGCAAAGTGATCGCGGTCGGCACCGGCAAGCTGGATGACGACGGCAAGAAGATCCCGTTCAACGTCAAGGTTGGCGATACCGTATTGATGCCGAAGTACGGCGGAACCGAAGTGAAGATGGGCGGCAAGGAATACCAGATCGTCCGCGAAGACGATATCCTGGCAATTATTGGCTAACACTGATTTAAAAAGGAAATTCATTATGGCTAAACAAATTATATTTGATGTAGAAGCCCGCGACGCGATGCTGCGCGGTGTTGAAAAACTGAGCAGAGCGGTGAAGGTTACGCTCGGCCCGAAAGGCCGGAACGTGATCATCGACAAGAAATACGGCTCCCCGACCGTGACCAAGGACGGCGTGTCCGTTGCGAAGGAAATCGAACTCGAAAACCCCTACGAAAACATGG
The DNA here is from genome assembly GCA_021734345.1 of Kiritimatiellales bacterium. Taxonomy (GTDB): domain Bacteria; phylum Verrucomicrobiota; class Kiritimatiellia; order Kiritimatiellales; family Pontiellaceae; genus Pontiella. The sequence continues at coordinate 22,425 of JAIPJC010000017.1, read as the reverse complement.
GCGCGCAGATGGTGAAGGAAGTCGCCTCCAAGACCTCCGACATCGCGGGCGACGGAACCACCACCGCCACCGTTTTGGCCGAAGCGATCTATCGCGAAGGGTTGAAGAACGTCACGGCCGGCGCCAACCCGATGAGCCTCAAGCGCGGTATCGACAAGGCTGTCGAAGCGTTGGTCGACCAGCTCTCCAAGCTCAGCAAGAAGGTCAAGTCCACCGAGGAAATCGCCCAGGTTGGAACCATTTCCGCCAATGGCGACGCCACCATCGGACGGATCATTGCCGAAGCGATGGACAAGGTCGGCAAGGACGGAACGATCACCGTTGAAGAAGCCAAATCCATTGAAACCTCTCTGGACATCGTTGAAGGCATGCAGTTCGACAAGGGCTACCTCTCGCCCTACTTCGTAACCAATGCGAACACGATGGAAGCCCAGCTGGAAGATGTCTACATCCTGATCTTCGAGAAGAAGATCTCCAACCTGCAGGACATGCTCCCGCTGTTGCAGAACGTCGCCAAGACCGGCAAGCCGTTGCTGATCATTGCGGAAGACATCGAAGGCGAAGCCTTGGCCACGCTGGTCGTGAACAAGTTGCGCGGCACGCTGAACGTATGCGCCGTGAAGGCTCCTGGATTCGGCGACCGCCGCAAGGCGATCATGGAAGACCTGGCTGTTCTCACCAACGGCAAGTTCATCACCGAAGACCTCGGCATCAAGCTCGAAAGCGTTACGCTCGACGACCTCGGCAGCGCCAAGCGCGTTACCATCAGCAAGGACGACACGACCATTGTTGAAGGCGCCGGCAAAGTTGCTTCCATCAAGGCCCGCATCGACCAGATCCGTCGCCAGATCGAAGACACCTCCTCCGACTACGACCGCGAAAAACTGCAGGAACGTCTGGCCAAGCTGGCCGGCGGTGTTGCGGTGATCAACGTTGGCGCGGCCACCGAAGCAGAAATGAAAGAGAAGAAGGCTCGCGTGGAAGATGCGCTGCACGCCACCCGTGCCGCGGTTGCGGAAGGTATCGTCCCCGGTGGCGGCGTTGCATTGCTGCGCGTCCAGAAGTGCCTCGACAAGCTTGAAACCACCGGCGACGAAACCATCGGCGTCGACATCGTCCGCAAGGCGATCGAGGCTCCGTTGCGCCAGCTCGTGGCCAATGCCGCCGAAGAAGGCGCCATCGTGGTGCAGGAAGTCAAGAAGGGCAAGCAGAACTATGGTTATGACGTGGCGACGGGCAAGTATGTCGACATGATCGTGGCCGGTATCATCGACCCGACCAAGGTGACCCGTTCGGCGTTGCAGAACGCGGCGTCCATCGCCGGTCTGCTGCTCACGACCGAATGCATGATCACCGACCTGCCGGAAAAGAACGCACCTGCAATGCCCGACATGGGCGGCATGGGTGGCGGCATGGGCGGCATGATGTAGTGTTGCCGGGCCGATCCGCCCCGGAAACGGGGCGGGATTTGTCGTAAATGGCATTTGACGCCCAAGGACGGGGTGCTATACTGCGCCCCGTTTTTTTACCCTTTAAAAGGAGGGGTTTTTCTATGAACATGCAATATATGGACAAGGCCGTTGAGAAGATCAGCAACATTCCCATGCTGGTCAATCTGATCTCGTATCGTACCCGCCAGCTGAATGCCGGCGCCCGCCCGATGGTCAAGCGGGACCATCACGAGCAGGACAACCACGACATCGTGCTCAAGGAAATTTGCGAAGGGTTGCTGACCGTCGAAATGGCTTTCTCTCAGGGAAAGGAAACTCCTTCGGGACTCGATTTCGAGACGTCGATCCTTCTTTAAGGGAAGCGCCGGATTCGAATATCGAAAAGCTCAAAGCTTCCGGGCTTTGGGCTTTTGTTTTTCCGAGTGATTATTTGTTCGGAATCCCGGGTTTAGGAATTAGGATGTTCTTCCCATGGCTGGAAAAAACAAAAAGAAGAACGACCCTGGCGAAGGCGTGCTGGCCACCAACCGGAAGGCCCTGCACGATTACCTGATCCTGGAAAAGATCGAGACGGGCATCGTGCTTACGGGTACCGAGGTGAAGTCGGTCAAGCAGGGGCACGTCAGCATCCAGGAGGGATACGTCCACATCGACGACCATCTGGAAGCCTGGCTGGTCGGCTGCACCGTCCAGCCCTACGACCACGGCAACGTCTTCAACCACACCCAGACCCGCGAGCGCAAGCTGCTGATGCACCGCAAGGAGATCGCGCGGCTCCATGGCAAGATCCGTGAAAAGGGGCTGACGATCGTTCCGCTCAAGGTCTATCTCGTAAACGGCAAGATCAAGGTCAGGATCGGCTTGGCCAAGGGCAAGAACACCGTCGACAAGCGCGACACCATCAAGCAGCGCGAAGCCGACCTCGATTCCCGGCGCGCCATACGCAACCACAACGACCGCTAGGCCCTATCGCTCGAAATAGGTGTAGCCGCGCATGCCGTCTTCGTAGGCTTCCATGATCATGCGGCGATCCTTTGGGGTGATGCGTTCGGCCCGGACGGCTTCTTCGGCCAGTTGCCGGATCCGCTGCATCATGCGTTTCGGATCGTATTCGACGTAGGAGAGGACGTCCGCCACGGAGTCGCCTTCGAGCTCGCGGGTGTAGCGCATGTGGCCATCCTGGTCGACCTGTATGGTGACGACGTTGGTGTCGCCAAGCAGGTTGTGCAGATCCCCAAGGGTTTCCTGGTAGGCCCCCACGAGGAAGACGCCGAGGTAGTATTCTTCATTCGTGAGATTGTGCAGCGGCAGGGTGTCGCTGGTGGTGTATTGGCCAACGAACTGGTCGATCTTGCCGTCGCAGTCGCAGGTGATGTCGGCCAGGACGACTTCGCGCTCCGGTTTTTCCTTCAGCCGGTGGATGGGCATGACGGGGAAGAGCTGGTCGATGGCCCAGACGTCGGGGAGCGATTGGAAGAGGCTGAAGTTTCCGTAGTAGATGTCGGCCAGCATCGAAGGGAGCTTTTGCAGCTCTTCGGGTACGTATTCCATCTCCTTGGTCAACATCGCGATACGCGTCACGATATGCCAGAAGATTTCCCCGGCGAAGGCGCGTTCGCGCAGGGTCATGCTGCCGTGCTTGAAGCGCTGGTGGATTTCGTCGCGGTAGTAGAAGGCGTCATGGTAGCACTCCTGCGCGTTGCGGATGTTGAGCACGTTCACGACGGCGATCAGGTTGTGCAACAGTTCGTGCGCGTCTTCGTCGAGCTCCTTCGGCAGTTCGCTGATCTCGAAGCGGCTTTCATCGAGGATGTTGAAGAGCAGGATGGAGTAGTAGGCCACGGTGGCCCGGCCGGATTCGGTCACGATATTGGGGTGGGGGATGTCGTTTTCGTCGAGCGTGCTGACCATGTTTTCAATGATGGCGGCGCAGTATTCCTCGAGCGAATAGTTGCGGCTGGCCGCGCTGTCGGCGTGGGAGCCGTCGTAGTCGACGGCCAATCCGCCACCCAGGTCGAGGATGCCCATCGGCGCGCCTTCATGGACCAGGCCGGTGTAGACGCGGCAGGCTTCCACGACCGCATCGCGGATGTCGCGGATGTTGGGGATCTGCGAGCCGACGTGGTAGTGGAGCAGTTGCAGGCAGTCGAGCATTCCAACGTCGCGGAGGCGGTCCACCAGGTCGCATACCTGCGAGGGATTGAGGCCGAACACGCTGCGTTCGCCGCCGGAATGGTTCCAGTGGCCGCTGGCCTGGGTGGAAAGCTTGAGGCGGACGCCGATCATGGGCCGGACGCCGAGCGTGTTGGAGCGGTCGATGATCAGTTCCAGTTCGGAAGGATTTTCCACCACGAAAACGCATTGGAGTCCCATCTTGCGGGCGTAGAGGCCGAGGTCGACGAATTCGGCGTCCTTGTAGCCGTTGCAGATGAGGTAGGCTTCCGGATCCTGCATGTACGCCAAGGCGGCGATGAGCTCCGGCTTGCTGCCGGCTTCGAGTCCGTGATGGTAGCGGGCGCCGAATTCGGCGATTTCCTCCAGCACCTGTTGCTGCTGGTTCACCTTGATCGGATAGACGCCGCGGTATTTCCCGTGGTATTCGAAGGTCGTGATGGCGCTGGCAAAGCTTTCGTGGAGTTTCTTGATGCGCGAGTCGAGAATATCGCTCATGCGCAGCAGCACGGGCATGCCCAGTCCGCGGTCCAGCAGTCCGTCGGCGATCTTGCGCAGGCTGACCGATACGCCGTTGCCGTGGGGATGCACCAGCACCTCGCCCTCCTGGGATATGCTAAAGTAGTCCGCGCCCCAGTTGCCGATGCCGTAGATTTCCGCCGATTGCTCGACGCTCCAGCCTGTGTCCTTGTTTTCCATGTGCGTTGGTATAGGCGCGGCGGTCTTGTTTTGGAAGGTTTATTTTTGGGTAAACGACGAGCGTGGCCGCCAGTCCTCCAACGTGATGCGCGGATCGGCATCCAACACGTTTTTGCGGGCGAGCAGGTAGTGGAACCAGCGGGTGGAAAGATAGCCCAGGATCAGTCCGCCGACGACATCGGCGGGGTAGTGCGCGCCGACCACAACGCGGATGGATCCCATTCCGCAGGCGAATGCCAGGAAGGGAATGCGCCAGCGGGGAAACAGGAGGGCCATGGCGGTCATGATGGCCATGATGCTGCTGGAATGCCCCGAGGGGAAGGAGTTTTGGATGGCCTTGAAAGGCGCAAGGAACTCGAAGCCGTATTCGTGGAGATTGAAGTAGCCCTTCGGCCGCCAGCGTCCGAACAGGATCTTGAGCATATTGTTAAGCGTTCCGGCCACCAGCGACGAGACCGGTGGCAGGAGGAGCGTCCGGAAGAGCGCCTTGTTCCGGAGCTTGAACCACGCGAAGAGCGCCAGTGCGACAAATGTGATGGTGATGTAGTCGTCGACATTGTCGGCGAGGCGCGCAACCTGCAGCACGGATTTCGGAAGATCGTTGCGGGCATAGATGGCCGCGGGCAGATCGATGGTGTGCACCATGATGGGGCAGGCGATCGCGGCCAGCAGGCCCAAGGCTATCGAGACGCGTTTCAATCCGGCACTATTCATGGCCGTCCGCCTTCGGGATATACAGGCCGCTTTCGACAAACTTGCCCTTGGAATAGTTGATGCCGTGGATGGTGGCGACCTTCTCCAGTTCCGCCGGCAATTCGTTGGCAACCGCGTCCGGCAGGAGCGCCACCATGTTGGTGCCGTATTCCGCCGCGATCATATCCATTCCGCAAAGTTTGGTCTGGGTTCCGGCCAGGAACACGAGGCTCGGCTCGCTGTAGCCCACGGAGTACAACGTGCGGGAGGGCTGTTCGCGCTGGAGCTGGCGGAAGGCGTCGGCGGCGGAGCGGATCACCCAGATCGGGTCGAGACGCGGCGCCACCAACCCGAAAAGCACGACTGCCATGAACGCCAGCAACGGAATGCTTCCGGCCAGCGCAAGCAGCGCGGAGCGTTTCCGAAGCCGGGCAACCGCCACGGCCCCGAGCGCCAGCACCGCCGCGGCGGGGATCGGCAACAGATGGTGGCGGCTGGGCACCGCGCAAAGCAGCATGACCACCGCGGTCAGCGGGAACACCAGCGCCCATACCGTCCGGTAGAGCCAGTGCAGGCCCTTCCAGATTTTTTTATTGAGGACTTCGCGGTTTTCCATCCAGGCAAACTGCGTGGCGAGCAGCACAAGCGGTGGATAGGCACTGAGGATGTAGTGCGGCAGTTTGGTGGGTACGAGTTCGAGCAGCACGAGGTAGGGGACGACCCAGCAAAAGCAGATGGCGGCGGTGGCGGTTTGGCGGCGGGTGCGCCATGCCGCCAGCATCGCCGGGACGATGAGCAAGGATGAAGGCCAGCAGGTTACAGCCATCAGCAGCGTGTAGAATCCCGGTGGTGCCCCGTGCGATTCCTGGCCGGAGACGAGCTTCTTGCCGAAGTCGCCGCCGAGGGAGTCGCGCAGGAAGGCGCCGTCGGTGGCGATCTGGATGCTGATCAGCCACGGCAGCACGATGGCCAGCAGCAGCGGAACACCCAGCCACGGGCGCAGGCCCTTCAAGGCGCGCGGATTGCGGTCGACGATCGCCAGCGACACGCCGGTGAGCAGGGCGATCAGCGGGGTGATCGGACCCTTGACGAGAACGCCGGCGCCCATGGCGACCCAAAACAGCACGGCATTGAAAAGTTTCGGTGTGCGCTTCTCGCGGTTGTCGAGGTAGATCTGGATCAGGTTGTACTGGGTGAGCGTGGTGAAGAAGAGCAGGGTGCTGTCGGTGGTGCCGAAGCGGGCGATGGCCAGCAATAGCGGCGTGGCGGCGAACAGCAGTCCGGCCATCAGTCCCTGGGGTTTGCCGATCAGCCGGGTGCCGATGCGGAAGACCAGCATCACCGAGCCGATGGCGCAGAGCAGGCTGGGCAGGCGGTAGGGCCAAACCAGATCCTTGACCTTTTCGCCGCCGAGCAGGTTGACGGTGCCTGCCTGCAGCCAGTAGATGCCCACGGGTTTCTTGTTGCGGAAATGGTCCTGGAAATAGATGCGGGTGTAGTCGCCCGTCTCCACCATTTGCCGGGAGGCCTGGATGTAGCGCGGTTCGTCGCGGTCGAGCGGCGGGATGGAAGCGATGCCGGGCAGGTAGAGCAGCAGACAGACGGCAACCAGCAGCAGTTCGGGCTTCCACCGTCCTTGTGCCAGCTTTTCAAAGGATGCGCGGATTGTGTGTGCGTCAAACCGCGCCAGCAGCAGGTCCATGCGCAGGGAGAAGCGTTGAAAGGCGTCGCGGATCATGGAGGAAACTCAGGTTCGGTGTAGCGGGAAGCAGCGCTTGCGGTACCAGCGCATGGCTCGGCAATCTTCGATCCCGCGCCAGAGGCGGTTCCCGATCCCGTATTTGGAGAGGCCGGCCAGGCGGCTTTCGTGGGCGATTTCTTCTTCGATCACGTTTAGCTTCTGGAGTTTCAGCATGGTGGTGATGAAGCGGTGCATGCCGTTGAAGACCATCAGCTCGCCGACCGCCTCGCGGCGCATCAGCCGGAAGTTGCAACCGGCATCACGCACCGGGACGCCAGTAATCTTGTCGCGGTAGCCGTTGGCGAGTTTGGAGGCCACGCGCCGGATTGGAGTATCGTTGCGCTTGGTCCGGACTCCGCAAACGGCGTCCACGCCGTCGACCATCAGATCGAGGAGGCGGGGGATTTCGAACGGCGGGTTTTGCAGGTCGGCGTCGAGCGTCACGAAAATATCGCCGCGGGCGTTGCGGAAACCGGTGGCCAGCCCCGCGCTTTGTCCGCAGTTGAAGGCGTGGAAGAAGCCGCGGACGTGCGGGTTGTTTTGCGCCAGTTCCCTGATGACGTCCGCCGTGCGGTCCTTGCTGCCGTCGTCCACGAGAATGATTTCATAGCTACGACCGGTTGGTTGGAGTGCTTTTTCGACTTCTTCGACCAGTCTGGGCAGGCATCCCTCCTCGTTGCAGGCGGGGGCGATCACGGAAATTTCGCAGGGGGCTTCGCTCATGCTTATCGATCCTTGCTCTTGCGCTTCGAATGCCGCAGGTCGAGCGATAGGTTGTAGCCGGCCACGCACATCGGGAAGACGTAGGAAATGATGCCCACCGAATCGTTCTTGCCGAAGGTGAAGTAGAGCAGGCACAGCAGGCTTCCGGCAATGCTCATGACCCAGAACAGCCGCGGCATGACGGAGTGGCCGGCCCGTTTGGAGTACCACAGCTGCACAAACCAGCGGCTGGTGAACATCAGGATGCCCGCGTAGCCTACGAGCTTCCAGCCCGTGACGTTGACACCAAAAAAAGATAGAAGAGTTTCATGCATGATAAGTTCGTCCAAACCCGTGGAATGTTTCAAATCCGGTTTGCCGAGGCAAGCGCCGATTCCTTCTTTAGAGGATGCCACCGCCCGTCGGCGATAGGCGGGGCGTACCGTTTCCGGCTGTGGGATTGCGAGGCAACATTGAAGGAGAAATGGGTTGCAAGACGCACGGTCAAGTGCAAGTCTAGCGCCCAATTATTTAAGGAAATGCTGCGAAGGGCGCGGTATTGTTTTTGGGAGCGAAATTAACCGGAGGAGTGGTTCTAATGAAAAAATTCATGACGATCGGAATGATGGCAGTGTTGGCAGCGGGCGTGGCGAATGCCCAGAATGATGTGGTGATAGTGGATCAGGCCGGCGGTTCCGATGCTTCCGAACCCCAGATCACCCTTGAAACGGCTTTGGTTTCCGCCTACGTATGGCGCGGACAGGTCTACAACAACGACTTCGTGGCCCAGCCGCAGCTCACCCTCTCCCAGTATGGCGTCAGCCTAAACGTCTGGGGCAACTACGACCTCAAGGAAAACATCAACGGCACCGCCGGAAACTTTTCCGAGATCGACTTCTCGCTGGCCTACACGTTGCCGATCGACATCAACGAAATGTCGTTCGACGTTGGCCTGATCAACTACAACTTCCCGAACTCGGCCAACAAATCCACCTCCGAGCTGTTTGCTTCCGCCAAGGTTCTGAGCTGGAAGGATTATGTGATTCCGTCCGTGACGGTGTTCGGCGACATCGTTGAAGTACATGGAACCTATGTGCTGTTCGATGTGGTTGCACCCTATCAGGTCAGCGACTACTTCGCGGTTGAAGCCGGTATTTCCGCCGGATACGGCAACACCGCCTACAACACCGCGTATTGGACAGGCACCGCCGACGCCGGTTGGAACGACTACAACTTCTACGGCAACGCCAGCTACGAAATCGTGGATGGCGTGACCGTATCGGCCAACCTGACCTACACCATGCTCGAAGGCGGCGACGTTCGCGATGGCGCGAAGGGCAAATACGAAGCCGACAACAAGGTTTGGGGCGGCGTCAACATTGCCTACGACTTCTAATCGAGTCTAGGACCCAAGACAACGCCCCGTCACGCGGGGCGTTTTTTTTGGGTTGGTCGTACCCGCGTAAACCGCTAGATTTCGACAAGTTTTAACCTATAGGTGGAACCATGAATGAACTGCTCAACCTGCTGAAACAAAATGCACTCGAGTCGCCGGAAAACCTCGCCAAGATGCTGGGGCTCTCCGTCGATGAAGTAAAAAACCAGATCGCCGACTATGAAAAGACCGGCATCATCCGCGCCTATCAGGCCGTGGTGGATGAAGACAAGCTCGACAGCTCGCTGGTGACGACCGTCATCGAAGTGAAGGTCACGCCCGAGAGCGAAGGCGGCTTCGATCGCATCGCCGGCCGCATCAGCCGCTTCCCGGAAGTGGACGCGGTCTATCTCATGTCCGGCGCCTTCGACTTATTGCTCTTCATCAAAGCGCGCACTATGCACGAGGCCTTCAGCTTCGTCAGCGAAAAGCTCGCCACGATGAAGGGCGTCACCTCGACGGCCACGCACTTCATGATGAAAACCTACAAGCAAAACGGCATTCTCATGCGCACGGGGGAGGACAATGAACGACTCAAAGTCTCTCCGTAGCCGTATTGCCAAGACCGTTCGCGACATTCCCCGTTCCGGCATCCGCGATTTCTTCGAGATCGTGAGTGCGCGCGAGGACGTCATCAGCCTGGGTATCGGCGAACCCGACTTCGTCACGCCGTGGCACATCCGCGAAGCCGCATCGCTCGCGCTTGACCGCGGCGTCACCAGCTACACCTCCAACATGGGGTTGCTGTCGCTGCGCCGCGGCATCTCGAAATACGTCGCCAATAAAACGGGCATCACCTACCGGCCCGAAGACGAAGTACTCGTCACTGTTGGCGTCAGCGAAGGGCTCGATCTCGCCATCCGCGCACTCATCGAACCCGGCGACGAAGTTCTGTACCATGAACCCAGCTATGTGTCGTACAACCCGATCGTTGCCTTCGCCCACGGCAAGGCGGTTGCCATCGCCACCAAGAAGGAAAACGGATTCCGTCTCACGCGCGCCGAGCTTGAAGCGCAGGTTTCGCCCAAGACCAAGGTCCTGCTGCTCAACTATCCCAACAACCCGACCGGCGCGATCCTGACCCAAAAGGACGTCGAAGAGATTGCCACGTTTGCCATCGAACACGACCTGATCGTGCTGACCGACGAAATCTACGACGAGCTCACCTACGACCGCGAGCACTTCAGCCTGATCTCCGTGCCTGGCATGCGCGAGCGCACCATCTATCTGCACGGCTTCTCCAAGGCCTGGGCCATGACCGGTTTCCGCATGGGCTTCACCTGTGCGCCGCCGGAATTGACCGAAGCCATGATGAAGATCCACCAGTACACCATGCTATGCGCGCCGATCCTCAGCCAGGAAGCGTCCATTGAAGCGCTCAAGCATGCCGACAAGGACATTGCCTACATGAAGGCCGAGTACAAGAAGCGGCGCAACTTCATCCATAGCTCTTTTGAAGCGATGGGCATTCCCTGCATCCGCCCCGAAGGCGCGTTCTACGCCTTCGCCGATGTCAGCAAGTTCGGCATGACGGCCAAGGAGTTCGCGCTCAAGCTGCTTGATGACGAAAACGTCGCCTGCGTTCCCGGCACCGCGTTCGGCGCCTGTGGCGAAGGCTTCATCCGCTGCTCCTATGCCACCTCCTTCGACCACATCAAAGAGGCCATGGTGCGCATCGCCCGCTTCATCGAAAAACTCTAAACGGAGAATAGGCAGAATGATTTTTAGGCAGAATAATTCCGCCCGAAGCGTGTCCGTGGACAATGATTCTGCCTCCAAATCATTCTGCCTAAATCATCATGCCTGATCCCGCCCGCGAGTTGATCGTCTTCCCGACGGAGCTTTCGCTGCGGCGGTTCCAGCAGGAGCTGGCCCTCGCGAACGGATGGGTCGATGCGTCGTGCCATACAACCTTTGCGCGGTTGCGGCAGGTATGCCATCCCTATGCCCAGCTCAAGGGGCGTCCGATGGGCACGGCGAAGGAACTGCTTGTACGCAGGCAGGTGGTAGAGGTGGCGCTCGGCCACTTTGTCGACGGCGGCGTACTCGGACAGCTATCGCCGGCGGCCTTGGCCGGAGTGCTCGAACAACTCGTGACCGAACTCTCGGCGTTGCCCGAGGAGTCAACCCGCATCGTCGATTGGTTGCTGAACCATTCACCGAAACACAAGCTCTACCAGCTCGGCATCCTCTATAGCGTCTGGCGCGCCACCATCCAGCAGGAAGGGTTCGCCGACCAGCTCGACGTCAATGCCGCGATCCTGAAACTGCTCAAAGGCAATCGCCAAAACTGGCCGCCGCTGTTGCGCGACGCCAAACGCCTGACCTTCCGGTCCGTGCGCTGGTTCAATCCCTTCGAAGAATCCTGCGTCGTTGCGCTGAACCAGAAACTCAAGGTGCGAATCGAATCCGCACTGCCGGCCGCCCATGCCGAAAAGGCGGAAGACCGGCTTGGCCAGCAGATCCGCTCCGAAATCATGGGGCAGCCCTGGGCGGTCTGGGCCGAAGATCTCGGCGATGCACTGGCGGTCGATAGCCCCGATGTGCTACAGCTCGACAACGCCGACCGCATCGACTTTTCCCGTTCCGCCGGAGCCTATGGCGAGATTGAAGACCTCGCGCGGCGCATCTGCTGGAACATCCAAACCCTGGACCGCGCGCCCAACCGCATCGCGCTCGTGGTTCCAAATATTGGAACCGTGCAGGACATCATTCCGCACGTCTTTGGCCGTTTTCAAATCCCGTACTATTTCCGTCGCGGCCGCCCCGTCCTCTCTTCGCCGTGCGTCAAGGCTTTCCTCGCCTGGCTTGCCTTCCCACTGACCGCCCGTCGCGACCAGCTTATCGACCTGGTCCGCAACCCGGCCATCCAATTTGAAAACCGCGAAGCGACGGTTCAGCAACTGCTGAAAATGCCGCCACGTCTTGAGCAGGGGCTGTCTCGAAAGTCCGCCCCACATGTGGAGCAGGCTTTCCAGCCTGCTCATTCCGGCATGAAGGCCGCCCGGATTTTGGCGGAGCGGATCGTCCCGCCGGAAGACCACTTCAATACGGAGGCGCTGGCGGCGGTTTCGTCCGCACTCGAAAGTTTCGGCGAACAGCCCATGCCGTTGCGCGAACTGATCGACCTGCTGGAAGAACTGCTCGAAGACGCCACCGTCCGTCCGCGCGAAAGCCACGAGCAGGGTGTCTGGGTGCTCAACCCGCACGATGCCGTCGGATTGGATTTCGACCTGGTTCTATTTGCCGGACTCAACGAAGGTGAATTTTCCGGCGTGCCGCAGCAGGACGCCTTGTTGAGCGACAGCGAGCGCCACTTCCTGCGCAAGCATCTCGAAGATCAGGGGCGGCATCTGCCCAAGTTGGCACTGCCCACGGTCGACGCCTTGCTGGAACAGGAGTCGGTTTTGTTTCTCACCGCGCTCGGCATGGCGCACGAGCAACTCGTGCTCTCCTATCAGGCCGTCGACCAGGAAGGCAACGAAAAGGGTGCGGGCGAATACTACCGCAAGCTCTGGAACCTGGCCGGTTGGCCCGCGCAGGAAGAAGTCCTGCTGAGCCCATACGACCAATGGCGCATTGAACGGTTTGGCGGGGAATCCGTTTTTTCCAACCACTGGAAAACGCAGCGGTTGACCGATCCGGCCGACCGGGTTCCGATGCCGGGCGAATCCTTTTTGCCGGTTGTGCCGCTGGCGCTGTGCCGCGCTAAAGATGAAGCCCTTCAAGTGGCGGTGCAACAGAATGGGCAGACAAGAATGTCTGCCCCACATGTGGAGCAGGCTTTCCAGCCTGCTCATCCCGCAGGTCAGGTGGTGGCGATGCTGAACATCGAGGCAGAGCGGGAGGCTTTTTTAGATATGCCGATCAGTGAAAGGATCGGCTCCGTGTATTGCGGCCACATTCCGGCGTTGAAAGAAAAGATTGCCGCATGGTTCGAAAACAAAGGGGAGCTGAGCCCGACGGCGCTGGAGACGCTGGCGCAGTGCCGCTATGTCTTTCTGCTCGACCGGATTTTCGGGTTGCGGGATCCGCGCACGGCGGACGATACGCCCGACCCGATGGATCGGGGAACATTGATTCATGCCATTCTGAAAGAGATCTATGAAACCATCGCCAATGGCGAGGCGGGGATCGATGCGCCGCGCTACTGGGCGGTCAAAACGGACAGCGGTTGGCGGCGGCGCACGGAGCCTGGCATGGATGCGATCCCGTTGGCGGTGCTGGTTCCCGAACACATGGGTTTTGCACGCGAAGTTGCGGTGCGGCGCATAAAGGAAACGCCGCTCGGCCATCCGGGCGTGTGGGCGGCAGAGCAGGAAAAGGTACTGGAGCAAGTGCTGAACTTTGTGCGCTACGACGTCGACACCTGCGCCGCCGAAAACCGGTTCCCGGCGTTGTTCGAGCTGACGTTCGGCGGCGATACCGCCGTGGCGCTCGATGCGGTCAAGCTGCACGGCAAGATCGACCGGGTGGATCTGGTGTTTGCGGAAACGGGAGAGCTGCAACGGGTGCGGGTGCTCGACTACAAGGGTTCCAGCCGCGTGCGAAGCAAGACCGAAGATTATATGGACGAGATCCGCCGCAACCTCGATTGCCAGTTGCCGGTCTATGCCTTTGCGGCGCAGCAGCGGTTCTTTGGCGAGTGCAACACGGAGCAGGCCAATGCGATGACCGAGGCGGGATACCTCTTCTATCAGCGCGACTATGCCGAAATCAAAAAGACGCTCGCCAAGAGTCTGGTCCGTTTGGACGAGCCGGGATTGGTGGATGGTTTTTTGGCCACGCTATTCGAGAATATCCGCCGGTTGAAAATGGGAGATTTTTCTGTCGATCCGCTGATCGAGACCTATACTGATTACAAATCCGTTTGCCGCACCGACGCGGTGGCACGGGAAGATCTGGAGACGTAACGAGTGATGCGTAATGCGTAAGAAATGAAATTACGAATTGCGTATTACGCATTAAAACAAGGAGCAGAGGAATGAATATCAAACTCAACTTTTTCGGCGCGGCAAAAAACGTTACGGGCTCCTGCTATTATGTCGAGGTGAACGGCGTCCGGCTCTTGATCGATTGCGGGCTCTATCAGGAACGCGACTTCAAACCGCGCAACTGGGCCGACTTCCCGGTGCCAGCCAATACCATCGACGCCGTGCTGCTGACCCATGCGCACCTCGACCATTGCGGCCGCCTGCCGAAGCTGGTGAAGGAAGGTTTCAAGGGCACGATCTATGCGACGCCAGCCACGGCGGAAATTGCCAACATCATCATGCTCGACTCGGCGCATATCCAGGAAGAAGACGTCAAGCACAAGAAACTGCGTCACGAGCGTTCCGGCAAGACGAGCCCGTTCGCCTACGAACCGCTCTACACCACCGAGGATGCCGAAAAGACCAACAGCTTTTTCAAGAAGGTCGGCTACAAAACGGCTATTCCGGTGGGCGAGGGTATTACCGCCGAATTCTTTGAAGCCGGACATGTGTTTGGATCGTCCATGATCAAGGTGACGGTCGCGCAAGGCGGCGAGACGCGCACCATCCTGTTTTCCGGCGACATTGGCCGGTGGAACCTGCCGATCATGCGCGACCCGACCCAGTTCGAGCAGGCCGACTATGTCCTGATGGAATCGACCTACGGCGACCGGACGCACGGCGAAGTGGCGGATATCCCCGGTGAGCTGGCGCGCATCATCAACGAAACGCATCAGGCGGGCGGCAACATCATCATTCCGAGCTTTGCGCTCGAACGCACGCAGGAGCTGCTCTACCACCTGAACAACCTGCTCAAGGAAAACCGCATCCCGCATCTGGTGGCGTTTGTCGATAGTCCGATGGCCGTCAAGATTACCGATGTGTTCAATAAGCATCCCGAACTGTACGACGAAGTCACCATGGCGCAGGTGAATGCCGGCGACCGTCCGTACGATTTCCCGGGACTCACCATGTCGCGCACGGTCGACCAGTCCAAGGCGATCAACCAGATCAAGGGCACCGCGATCATCATCGCCGGTTCCGGCATGTGCACCGGCGGCCGCGTGAAGCACCACCTCAAGAACAACATCGACCGCCCCGAATGCACCATCCTGTTTGTCGGCTACCAGGCCTTCGGCACGCTCGGCCGGCAGATTCTCGAAAAACCCGAAACCGTCCGCATCTTCGGCGAAGAGCAGCCGGTGCGCGCGCGCATCGAAAAGATTTCCGGCTTCTCGGCCCACGCCGACCGCGACGAACTTCTACGCTGGGTTTCATCGATCAAAACCCCGCCGCGCAAGGTATTCATCACCCACGGCGAAGCATCCGTCGCCGCCTCCTTCGGCGAATTCCTGCATGGAAAAACCGGTTGGAACTGCGTCGTCCCGGAATACGGGCAGGAAGTCGTGCTGGATTGATAGCGATAATTTATGGAGCAAACATGGGAAGTTGTCTTTAACATGAACGATGTTTGTTGCCGTTTCGCTGCCGTCGTCTCCTGCGCCAGCCGCCTATCTTTTTCTCCGGCGTGGTAGGCAGAAAGCTGGAGCGGGGGCATCTGTGCTCATTCTGTACGTGTTCCGATCCTTGGAAAACTTGCATACCGCAGGGGTTCCACGTATAAAACCCGCTGTTTTTCCCCGCCGGAAGACGGCGGGTTCATTTTTATGGAAGGTAGGCTATGACCATGACATCGAAGGAAATCCGGCAGTCGTTTCTCGACTTTTTTGCATCGAAGCAGCACAGCATCGTCAAGTCCGCCAGCCTGATGCCGGATTCGCCGAACCTGCTGTTCACCAACGCCGGCATGAACCAGTTCGTGCCGATCTTCCTCGGCCAGGCCAGCTGCCCCTACACGCCGGGCCGCGCCGCCGACACCCAGAAGTGCATCCGCGCCGGCGGCAAGCACAACGACCTCGAAGACGTCGGCCTCGACACCTACCACCACACCTTCTTCGAAATGCTTGGCAACTGGTCCTTCGGCGACTACTTCAAGCAGGAAGCCATCGACTGGGCGTGGGAGCTCATCACCAAGGTCTGGGGCTTTCCCGTCGACCGCCTCTACGCCACCTACTTCGGCGGCGACGACAAAATGCCCGCCGACACCGAAGCGCAAAACTTCTGGCTCCAATACCTGCCCGCCGACCACGTCGTCCCCGGCAACCGCAAGGACAACTTTTGGATGATGGGCGACACCGGCCCCTGCGGCCCCTGTTCCGAACTGCACGTCGACCTCACCCCCAAAGGCGACGGCGGCACCGCGCTCGTCAATGCCGGAACCCCGCAAAATATTGAAATCTGGAACCTCGTCTTCATCCAGTTCAACGCCAATGCCGACGGCACCTTCAGCCCGCTGCCCGCCCAGCACGTCGACACCGGCATGGGCTTCGAGCGCGCCTGCTCCATCATCCAGTGTACCGACGGCTTCAAGGATTTCTCCGGCGTCATCTCCAACTATGAAACCGACGTCTTCGCCCCCATCTTCCGCACGCTGGAAGAAATGAGCGGCAAGCAATACGGCAGCTCCATGACCGACCCGGTCGACATCGCCTTCCGCGTCATCGCCGACCACATCCGCTGTCTCGCCTTCTCCATCGCCGACGGCATCATCCCGTCCAACGAAGGCCGCGGCTACGTCCTGCGCCGCATCCTGCGCCGCGCCGTCCGCACCGGCCGCGTCCTCGGCTTCAAGGATCCTTTCTTCTACCAGCTCACCGACATCGTCGCCGAAACCTATGGCGACGTCTTCCCCGAGCTGCGCACCAACCGCGACCGCGTCAAGAAAACCCTCAAAGCCGAAGAGGACTCCTTCAACCGCACTCTCGACCGCGGCATCGACCTGTTTGAAGACGTTGTAGCCGCGATCGGTGATCGCGGGCCGGGGTCGCCGACCCCAGCTACAGTCTTCCCGGCCGACGAAGCCTTCAAGCTCTACGACACCTTCGGCTTCCCGCTCGACCTTACCGAAGTGATGGCCCGCGAGCGCGGCCTGGCGGTCGATGCAGAAGGCTTCGAAAAGCTGATGGACGAGCAGCGCACCCGTGCCCGCGCCGACCATGCCAACAAGAAGTCGGTCGTCCTCGCTGAAAGCGGCGGCATCGACGCCGAACCCACGCGGTTTGTCGGCTACGCATCCACTTCGTGCGAAACCAAAATCCTTGAAGTGGTTGAATACGGCGCGATCATCCTGAAGGAAACGCCGTTCTATCCCGACTCCGGTGGCCAGCTTGGCGACCGGGGCTCCATCAAGGGCGCGACCTTCGACTTTGAAGTTACCGATACGCAAAAATCGGCCGACGGCATCATCCTGCACACCGGCCGCTTTGTCTTTGGCGAAGCCAAGCCGGGCGACCGTGCCATCGCCGCCGTCGACCGCTACCGCCGCGGCCAGATGCGCCGCAACCACACCTCCACCCACTTGCTCAACGCTGCGCTGCGCGAAGTCGTCGACGGTTCCATCAAGCAGGCCGGATCGATGGTCGCCGCCGACCGGCTGCGTTTCGACTTCAACTATTTCGAAGCCATCAAGCCCGAACAGCTGCGCCGCATCGAACAGGTCGTCAACCACCAGATCATGAAAAACACGACGGTTGAAACCGTGGAAATGGCGCTGGCCGACGTGCAGAAGTCCGGCAACATCCAAGCCGTCTTCGACGACAAGTATGGCGACAGCGTCCGCGTTGTTTCCGTCGGCGACTATAGCCGCGAACTGTGCGGCGGAACGCACGTCCAAGCCACCGGCGACATCGGACAGTTCCGCATCCTCTCCGAATCATCCGTCGCCTCCGGCATACGCCGGATCGAAGCCGTCACCGGCATGGAAGCGCTCGCCTGGACCGCCGAAGAGCACGAGTTGCTCGCCGGCATCAGCCAAAGCCTCAGCGTCAAGCCGGCCGATCTGCCCGCACGCATCAAGGCCATGGCCGAACAGGCCAAGGCGGCCGAAAAGCAACTCAAGGAAGCCCGCATGAAAGCCGCCGTGCATGGCATCGAAGCCCTGCTCGAAAAAGTGGATACGCTGTCGCTGACCGACAAGGTCGACAACATGCCGCTACTCGCCGCCACGGCCGGAGAGGTTCCGATGGACGCGTTGCGCGAGCTGATGGACCGCCTGCGGCAGAAGCTCGCGAGCGGCGTCATCATTCTCGGCAGCCACGCCGAGGGCAAGGGCTGCTTCATGTGTTCCGTCAGCGCCGACCTCGTCGCCGAAGGCATCCACGCCGGCAAGCTGATCGGCGCCGTGGCGAAACTCGCCGACGGCAACGGCGGCGGCAAGCCCGACAAGGCGCAGGCGGGCGGCAAGGACGGTTCCAAGGTGGCCGATGCCATCAAGGCCGTGCCCGGCCTGCTCAAAGAAATGCACAGCTAAGCCATGGCCAAGTATGACAAATGCCCATGCGGAAGCGGCGCCGCTACCGAAGCGTGTTGCGGCGGGATCATCGCTGGACGGCGAACCGCCCGTACCGCCGAAGAGCTGATGCGCTCGCGCTATAGCGCCTACGTTCTCAAAAAGGTCGACTACCTTGTTCAAACCACCCATCCCGATTCGCGGGAGGATGATCTGGCCGAATCGATCCGCACTTGGATGCGGCAGGTGGAGTGGCTCAAGCTGCATGTCGTCGCCACGGAAGACGGCACGGCCGACGACGAGACCGGCCGCGTTGAATTCATCGCCGAATACCTGACCTCCACCGCCCCGGGCCGCCACCACGAATGCTCCGTCTTCGAAAAACTCGACGGCGAATGGTACTACGTCGGCGAAGAAACCGAGCCCGACTACGCAACGGCGTAGGACAACGGAGCAAATCGCTCTGGGTGCTTGCAAATTTCAATCCTATGGTATTCGTTCAGCGAGCGGATCAGTTCGACCCCCACATGATAGGCGAGGTTGACGGGGACGGCGTTGCCAATCTGCTTGTACTGCGCACCCATCGGGCCGCAAAAATCCCAGTCGTCGGGGAATGTTTGGATGCGGGCATATTCGCGCACGGTAAAGGGGCGGGTCTCTTCGGGATGGCATCGTTCCGTCTGTTTCTGCGCAGGGCTGCACGTCAGCGTCAGGCTCGGCTCGTCCCAACTTATGCGCCGCGCCATGCCGGTTTTCCCGCCGCCAAGGTAATAGCTCTGAAGCATATACTCTTTTTGGATTTCAACCGGAAGGTCGCGCCAATATCCGCCCGGCGGAACCATTTCGAGGATTTCCTTTTTCCGCTTTGGATAGCTTTGCCCGGAGGAGGTTGGCACGTCCACCGGGAAGAGCCTCCCGGCCTTGAGCGCATCCTTCACCGAATAGATTTCCTTCAATGGTTTGGGGTAGTTGAAAAGGATGCCGGAATCCCGCTTGACCGCCACTAGGAATAGGCGCTCGCGCTTCTGCGGAACCTGGTAGTGGATGGCCTTGAGCACCTGTGGAGTCATTACTTCGTAGCCAATTTCATCCAGTACGGAAACCATGCCGGCCAGCGTCCGTCCGTTTTCATGGCTAACCAGGCCGCGCACGTTTTCACCGAGTGCGATCAGAGGCTGGATTTCCTGCACGGCGCGGGCGAATTCGTAGAAAAGTGTGCCCCTCGCATCTTGGAGACCCAGCTTGTTGCCCGCGTAGCTAAACGCTTGGCAGGGGAATCCGCCTGTCACCACATCGATCTGTCCTTTGAATGGGGTAAAGTCCAATTGGCTAACATCTTGTTCGATCACGTTCCATCGTGGTCGGTTTTTACGGAGTGTCTTACACGCCCAGTGGTCGATCTCGTTTAGCAACTTGCATTTAAATCCGGCCTTTTCCATTCCAAGCGCCAGCCCTCCCGCCCCCGCGAACAGTTCGACGACGGTGTAGTTGCGGTGAGGTTCTTCCGGGGCATCGCGATCTTCCTTGGTAAAAAGAAATCCAAGTTGCTCAAATATTTTGAGCGATTCAGAAGGATATGCCCTGTAGTTATTTATGGGGTGGCGAACAGGGGTCAGCTTCCCGTTCTTGTCCCATCGGCGTAGTGTTTCCTTCGAGACGGACAGCATGTCCGCAACTTCCGAAATCGAATAGTAATCCTTCATTGCACCCCCATTAATGCTAGTCAACCTTAAACATGGTTACTTTATTGCGAATGAAAAGGAGTTTGTCAACGCCCGGCGGATGACGAAAACTCCTGCTCATGAAAAACACTGAAAAACAGGCAATACTAAAAAGGGCGCAGCAGTGGTTTCTTGCTACAATTGCCGAAAACCATATTGCGAATACCGAAAAGCTGGCCAATCCCGAAGAATTCAATATCAACCCATTTCTGGCCATCTACCTCGCAAATTTCCTAACGGGAAACAGCAACCCCGAAAGCATTGCTCGCGCTTTAATTTATCCGCGCGTGCTCGGCACCTCGATTACCACTTCATTCGGCACCAATATCCAGAAGTTTTCCAGTGAGGTGCTCACTTCGTTTGGAAGTGCAATTCCAGGAATCGACATTGAGTTTGTCGACCAAGTTGACGGCCAGAAGAAATACTGCCAGTTGAAAGTGGGACCAAATACGATCAATAAGGATGATGTTGAATCTATTCACGGACACTTTGGTTCCGCGATCAGATTGTCGCGGGCAAACAACCTGCGAGTTGCAACAGAAGATTTCATGGTAGGGGTTTTGTATGGTGAACGGGCGGAACTCAGTGGGCATTATTTACGCATTGAAAAACAATACCACCACCCCGTCATAGTGGGGCGTGAGTTTTGGAAGCGTTTAACTGGCGATGAGCATTTTTATGAGGATTTGATTAAGGCAATTGCCCTGGTCGCGGAAAAGGCTGATGGAGCCAAAGTGGTGGAAAAAGTTATCAGTGCACTTGCTCAATCCGACGCGATACAGAAATTGGTTGCTGAACTAAACAGCTAGGCCCACGCATCTCAACGCATTGGAAGTTTCCGTTATAAGCCACTCCGCATGGATCCGAAAAAACTTCCCATCTATGAACTGCGCGCGGTGCTGGTGGACGCGCTGGCGAACGCGTCGCGGCTGATCATCGAAGCGCCGACCGGTTCGGGCAAGTCGACGCAGGTGCCGCAGATGGTGCTCGATTGCGGCGTGGCCGGACCGGGCGAAGTCGTCGTGCTGCAACCGCGCCGCCTGGCCGCCCGGCTACTGGCCAAGCGCGTGGCGTACGAGCGCGGCGAACCGCTCGGCGGCGAGGTGGGCTACCAGGTGCGCATGGAGAGCGCGATTTCGGACAAGACGCAGATCCGCTATGTGACCGAAGGCATCCTGCTCCGCCAATTTCTTTCCGATCCAGAGTTGCGCGGTGTTTCGACGATCATCTTCGACGAATTCCATGAGCGGCACATCTATGGCGACATCACGCTCGCCCGTGCGCTGCTGCTCCAACGGATGCGCCCCGATCTGAAAGTCATCGTCATGTCGGCCACGCTCGATGCCGGGCCGTTGCGCGAATACCTCGCGCCGTGCCGCGAGCTCAAGAGCGAAGGCCGCATGTTCCCGGTCGAGATCAACTATTCCCCCAAGCGGATCGATTTCCGCCACCATCCCGTGTGGGAGGCCGCCGCGGATGCGTTTGAAAAGGCGGTCGAATCCGGAGCCGAGGGCGACGTGCTGGTCTTCATGCCGGGCGGCTACGAGATTTCCCGCACGGTCGAGGCGATCCGCGCCAAGAAATGCGCCCTCGCCTTTGCCGTCCTGCCGCTGCATGGCGAACTGCCCGCGCGCGAGCAGGATGCCGCCGTGGGAGAATGCGACCAGCGCAAGGTTGTGGTCGCCACCAACGTCGCGGAAACCTCGATCACCATCGACGGCATCCGCATCGTGATCGACAGCGGGCTGGCGCGCATCGCGCGCTACGATCCCCACCGCGGCATCGATACGTTGCTGGTCGAGCGCATCAGCCGCGCCTCGGCCGATCAGCGGACCGGACGCGCCGGACGTACCGCGCCGGGCACGTGCCACCGTCTTTGGACGGAGCAGGAACACGCCGCGCGCCCGATGCAGGAACTGCCGGAAATCCTGCGGCACGATCTATCCGAGGTGGTGTTGACGCTCAAGGCGGGCG
The DNA here is from genome assembly GCA_021734345.1 of Kiritimatiellales bacterium. Lineage (GTDB taxonomy): Bacteria > Verrucomicrobiota > Kiritimatiellia > Kiritimatiellales > Pontiellaceae > Pontiella. The sequence continues at coordinate 516 of JAIPJC010000017.1, read as the reverse complement.
GGATCGACGACATCGAAAATTTCCAATGGCTGGAAAAACCGAATCCCAAATCGCTGGCGCAAACGCTGGTGCTGCTGACCGACCTCGGCGCACTCGACCACGCCGGAAAACTTACCGGCATCGGAAAAAAGATGGTGCAGTTTCCGATGCATCCGCGCTATGCGCGCATGCTGCTGGCGGGCGAGCAATACCATTGCGTACGGCAGGCGTGCCTGATCGCCGCGCTGGTGCAGGGCCGTAGCATCCTGGTGCGCAACTCCGGCAAGGAGACGCGCGGCAACCGCGAAGACGTGTTGGGCGAGGACGGCGTTTCCGATTTCAAGCGGCTGATGCGCGCGTGGGTCTTTGCCGACAAGAACAACTACAACGCCGATGCCTGCGCCAAGCTCGGCGTCCACGGCGGCGCTGCGCGATTGGTCAAGCCGCTCTACGAACGCTTCATGAAGATCGCCGAAGAGGAAGGATTGAAGGTCAATCCCCGTGCGCCGCACGACGAGGATTTGCAGAAGTGCATCC
>JAIPJC010000176.1 GCA_021734345.1 Kiritimatiellales bacterium | reverse complement strand
ATCCATTGGGTGGACCGCATGGGTTTTCGGCCTCACCCTGCGGGTTGGCGCGAATCAACGGTTCGAATGCTTTCATGCCGTTGAGTGTAAACCACTTGCCTCATAATGGCCAGATTCCCATTTCCGGATTTAGGATTAAGTATCGGTTGTGTATGTTTGTTTCTGTTCAATGATCAAACAACAAACCAAAGGATGATTATCATGAGTAAAATTCTTGTCTGGGACATTCCCAGCCGTATCTTTCACTGGGCATTTGCCGGGTCACTTACCGCAGCGATGGCAATCGGATTCTTAGTTGACGATGAGCAACCGCTGTTTCAACTGCACATGCTCTTTGGGATCGTTGCGCTGTTTCTTCTGGTCGTTCGCCTCGTGATGGGCGTTGTTGGATCGCGCTACTCAAGGTTTTCGAGCTATCCATTGCACCCGCGTGAATTTATCGTCTACATGATCAGCGCCGTTGCTTCGAAAACGAAACTATATGCAGGTAACAATCCGGGTTCGGCAATGTCGGCTATGCTCATGTTTTTGCTCGTTCCTGCCTTGTTCATCTCGGGCAATGGCTATGGCGGAGAACCCATCGAGGAACTGCATGAGTTTTTCGCATGGGCATTTCTCGCTACCCTAGCCTTCCACTTGGCCGGACTAGCCTGGCATACAATTCGCCATCGGGAGAATATTGCACTCGTGATGGTCACGGGCCGGAAGGCCGGCCATCAGGAAGACGCCATCTCATCAGCTCACCCGCTATGGGGAGGATTTATCCTTCTTGTCTCCGGGCTCTGGATAGCGGCGCTATTTGCCGGGCACAATGCCAACGCGGCCACGGTCAGATTGCCAGGTATCGGAGTGACTTTGCAGCTTGGTGAGAACGAGTCAGAGAGTGGCGAGCAGGAGCAAGGTCATGACGACGATGACTGAGATCATTCTCAAGAACCCTATCGACCATTCAGATGCGAACCACCCGTGCCGCCAGTGTTCCGGGCACCGGTCTCAGTCTGGCCTTCGTCAGGCGGTTGATAAGCCCGCAGGGTTTTCCCGTATAAGCGGACAGCTCTCCGGAAAACAGCACCACATTTCGAATCATTTTTCCGATAGGATGATTTTTAAGTGAATTTTAAGACTCGGTTAAGGGTTCCTTAAGTGTCGTCTGGTTATGGTTCTTCCTATCGATAACAAAACAACAAACCAAAGGAGGTTTATCATGAAATCGAAAGTTACCGCAGTTCTTACCGCCGCAATGATTGTTGGAAGTTCCGTATATGCAGCCGCATCGGCAGAGGCCACCATTACCAACCTCAAGGACGCTATTAAGGGCGAAACCACGGCCAGTGCCAAGTATGCCGCCTACGCCAAGAAAGCCTCGGATGAAGGATATGGCAAGATCGCACTGCTCTTCCAGGCGACATCGAAGGCCGAAGCAATCCATGCCAACAATCACCGGGCGGTATTGACGCAGCTCGGTGAAAGCATGGAGTCTTTCACTCCGGAGTATGATGTGAAATCCACAAAGGAAAATCTGGAGGATGCCCTTACGGGAGAAAGTTATGAAATCGCAACCATGTACCCGGAGTTTCTGAAAGCCGCCCAAAAGGGAAACGCGAATCTCGCGCTGGTTTCATTCAACTATGCATATCAAACCGAGAAGGCGCATGCCGCGCTGTACAAGGATGCCCTGGCACAGTTGGCCGCCGGCAAAGAAGATTCAATGGCATCCAAATATCTCGTTTGCCTCACCTGCGGCAACACGTATGCCGGTAGTGCGCCCGAAAGATGCGGCATCTGCATGACACCGAAAGAACGTTTCGTCACGATTCAGTAATCTTTGCCATCAAGCATGATCGAGTCCGCCCCGTGTCAAACCGGGCGGACTTTTTATTGTCCGGCTAGTAGCTTCACGGCGCGGCTGGAAGCGCGCGTCTACGATTAAACCATGAAACCCACCGAAAACACCGACCCAATCATGCTGATCAAGTGGCACTGCGCGAACAGGTGAGCCGGGATCTGGCGGTGTTGTTTATTGCTTCGGGTTCGGCACAAAAAAAGACCGGCGGGTGCCGGTCTTTGCAAAGCGTTGTTGGCTAGATCTAGCAAACTTTGGCTTTGGCGGTTTCGACGATCTTGGCGAAGCCTGTGGCATCGTGGATCGCGATTTCGGACAGCATCTTGCGGTTGATGGTGATGCCGCATTTGTTCAGCCCGTCGATGAAGCGGCTGTAGTTGATTCCGTGCATGCGGCAGGCGGCGTTGATGCGTACGGTCCACAGGCGGCGGAAGTCGCGCTTCTTGTGCTTGCGGTGTACATAGGCCATGGCCTGTGCGCGGTCGACCGACTCGGTCGCAATGCGGAATAGTTTGCTACGTGCGCCGTTAAAACCCTTGGCGAGTTTCAGGCGGCTGTTTCTTCTACGGCGCGAGGCCGGTCCATTGGTTGCTCTTGGCATGATTCAATCTCCAGCAATTAGATGTACGGAAGGATGCGCTTCATATCCGCCTTGTCGACGATTTCGGAGCTGCGCAGCCCGCGTTTTTGTTTACGACTCTTGTTGGTTAAAATGTGGCTTCCGCCCATGTGGTTGCGCTTCAGCTTGCCGGTTCCAGTTTTTTTAAACCGTTTGGCCGCACACTTTTTTGTTTTCATTTTAGGCATGGTTTCACCGTTCGTTTCTTAAATTTATTCACCTGCGGGATCGGTGGATCGCGCAAAAGAAGAGCATGTATAGGGGAACGCCCCCTGCAAGTCTAGTGTTTTTTTGAGCAAATCAGGATGCCCCGGCGGAGTTTGCGCCGATGCAGAGAACCAGCCGTCCCGGCAGGAGCCGGTGTACGGAAAATCCGCCGCCGGTCGCGGCATCCGCCATGGCCGCCAGTTCCCTGGGTAGAAATCCCTTCCGGATGGAGATGAGGCCGTCGGTGCGGGCAAAGCTGTCGCGGTAGAAAAGCGATAGCGCGGAAAAGCCCATGTAGGAGACCGGACTGCGCAGCAGGTCGCTGAAAACCATTCGTCGCCGGACGCGCGGTTGCCACAGTCGCAGTAGGCGAAGGATTTCTTCGCCGGTCAGGTGGTGCAGGAAGTGGTTGGCGAAGACATAGTCGACCGGTTCGTCGAAGGCATCGACCAGCAGATCGGTTTTGCGGATCGAAAGTCCCGGCGTTTGGCCGTATACCGACCGGGCATAGGTGATGGTGCGTGCATCCATGTCGCAGGCGGTGATGCGGAGTTTCAATCCCCGCCGCCGGGCTGCCTGGAGCAGCCAGACATCGATATCGCAACCGCCTGCACCCATGTCCACCAGATGGTATTCCCGTGCGGGATCGTCCTGCATGTCGTCCAGCACCCAGCGCTTCAGGATGGTGCGGTAGCGCGCCACCTGCCGGTTGATGGAGGCGAACTGGCGGACGGTGCGCAGCAACCGGGTTTCATCGCAATCGGGTGCATCCATCAGTTCATCCATGGCTGCACGGCGGGAAAAGTCAGGGAGCATGGGGGTAGGCCTTTGTTTCGATGGGGATCGGGCATCCGGGAATGGTGAGCATGGCGAAGTAGGGGGCCAGCCTTTCGCGGAAGGAGGGGCGGAAGAGAACCCGGCCGATGAACACCCGGCGGAGGATGGAGAGGATCCTGCCGGAACGGGTGCCCAGCCACATGCCGCGGGCGGCGCGGCTGGCGGCGATGTTGTAGGCGTGGCGGCGCGTCCGGCTGTAGTCGGCAAACAGGGCGGCGGCCTTTTCCGGCGATTCCAGCGCGGCGGCCAATGCGCGGTCGAGGTGGACGGCGTCGGCGAATCCGGTATTCATGCCTTGTCCGCCGATCGGGCTCATCACATGCGCGGCGTCGCCGCACAGCAGGACGCGGTTGCGGACATAGGATTTGGCGAGACGCCTTTGCGGATGGAACGAACTTTCGAAACGCAGCGTCGACGCCGCGAGATCGAAACCGGTGCGGTCGCGCACCTGCTGCATGACGGTCGCACCGATATCCACTTCGTCCGGACGCATCCAGAGGGGAACCTGGATGATCCAACGCCGGCTTCCGGCAGTGAGGGGAAACGCTTCGACAGAGCCCTTTGGGCCGAAGTAGAGGTGCGCTTCCGATCCGAGTTCGGTGTGGTCGTCGAAGTCGGCCATGAGGAAGCGTGAACGGTAGAGATGGCCGGGGAAGGGAATGCCGGTTTGCGTCCGTACCCGGCTGCGATGGCCATCGCACCCCGCGAGATAGGCGGCAAAGAACTCGGTGCAGGCCGAGGTTTTGACATCCTTCAGGCGCACCCGGATTCCGTCCGGTTCGACGGCCTGTTCAAGGAATTCCATGCCATCGAGCAAGTGGACCGTCGGATATTTTTTTAGGTTGTCCTTCAGGATGGCGATGGTTTCGGCTTGCGGCAGCGAGAGGATATAGCGGTGTTCCGCCGGGAGTTTTGAAAAGTCGACATCGCCCAGGAACGCTCCGTTTTCGAAGACCTTGGCGGTGGTGATGGAGGTTCCACGGGCGACGAATTCGCGATCCAGTTCCAGCGCCTTGAGGAAGTGGAGGGAAGGGGGTGTGATGCCGATGGCCATCGACTCTTCCGGCAGATGGGTGCGTCGTTCGGCCACCAGCACGCGCAGTCCGCATTTACCAAGCAGATTGGCCAGCATCAGGCCGATGGGGCCGGCGCCAATGATGACGACATCGGCATCGGTCTTGCGCCCGGCGGCGGGCGGTTTTTGCGCGATGGGCCGCTGGGCGGGGCGAGCGTTGCCGAGCGCCGGAAGGGCGATCAATGGCGGGCTAGGCCGGAAGTGCTTCGTCATGGTGGCAACGTTCCTTCGGGTTCCGGGATGTGGCGGCGGGGTGGTATTCGAGCAGGGCGGTTTCGATGGTCAGGCCGGGGCCGAAGGCCATGGCGCAGACCGGGTGGGTTTCGTCGAGCTCCGCGCGCTTGAGAATGCGGTTCAAGACAAAGAGCACCGTGGCGCTACTCATGTTGCCATGGTTGCGCAGCACTTCGCGGGAATCTTCGAGCTGTTCAGGATCGAGTTCGAGCGCGGCTTCGATCCGATCAAGGATTGAGCGGCCGCCGGGGTGTACGGCCCACGTGCCGATTTCGTCGATGCTCCACGGCGAGTTTGCC
>JAIPJC010000016.1 GCA_021734345.1 Kiritimatiellales bacterium | reverse complement strand
CGGCGTCCGTCGGCGGTTGGGAAGCTGACATCGATGGTGTCGTCGCCGACTTGCAAGTCCGCAAGTTTGAGGACGGATGCGGCATCGGTCGGGGAGGTTCCTGCCCGGTATTCTTCCCCGTTGGTTTGGCCGTCGCCATCCGGGTCGGCATCGATGGCGGACTGGGCGTTGGTGCTGGTTCCGTCGCCGGAAAAGTAAGTGGCCCGCCATGTGTCTGGAATGCCATCGCCCACGGAGTCGATCATCCGGTAGGTCGCCGTTACCGCTATGTTGCCGGCCGGCATCCGCAGCGTCGTGCTGGAGGACGACACATTAACTACATCCTGGGTGGAGCCGGTCCATTGGTCAAACTCCTGTCCGGTTGGCGGGGTGCCGGCTTCGATGTTTAGAATGGAGCCGGCTTGGGAGGTCCCGCTGCCATGGCCGCTGTTCACCGTCAAGGTGTAGGCGGGGGTCGCGGTGGGCCGGTAGGTGGCCAGCAGGTACAAGGCATGGTCGGGCATGGTCACGGTAGCCGTGGCCGAATTCAGGGCGCTGATTTCGGAAGCCGCTCCGACCCAGCGGTCGAACACCTTTCCGCTTGGAGCCGTGTCCGCCGTTATGATCTGCTGGGCTCCCGGAACGAGCTTGGTGTTGTCGCCACTGCCGAGCGTCACATCAAGACGATAGGCTTCATCCGTATAGAAGGGCGAGGCGGGAAACCCGGCGGCATTGTAGAGCTGGTTCGAGCCCGCCGGCACATTCAGGTAGTCGTAGCGCACGTAAACCGGTGAGGGAACCGACGGGCTTGAAACGACTATGGTATCCGCATCGATCGTCGCCGTGGCGCTCACATAGATTTTATCTGCTCCGGCAATTTCAATGTTTCCAAGCGGTTCACTCAAAAGTTCCACGACGGGATTGAGGTTATCCTTGCTCCCGATCATTAGGCCGCCTTCGGCATGGTCAAAGAGCACACGGATTTGGGAGCCTTCCACCATCGCGCTACGGAAGAGCGGCCCGCTATAGACGATGTCGTAATGAAGGTCTTTGGCCAGAGCCCATTGAGCCAGTCGAGCGCCGAGATCCTGCTTGTTATGGGGATGGATATTGGAGGGATCATCATCCCCGATGTCAATCGAGACCACCATGCCGGTGTTGGTTTCCGACAAAGATCGGAGCTGTGCCGCACGCAAGCCCGGCCAGTCGATGCCCGTTTCCCAGGTCGAGAGCTGGACGCTGTAGAACGGGAACCCGCCTTGCCCCCAATTTTGACGCCATCCCCGGATGAGCGCGCGCATTTTGTGCTGGTAAAGGTCGGCTTCGGAACTGTTGGATTCGCCTTGGTACCAGATGACGCCGCGCATGCCGTAGGGGATGAGCGGCGCGATCATCGCGTTGTAGATGTCGTAGAAATTCACAATGCCCCCTTGCTCTTGATACAAGCGCATCCCGGAAAGTTCCGGCACCGCCGCCACTCCTTCGGGACTCAGGAACCGGTCTATTTTTTGACCACCCCAGGCGGCGGAAAGTATTCCAACAGGGACGCCTGTTTTCAGATGCAATGTCCTCGCAAAGAAATACGCAGAGGCGGAGAAGTCGGGCACCGTCGCCGAACTGCAGAGTTGCCAGCCGGCATGAAGCACGGGTTCGTCCAAAGGAGCCGTTGTCGAATTCAACTCCATGGCCACCAATCGAATAAGCGGATAGTTGGCCGCCGCGACTTCTGCATTATAATCAAGGATGCCATTGGCCATTGACCGGTACATGTTGGATTGGCCGGAGGCCAGGTAGACATCCCCAAATACGACATCGTTGATTTGGAGGTCCGGTTCGTCGAAGGTCGAAACCAGCAGGGTATGCGACACGCCGCCATCATGGGCTTGCGGGTCGATCCGCGCCATCCATTTGCCAGCGCCATCGGTGGTGGCCGTCCCGATCATGACGCCGTCCAGTTTGACCGTGATCGCGGCACCGGGATTGGCCCGCCCCCAAATGGGCGTATTCATGTCCCGCTGCAAGACCATGTGGTCGTGGAAAAGCGTGTGTACAGCGAGTTTGTTCAACGACGGGGCCGTCACGATGTTGGCCCATGTCGATGCCGTTCGGATATTCTCCACGTTTGCATAATCGTCTGATCCGGTTGGACGGAAATCGCCGGTTGCCTGGAATTTCAGCTTGTCGATGGAAGAAAGCGTGATCGGGATGTTGGCCGTGTTTGGACTGGCCTCGTTAAAGTTGTTGGCACCGGTCAAGTCGTACCAGACATCCATGGTTTGGGAGTCCAGATCCACTTTGACTATAACCGATACGGTTCCCGTGAAAGCCAGGTCGGTGGCGATTTCGGTTAGGGCAAGGTTTTGCGGTGGGGTGGAAGCGCCTTTGTCCAACGCAAGTGCCACTCCGGCGACATTGGTTCCCGATCCATCGATAAAGGTCATGCCCAGCACCGTGCCGCTATCGTTTCGGTAATCGGACAGGTCATAGCGGAAATCATACCGGAGGAATCGCACCCCTGTAGCGGCATTGGCCACATCGGCTGCCAGCAAGGCACCATCGGTCCACATGCCTCCGGATCCGACCACATTGCCGGTATCCAACAGTCCGCCGGCGCCATCCGTTGCCAGAAATCCCGCGCCGCCGCTGGCGAAAACGGCGCCATCCGTTCCGGAGTTGATGGCCTGGGCCAAGGTTGCTCCCGGGGGGTCGAGCTTGAACCGCCATTCGTTGAGGGTTTCACCTGCAACGGACATACCGGCCAAATAAAGGCCACTGGCTCCGACGATTACTTTTTTCATGCTGCTGTACCACATTCGAACTCCTTGCATTTCCATACCTACATAACACTCTGGAAGGAGTTCCCATGCGGCGCCATCGCGGTTTGCATATTTATATTAATTAAATCCAAACAAGGGAATTCCGGGCAGATGGACCCCGGCTTCGTTCCTTTGCGCCCATCTGGACAACTCGACCTTATGTTTCCGAGGCGAAAAACACAAAACGGGTTTGCGGGCTGGGCCTATCGGGGTATAGTTCGGGCTTATTCGGAAGGAGATTCCCATGGAAAACGATACGCCTGATCAAAACGACGATGCCGTGTTTGAACCATTGCCCGCCGGGCCGTCCAAGTCCGACCGCCAATGGGCCATGGGATGCCACCTGATTGCACTCTGCGGAATCGTGGTTCCCGTGCCTGCCGCCAACCTCTTGGGCCCACTGGTCCTGTGGTTGATCAAGCGCGAGGATGGCGCATTTATCGACGACCAAGGCAAGGAATCGGTGAATTTCCAGATCAGCCTCTTTATCTACGCCGTGGTGTGCATTGCTCTGGCCGTAATCGGGATTGGTTTCCTGCTGTTTCTTCCGCTGGTGCTTTTCGGACTGGTCTGCGTTGTCGTTGCGGCCATCAAGGCCAGCGAGGGCACGGCATTCCGCTATCCAGCCTGTATTCGGTTCATAAAATAAATCTAGAAGGGAAAAAGATGTCGGCAAAGATTATCGATGGGAAGCAGATCGCCGCGGATATCCGCGAAGAGTTGAAGGGAAAAGTGGCCGCGCTCAAGCAGGCCGGTGTGGTTCCGGGCCTTGGAGTCATCCTGGTCGGTGCGGATCCGGCGTCGCAATCGTACGTGACGGCCAAGGAGCGCGCCTGCGAAGACATCGGGATCTACTCCGACGACAACCGCCTTCCGGCCGAGACCTCGCAGGCGGAGTTGCTGGCCTTGGTTGAAAGGATGAACAACGATCCCAAGATCAACGGGATTCTCGTCCAGCTGCCGCTGCCGAAGCATATCGACGAAGCGACCGTGCTGCTGGCGATCGATCCGGACAAGGATGTCGACGGTTTCCACCCGATGAACGTCGGGAAAATGATGATCGGCGAGGAGGCCTTCCTGCCCTGCACGCCGCATGGCGTGGTGCAGCTGCTGCTCCGGAGCGGGGTTGAAACGTGTGGCGCGCACGTCGTGGTGGTGGGCCGCAGCAACATTGTCGGCAAGCCGGTGGCGAACATGCTGCTGCAAAAGAAAGAGGGTGCCAACGCCACGGTGACGCTGTGCCATACCCGCACGAAGGATTTGGGACACTTTACACGCCAGGCCGACATCATCATTGCCGCGTCGGGCTGGCCGAATACCATCACCGCCGACATGGTCAAGGACGGGGTTGTGGTGATCGATGTGGGCGTGAATCGGATAGAGGATGCGACGCGAAAAAATGGGTACCGACTCGTGGGCGATGTGGACTTCGAAGCCGTGAAGGAAAAGGCGTCGCTGATCACTCCGGTGCCGGGAGGCGTCGGCCCCATGACGATCACGATGCTGCTTTTCAACACGGTGGAATCGGCCAAACGCGCGCACGGGATTGAATAGGGCAGGAAAAAAAGGAGACGGTCATGATTTCGAAAAACATGGAAGCGGCTATAAACGAACAGGTGAACAAGGAGTTCTATTCGGCCTATCTATATTTGGCCATGTCGGCCTATTGCCAAACGATCGGGCTTCCGGGATTCGCGCAATGGATGCGCATTCAGTACCAGGAAGAGATCCTGCATGTCACCAAGATGTACGACTACCTCCTCAACCAGTCCGGCCAGGTCCATCTCAAGGCGATCAAGGAACCGGCGCGGGAGTATGGATCGCCCGTGGAAATCTTTGAGCATACGCTGGCGCACGAGCAATTCATCACCAAGTCGATCAACACGCTGATGGGCTTGGCGGTCGATGAACGCGACTATGCCACCCAGGCGTTCCTCCAGTGGTATGTCTCCGAACAGGTCGAAGAAGAAGCGAATGTAAACGATATCCTCGCTCCGTTGCGCATGGTCGGCAACGACAAGAGCGGCTTGATGATGATTGACCGGCAGCTGGCCGCCCGCCAGGCGCCTGTCGCGCCTGCAACGGTTAAATAACCGAGGGAATGAATATGAAATTTGGAAATGCCATTAAGAGTGTAGCGCTGTTGTTGATCATGGGATCGGTTATGTGTGCCTCCGCTTCGCGCGATCAGGAGGTTACGCTCGTGCTGGTTCCTCGCGATGATGCCACGGTCCAACTTGGGCTGGATATCGCCAACAAATATCCCTCCCTGCTCGTCAGCTACAAAGTAGGTGCCAACGATGTGGTTTCCCTGCATGGTTGGACGGGCACCCAGTGGGTGAACATTACCGCCGAAGATTACCGCGCCGGAAACTTTTTCCGGACCGGTCCCGATTCCGCGCTGATCATTGAGACCGCCGACGAGCAAGTGCCTGAAACACTGGTTCCTCCAGTGGAGTGGTGCGCGAGCGTCTCGAAAATCGCCACCACAGAGATGCGGCCGCTGATCCACCTCGTTGGCCAATACTTCGATTTTCCGTTCAAGGACTGGCAGTGGTTTGCCAAGCGTTACAACAAGGATTTGGATTCCATCAATCCCGAGGGGTTGAACGTGGCGTGGTACAACAAACCGTTGAGCGAACACTTCAAGCAGAGCAGTCCGGTAGGGTCATCCGATTTGCAATACTGGTTTTCCATCCGCCAGCCGGTTGCGGTCACGTCGGCCGTGGCAGAGCCGGCGCCGGTCATGGAAGAATCCGTTCCAGTTGTTGAGGAACCTGCCCCGGTCATGGGAGAACCCGCGCCGGTTGGCGAGGATATCGGGAATCCGCTGACCAATGCGATTCCGCCTGCCGTGGTGATGGGTGCGGCCGATGCGCCGGAGGATACCGTCGCCAAACCCGTTGCCGAACCGGCAAAGGTTGAAGCCGCGGCTGGAGAAGGCAGCCTGTAGGGGGAAGGATGATGAGATCCCTATTGCTTGCGGCGGTGCTGGTTTTGGTTGGATGTGTTTCCACGCCCATCCTGCCGGAATACAGCCCCCGCGTGATAACGGTGCAAAACAGCGACGGACTCGTTACGCTGAGTTGGAAGTCCGAAACGGGCTATGCCTATCGGATCTACTTCCTCAACGAGAAAGACAACACGTGGAAGCCGCTCAAGGGGGTTGACCAATTCATCGGCACCGGCAAGTCCATCACCATCTCCGACCAGCGCAGGCCGGGGGATCGGTTGCCGTGGTATAGCGTACGCGCGAAAAAGCTCTAGCTTCCGTACGTTTGCTCAACTTTAACCGCCACATCCCGGTAGCCGATATCGACGGCATAGATTTCCTTGAAAAAGCGCACCGCGCGATCCGTTTCGCCCATGGTTTCGCATAGCGCGGCCAGTTCATAGAGCATTTCCTTCTTGCCGGAGTCCATCACCGCTAGTTCGCCGCAGGCGGTTTCGAGTTGCTGAAGCGCAATGTCGAACTGCCCCTTCTGCTTGAAGCTCATGGCCATATGGAACAACGCTTGAACCCGCCGTTGCGGATTGCGCTGCGCCTGCTGGAACTGCTGGATCGCTTCCGTGTAGCGCTCGCTTTCAAACAGCAACTGGCCATATTCGAACCGAAGCTGTAGATCGTTCGGGTAGCGCTGCACCCGGCGGGCGGCCTCATCGATGCGTACGGCGTCCCGTTTTTTGCGGAGCTTGGTGGCATAGGCCGTATCGCCGGCCTCCTCGGCCTGCGCAATCTCGTGGGTGGTCTTCAAGTTACGGGCTTCGGCCAGCGCACGTTCCAGTTGAGGATCCGACCCGCCGGTTTTCTCCAGGCAGGCTTCCAAGGTTTGTATGGCTTTGTCGAACTGGTTGGCGTGCAGGTGGAGGTCGGCCAAGGTGCGCCGATAATTGAGGTTGTCCGGTTCTCGCCTGATCTTTTCCATGCAGCTTTCGATATCGCCTTTCGCTTCGGACTCTTGGGGCTTGGCCACATCGCGGTAGCTTTCGGCCTTGCCCCATCCGGCTTTCTCCATGGTATTGCGTGCGGCGGAATCCTTGAGCTCTTTGAGTGCGGCGGCATCGTTGGGCTTGAGCCGGGCGATCCGGTTGCGGCAGTCGTATTCGTTTTGGGACTGCTTCGCATCGCGGTAGAGGTTGGCTAGCGGTTCGAGTATGGCGAGGTCGTTGGGGCGGTGGTCGCGCAGGATTTCCAAGGTTTGAATGGCCGCTTCAGGCAACCCTGCCGCCACGGCGGCTTCGCGCAGCGCCTTCACATTCCGCAGGTTGAACGGATCGGTGCGCATCAGCTTCTCGGCGGTTTCCAAGGTTTGGAAAGGATCGGTCTTCCTGCCCATGGCGAGTTTCAAAAGATTGCCGGCCCGTTTGACGGATGCCAGCCTGCCCGGCAGATGGGTCTTGTATTTCTGCATGGCGGCGGTGCGCAGCAGACGTCGCACATCCAGCAGGCGCGGTTCGATGTGCAGGACGGCTTCGAACATGTCCATCGCATAGTCCAAGTTGGCGCGCGCCATGGCCGAGATGCCCTTGTCGTAGAATGTCCGGACGCCTTGCGGCGCATCTTCAAGCTTTACCTCGGCCATGCCGTCTCCTTGTGAACGGAGCCATACTAGCCGAGGCCTTGTAAAAATCAAACCGTATATCCCCATTCCCGGATTCGGAATGATTGCCTATGGCGTGCCGGGCAGCTTGGCTTTGACGCGGTACATGCCGGTTCCGGCGGCGTTGGTTGAAACAAGATCCATTTCTCCGTCCATGCCGGGAACGTTTCCGGTCATGTTGGTCCACGAGCCGGCGAGCAGCAGGTTGGTCGTTCCCTCCAAGGCATAGTTGCGTGAACGCCGGGAATCGAATTCGGCAACCACTTCTGTAACACCGCCCGTCGGGTTGAACACGGCGGTGAATGCAAAGACGGAGTTGCTGTCGGTTGGGTTGGTGTAGGCGATGTATTCGCCGAGGTTGTCCATCCCGTCCCCGTCGGAGTCGAGGGATGCCTGGGCGTTGGTGGCGCCGCCAAAGTAGAGTTCCTCCCAGTAGGCGGGCATGCCGTCGCCATCCGTATCCGATACGTCGAGTTGGACAAGGGTGTTGGTCATGAGAACCGGAGCCGCGCCAGGGATATCCTTGTTGTGATCCCAAAGTTGCCAGATCGTGTCGCCCCATGCGGCGAGACCACTAAAAAAGCTATTGGTCTGGGCGATATAGGGCGGGTCGCCGCCTGCGCCGGTGCCGTTGAGCGTGCCTCCGGTTCCGTTGATTTCATCGCGCAGGAACTCGATGAATTCGCGGCTGGTGGTCTGATAGTACAGGCCGGCGATAATTCGTTCGGTGCCTGCGGGGAGGTCGACGGTGACTTCGTCGTAGCCTCCTTCGTATTCCGCTTGCGTGTAGTAGTTGCTGCCGGAGTGGGTGTTGGCGTCGGACACGCCGTGCCAAACCGGTTCGCACAGGCGCGCGGCCGCATCCGCGATCCGGAATCCGCGCGGCAGTATCCGGTTGTCTTTGTACCGCTGGGTGGCCAAGGCCATGTGGAAGGTTTCGTCCACATGCAGAAGCGAGCTGGCTTGGTGGACTTCGTAGACCAGTTCATCGACATGCGCTTCGGCGTCGTCCAGTTCGGGGCTGCTCTGAGAATCCTCAAGTCCTTTCAGTGTTCCCACGGCGTAGTCGTAGGGATTGATTTCATAGATCAACTCGTTGTTGGCGTAGGCCTTGATGTTGAGGAACATGCGCCGTCCTTCCGGGTAGCCGGAAATAAGTTTGTGCGCGGTGTGGTTTTGCAGCCGCAGCGTGAATTCGCTGGTGCCGAGGTTGTAGCCGGCGTTGGTCATGGAAATCGAGTCCTGCAGCATTTGGCCGGATAGCGATACGGTTTCCAGCAGCATGAATGGGTCGAGCGCTTCGCCTTGTGTGAAATCGAGCGTCAGCGCCGCCGGTCCCTGTTTGAGCAGGGCTTCGTTGGCGGCATCATAATTGGGAGATGTGGGGACGATGCTGGCCAGCAGATACGGCACCCAAAGATTGCCGCCAATCATCCGGTGCTGCGGCACCCCGCTGAGTGGATGGGTCGTGGATCCATTGGCCCGGGTCACACCTGCATTGCCCGCCTTGTTGCCATCCGGCAGGTCGCGGAAGTGGCAATCCTGGCAGGTTGCGATCTTGTTGCCGGCATGGGAGGTGTGGAATTTGTCCGGGGCGTAGGGGCCGGTTCCAGCCATGCCGCCCTGGGCTCCGAAGCCGGAGAGCATGAATTCCGAGAAGGTGCGTTCGACGTGGGCATAGCTGTAGGCCGGCTGCGATTCGGACGGCAGGATGGTGGCTCCGTCTCCCGGCGCGGTTGCCGCATAGGCCAGATTGGCGAGCGCCGGGTTGGAAATGTCGTGGCAGGCGCCGCAAAAGTATTTGCTCTTGTGGTAGCGGCTGTAGAGTTGTTCGTGCTTGCCGACGGCATCGGCAAAGGGGCCGCGTTTTGCATCCGTCTTGATCGTATCGAGGTTGTCGGTGATCATGAAAAGATGCCCGCCGCCGTTTTCCGTATAGCTTGCGCTGGCCGGGACGTTGCTGGAGTAGAACTTGTTCCCGTTGAACAGGTTGATCAAGGCTGCCGCATTGGTGTCCGCCCGGTAGGTTTTGACGGCTTCGGTTTGGGAAAGCGTGCCGGTTTCGTCCCAATAGTTGATCCAGTCGTTTCCTTCGCGGGTTCCGTTGTAGGTTGTCTCAAAGAACGGGTCATACATGTAGTGGCAAATCTTGCAACTGACGCCCTCGAAATCTTCACCGCGCATCAGCGAGGCATTCACCGGATCGGATCGGCCATCGATCCAGCCCATCGGGAAATGGCATTTTATGCAGATGTCGGCGGCGTTCGGGGTTCCCAGTGCCCAGATTGCATCCTGGGCCGCCACGGTCAGTCCAGCCCAGAAGATGGGATCGCGTCCGGCTTGCGCCATCAGGGCGCCTCTCCAATGGTCCATCTCGAAGCCTCCGTGGCAGCTGAGGCATTGCTTGTCGGATTCCAGACCGATGACTTGGCCCGGCTGGGTGCCAGGCATCCGGACGAGAGGATCGTCTTTCACTGGTTTGGGTGTCCATGCGAGGGCTTGGCTGGCCAATAGGGCCACGCCGATATGAAAGAGGATGTGGGTTCGATAGGTATTGCCTGTTGCTGCATTCATACCGTGACCTCCTGTGTTCTGAGAGACATGGTATGTTTTTGCGCGGAAGCTTACAAGGATCAGATATTATAAATATTTAATATTAAGCACTATGCGATGATATTGATCATGTATTCGGTTTGGGAGGAGGGCATGCGGATTTCACAACACCGGCGTCATGAGGGCGCAGAGGTTTTCGGCTAGTTTCTGGAAGGCGGGGCGCTGGAGCCATTCGTTGAGGTTGATCTCGGTGCCGAGTTCCATGTCTTCGTGCATGATGAGCTTGAGCTTGTTGACGGCGGTTTCGTCCGCGATCAGCACGGTGGTTTCATAGTTGAGTATCAGGCTGCACACGTCGAGATTGGCGGTGCCGACGAGCGCGACGGTGCCGTCCACTACCATGGCCTTGGCGTGGATGAAGGGGGGCTTGCGGTGGAAGATGCGCGCGCCTGCGTCGAGTAGCTCTTCGTAGAGCGCTTTGGAGGCCAGGCCGGCATAGCGGTGGTTGTTCTTTTCGGGCAGGATGATGCGCACGTCGACGCCGCGGCGCGCGGCGGAACGCAACGCCTTGAGGATGTCGCCCGTTGGGACGAAGTAGGGCGTGACGATCAGGACCTGGCTTTGCGCCATGACGATGGCGTTGAAGAACACTTCGCCGACCATCTCGGGCGGAGCGGACGGGCCGCTGTCGATGACGCGCGCCATGGCGGGGCCGACGGGTTGCAATTGCGGAAAGTGTTCGGGGCAGAGGAGTGCGTCGAGCGGTTCCTCGTTCATGAAGAACCAGTCGCGCAGGAAGGAATACTGCAGCTCGTGCACCAGCGGCCCCTCTACTTTGAAGTGGTAGTCGCGGATGGCTTCGCGCCCCTTCGCCGTGATGTTGTCGTTGCCGATGTTCACGCCGCCAAAGAAGGCGATTGTTCCATCGACCACGAGGTTCTTACGGTGGTTGTGCAGGTTGAGCTGGAACTGGCGCCTGAAGGGGTTGGTCTGGGTCCATCCCTGGATTTGAAGGTTGGGAATATTGCGGTACTTGCGGAACATTCCGCCGAGGTTGGCGGGGGTCGATCCAAAGCGGTCGAACATCAGGCGCACTTGCACGCCTTCGCCGGCCTTGGCCTTGAGCGCGTCGAGGAACTTGCGTCCGGTTTCGTCGGGGCGGATGATGAAGCTTTGGAGGTGGACGTGGTGGGTGGCGGAACGGATGGCCTGCAACATCAGGGGATAGGCCTGGTCGCCGCAGACGAGCGGCTCGACCACGTTGCCTTCGAGCAAGGGATGTTCGGAATTTAGGCTGTCGATCGACAGGTTTAGTTTCCGGCACAAATCGTTTGCGATGGCGGTGGTGTCGGTGCGGTGGTCGAAGTGCCAGGCGATGAACGGATCTTCGACTTGCTGGCCTGCCGTGCGGTGCTTCATCATGAGCTGTTCGGTGGCCTTGGCCTGCAAGCCCTTGCGGGGCAAGCGGTCGGTCCCGAAGGAGAGGTAGAGCAGCGGACCGAAAAACGGGAACGACCATGCCACGAAAATCCAGAGGATCGTGGCGCTGGCGTTGCGCCGCCGCTTCAAGGCATGCATGCAAACCGCAACGAACGCCATGATGTGCAGCGCAATCCAGTATGTGATGCCGAAATAGCCGTGGTGCATGGATCCATGCTACAAGCTCGGCGCGTTGAATAATAGGGAAAATTCGATGGAAGTATTGTTATTTTGGCAAAACAAACTAGATTGGGGACATGAGATTCCTACTATACAACATTTGCTACGGCACCCATGGAAACCAGCGCAAACTACCTTTGCTCGGCATGCTTGGACGGACCCGCAATCGCCTGGATGAAATCACCGAGTTTATCCGGCCGCTCGATCCCGATGTGATTGGATTGATCGAAGTGGACAACGGCTCCTACCGCGCCGGCAAGAAGAGCCAAACCGAGAAGATGGCCGAGGAGCTGGGGCATTTCCACAGCTATTGTTCCAAGTATGGCGCCACCTCGCGCTGGCAGCGCATCCCGCTCTACAACAACCAGGGCAACGCCTTCCTTGCCAAGGACACCATCCATGGCGAAAAGTTCCACTACTTCGAGCGCGGCATGAAAAAACTGGTCATCGAACTCGAACTCGAAAAGGTCACCTTCTTCCTCGTCCATCTTGCGCTTAGCTACAAGGCGCGGCAGGAGCAGATCCTCCATCTCTACCGTCTCGTCAGGGAAACCAACCGGCCCTACATCGTGGCGGGCGACTTCAACGCCTTCATGGGCGAAGCGGAAATCGAGTTGCTGATGTCCGCCAGCGGCCTGCGGAATGCCGATCTGCATATGCAGCCCTCGTATCCCAGCCGGAATCCCAGGAAGCACCTCGACTTCATCCTGCACAGTCCGAAAATAAAGGTGAATAAATTCTGGATGCCGGACATCCATCTCTCCGACCACCTTCCGCTCGTCATCGACTTCGATGTGCTGGAAACCGAATCGTAATGCACTGTACTTGGGATGCTCGACTGGCTAGCATCCTCGCCGAATGAGGTGAATGATATGAATGAATTCTTTATCGGTATCGTTGTTGCGCTGGTTGTCGTCGGAGTGCTGTGGTTTTGGCTCAAGCTGAAACGCAACAAGCCTGCCAAGGAAATCCGCGTCTTTTCCAGCATCGAGCAGCTGCGTGCCATCGGCCAGCTTTCCGTCTACAAGGTCATGACCAAGGAGATCGTAACCGAAACCGACCACACATGGGGCGAGTTCGGTACGCGCTACCTCGGATGGGTGCTCAGCAGCAAGAAGATGGCGATGATCTTCGAGTTCGTCATTGATTTTCGCTACAACCTCCAAAGCCCGCAGTTCAAGATCGCCGAGACTGGCGAAGCCACCTACGCCATCACCATGCCGCCGTGCGACTACGAAGTCCACATCCGCGACATCCGCTTCTACGACGAGCAAGGCTCCAAGCTCCTGCCCTGGCTGCTGCCCGATCTGCTCAACGGATTCCTCAGCAATGGCTTTTCCGAAGACGACAAGAACCGGCTGGTCGACGCCGCAAAGGGCCATGCCGAAAAGCAGGCCTTGGAGCTGATCAACAACATCCAGTCCGAAGTGCAGAAGTCCGCCAAGACCACGCTCGAATCCATCAGCCGCGCCTTCGGGGCCAAGAACCTCGAATTCAGATTCACCACCAAGACCGCCACCGAAGTCGAGGTCGGCGTATCCGCCAAGCTCGCCGCCTCCGCTTAAAGTTTAAACAGGATTGACCGGATTTGTTTGAGGGGTACCCTGTCGATCTTGTTAATCCCGTCAAAAAAAGACCTGCCAGTTATGAATTTTACAGACCTCGGAATATCCGCCGCGTTGGTTCAGGCCTTGGAAAAGGAAGGCATCAAAGAGCCAATGCCGATCCAGACCGAAGCCATGCCCGCGTTGATCGCCGGGAAGGATGCCTATGTGTCCGCCGAGACCGGTACCGGCAAGACGCTGGCCTACCTGCTTCCCATCTTCGGAAAAATCGACCCGGCGGTCCCCAATGCGCAGGCCATCATCCTCGCGCCGACCCATGAGCTCGCCTCCCAGATCCATCAGCAGGCGCTGCTGCTGGCGCAAAATTCAGGACTTCCAATCAAGTCGCTCCTGCTCATCGGCGGTGCCAACACGCAGCGGCAGCTCGACAAGCTGAAGAAAAAGCCGCAGCTCATCGTCGGCTCCGCCGGGCGCATCCTTGAACTCATCGGCATGAAAAAACTGAAGGTTCCAAAGGTTGGAACCGTGGTGATCGACGAAGCCGACCGGGTCTTGTTTGGCGAAAGCCTCGCCGTCATCCGTGATATTCTGCGTACGCTGCCTGATCGTCCGCAACTGGTGTTTGTATCCGCCACGGAGCAGTCCGCCAGCTCGGCTGAAGCACAGAAGCTCGCGCCGGAACTCGTGCGCCTATCCGCCGGAGCCAATCAGGTCAACGCCGACATCCAGCATCTCTATTTTGTCGGCGAGGAACGCAGCAAGGCCGATCTGCTGCGTCGGCTCATCCGCGCCATTGAACCCGAGCGCGCCATCGTATTTGTCCACCGCAACAAGGATGCCGAACTGGTGAAGGCCAAGATGGGGAACTACTCCATTCCCGTCGTCGACATCCACGCCACGCACGGGAAGCTGGAACGAACCAAGGCCATGAACGATTTTCGCAGCGGGAGAGTGAACATCCTCATCGCGTCCGACGTCGCCGCGCGCGGACTCGACATCAAAGGCGTCACGCACATCTTCAACTACGACGCACCGTCGAGCAGCAAAGACTACCTCCACCGCACCGGCCGCACCGGCCGGGCAGGGGAGCAAGGCTACGCCATCTCGCTGTTGACCGAGCAGGAAATCCGCCTCGCCCGCCGCTACGAAACCGAACTCGGCATCCAGCTGGTCGCCGCCACCATCCGCGAAGGCCAGATCTTCGCTGCCGAGGAGTAGGTTGGCACTCCAGTGCCGACCCTGCGGCAGGGGGACGCAGCTGGAACTGCATCCTACCGCGGGGGAGTTGTTTTCCCGATCATGCCTGTATTGGTTTGACGGCTTGCAGGTAGGGATTTAACCTCCGGCGAAATTTTCGAATCTTATGCAGATCTGTGACACTGGATCCTTCGTCGGGAGCGTTCCGGTCGCATAAAGGAAAGAATTCTATGATCGGATTGCCCCTTCGCTTCCGATTTCTGATCTGGAATTGCTCCTGCGTCCGGAGAAGGCGCTGGATTGGATTTACAGGAACGGTTGAGCATATGCCCCACATCATACAGAAGATCAATTGGTTGAGTCGCCTGTCATCGGGTTGTTTGCAAAGTTTGGCTGGGACATTGCTCGCGGCAATCCTCTCCTAGGGAAGAGGAAGTGAGGGCTAGTTGCAGAATCGGGGTTATTTGTGAAGATGGCGGACAAATAACGCAAGTGACGCATTTACAACAACTTCTTATTTGAGTAGAAAACGGAACCTATGAAGAAATGGATTTCAAAAGCACTGGGGTTGCTTCAGGCGAGCCTTGAGCCGCCGAAGCATGAATTGAACGAGCTGGACTGGAAGGCAGCGTTATCGCCGGATAAGAAGCGACTGACCGAGCATTTGTCGGCATTTGCCAATCAGCCGGGTGGCGGTTATTTGGTTTTCGGGATGCATTCGGACGGTACGCCCTCCAGTGTGGATGAGGAAATGGTTGAAAAGACGGTGAGCCATCTAGCCAACCTCGGACGATCTGGCCTCGAGCCGCCAGTGGCGCTCGATCACGCTGTGGCGGAACACAAGTCTCCCGGTTGCTTTTCGTACATGTGCCAGAGGCTTTGGTAAAGCCGGTCCATTTACGAGGGAAGAGCTTGGAGGATGCGTTTATCCGTTCAAGTGGTACGACGCGGAAAGCATCCAGGCAAGAAGTGGGAACGCTGATGTTGAACAGCCGGACACCGCGTTGGGAAGACCTGCACTCATCTGTCTTGGTGGAAGACTCGATGTTTACAACCTTCCTTAGCATCGAACCAATATTCAAGATGCTTGAACGACCGGTCACCACTACGGAGGAAGAAACACTGGAGTGGATGGCGGGCGAGCGTTTCATTATCCGCGAACCGGCCGGGGGCGGCTATGTGACAAATCTCGGAGCCATCGCGGCGGCACGAAAACTTGCGGATTTCCCGGAACTCAGTCGCAAAGCGGTACGCGTGGTAGTCTATGACGGGTTAAACAAAGCGAATACCAAGCAAGAAAAGGAAGGAGCGAAGGGTTATGCGATCAGTTTCCAGGGGCTGATGGTGTACATCATGTCACTGCTTCCTCAAAGCGAGGTTATCGAAAATGCTCAGAGGACAAAACGAACAGTTTATCCTGAAATAGCCCTACGCGAAATCGTTGCAAATGCTTTGATTCACCAGGATTTTTCAATCTCCGGAGCTGGGCCACTTATTGAAATTTTCGATGACCGGATTGAAGTCTCGAATCCTGGTGGTTTGTTGCCATCCAAACGGCTGGACCGGCTCATCGGTACGCAACCAGAATCGAGGAAT
The DNA here is from genome assembly GCA_021734345.1 of Kiritimatiellales bacterium. Lineage (GTDB taxonomy): Bacteria > Verrucomicrobiota > Kiritimatiellia > Kiritimatiellales > Pontiellaceae > Pontiella. Next base: position 24,042 of record JAIPJC010000016.1, on the reverse strand, counting down.
GAACAACTGGCCCGCACTTTCCGTCGCTATAAAATCTGTGAAGAACGCGGATCGGGACTGCTCAAGGCGGGATTGCAGGTGGAGCTTTATGGGTTGCCACCAATAGAGTTCACTGCGGGGCCGAACCACTTTAAAGTCACGTTGTTTACGCCTCGCACTTTCGCGCGAATGTCCGCCCAAGAACGTTTGGAAGCGTGCTACCAGCATGCTGTATTGAAATATTACTCCGACAGCGCGATGACGAACAAATCTCTGCGGGAGAGATTGAAAATGTCGGAGAAGCAGCGCTCGATGGTTTCGGTACTTATTCAGGAAGCTATTGACGCCAAATTGATCAAAGCTGCCGACCCGAACAACAAATCAAAAAAGTTTGCCGAATATGTACCCCTTTGGGCGTAGGCAATGCCAAAAACAACTGCGCACCGTTTATCGAATTTATGCTGCAGGTGATTTTGGAAACGATTCTGACCGACCAAGTAGGCGACCAAGTAACCGACCAAGTAAAACGGCTCGTCCAGGCCGTTGCGCTGAGTCGGTTATCGGCGGCTGAGCTGATGGGCAAGCTGAATTTGAGCCACCGGCCCACGTTCAGGAAAAACTATCTACATCCTGCTTTGGAAGCCGGTCTGATTGAGATGACCGCGCCGGACTCGCCGAGAAGTCCGACCCAGAAGTATTTCCTGACTGAAAAGGGAAAGCGACTGCTGGCGAAAAAGTAATGCGGTGGAGTAGGTTGGCGCTCCAGTGCCGACCCTGCGGCAGGAGGACGCAGCTGGAGCTGCATCCTACGGGAGCTTTTCAGGTTGTCGGCTTTTGAGGTGGAAATTCAGGTAAATCTATACCAAATTCCTCGCCATTAATCGAGAGGCCCTATTTCCATGAGTGAATACAAACAACCCCGTATTTCAGACGCCGAAGCATTGGATATGCTCCAGAACATGCCGACTGCGGAATTAATGGCGCGGGCGGACGAAATCCGCCGGGCGCGGCATGGTAGCAAGACCTATTATGTGCACAGCCACAACCTCAATCCCACCAACCTCTGCGTGGTGAAGTGCAAGCTCTGCTCGTTCTGGCGGCCCGACAACGCCGCCGATGCCTATGTTACGACGATCGACGATGCCCGCAAGAGCCTGGAGAAGGCGCAGAACTGGAACCTGACCGATCTGCACATCGTCGGCGGCATGATTCCCGAGCTGGATCTGGACTACTACGAAAAGCTCTTTGCCCTTTCGCGCGAGATGCTCCCCGGCGTATTGCTACAGGGGATGACCGCAGTGGAAATCCATTGGATCGCGGGCAACGCCGGGATTTCGGTGCGCGAAACGCTTATTCGCCTGAAAGCGGCAGGCTTCGGTTCGATCTCCGGCGGCGGCGCGGAAATCTTCCATCCGGACGTCCGCAAGAAAATCGCGACCACCAAGATCCTTGCCCAGCAGTGGCTCGACGTACATCAGGTTGCGCATGAGCTGGGCATTCCCACCAATGCCACGATGCTCTTCGGCCACATCGAAAAGGACGAACATTTGATCGACCACCTTTCCCGCTTGCGGGCGTTGCAGGATGTCACCGGTGGTTTCCAGGCGGTCATCCCGTTGCCGTTCCAAGCGAACGGCAAGGCGCTCGGTGTGAAATATACCCCATCCGGCGACCGGCAGGTGCGCGTGGCCGCGTTGTCGCGCATCTACTGCGACAACTTCCCGCATGTGCGCATGCTGGTGAACTACATGGATCGAAAACTGCTCGGCGTGCTGACCCATAGCGGGGTCGACGATATCGGCGGAACGAGCCTCGACGAACGCATCGCCAAGGAAGGCGGGGCACCAACGAGCCAGAAATTCTTTACCGCGCAGGAAATGGAAGACTTCCTTGCCAACCTCGGGCATACCCCGATCCTGACCAACAGCGTTTATGAAGATTTGAAACCGGAAACCGGAAACTGGAAACTGGAAGAGGGCGGAGTAGATAATTTCAAGTCTCAAGTTTCAGGTCTCAAGTTTCGTTGGCAAGCGATTCTTGACCGCGTCGAAGCCGGCGAGCGGATCAATGCCGAAGACGCTGCGATCATCTACGACGAAGCCCCGTTCCAGGAACTCGGCCGTGTGGCCGATGTCTGCCGCCGCAGGGCGGTTCCCGGCGACCGGGCCACGTATGTTTTCGACAAGAATCTGAACACCACCAACGTTTGCGTGGTGGATTGCAAATTCTGCGCGTTCTATACCAAGCAGGAAAAAGACAATGCCTACGTAAAGAGCCCCGAGGAAATCGTCGAGCAGGTAAAAGCCGCGGCGGAAGCGGGCGCGACCCAGATCCTGATTCAGGGTGGACTGCACCCGGATCTGAAGCTGGATTACTATGAAGCGTGTCTTTCCGGTATCCGCGATAATGTGGATATCTGGATTCATTCCCTTTCGCCGACTGAAATCGAATTCATGGCGAAGATGGAGCACATCTCGATCAAGGAGTGTCTGCAGCGTCTCAAGGATGCGGGACTACAATCCCTCCCCGGTGGCGGGGCTGAAATTCTGAACGATGATATCCGCAAACGGATCAGCCCGAAAAAGACCCGCTCCAAGGCGTGGCTGGATCTGATGGAAGATGCGCATTCCATCGGCCTGAAAACGACCGCGACCATGGTGTATGGCTTCGGGGAAACCACGGAACAGCGTATTGAGCATTTTATGAAGGTTCGTGATTTACAGGATCGTACCGGTGGATTCACTGCCTTCATTCCGTGGAGTTTTTCTCCGGACATGACCGATCTCGAATGCCCCCGCCTGCAGAACGGGGTCGACTATCTCCGGCTCGTTGCCATGGCGCGCATCGTTCTCGACAACGTGCCGCATCTCCAGGCCGGTTGGGTGACGGAAGGGCCGGACGTGTCACAGCTCGCGCTTCAGTTTGGGGCGGACGACTATGGCGGCGTGTTGATGACCGAAGAAGTGGTGAGTGCAACCGGCGTGGATTACAAGGTGGACGAGGATTTGGTGATCCACCTGATCCGCGAAGCCGGATGGGTGCCTGCCCAGCGCACCACGCAGTACGATCTGATCAAGGTCTACGACGAAGTCGAAGCATGATGCATACTGCGTATTGCGTACTACGTATTGCTTGATAGGTTGCGCGGGGCAGTACGATCTGACGCAATACGCAATACGCAATACGCAATACGCAATACGCAATACGCAATATAGAATAGGAAACTCTCCCATGGCAAAGAATGTACTCGGCGGTGAATTGATGGTTTGCAGCATGGATCCGTTGACCGGATTTTTCCGCAAGGGCAAGTGCGATACCTGCGGCGACGACCGCGGCATGCATACGGTCTGCGCCGAGATGACGGCGGAATTCCTGGCGTATTCGAAAGAACAGGGGAACGATCTTTCCACGCCGGTGCCGGAGCACGGTTTTCCGGGCTTGGAGCCCGGAGATTACTGGTGCCTATGTCTCGGTCGCTGGATCGAGGCCTATCAGGCAGGCATGGCGCCGCGCCTTAAACTCGAGGCGTGCCACATCTCCGTCCTGGAATTCATCGACCTCGACCGCATCAAGGCGTATGCGGTCTAGGTCGTTCATTTTCCATTAGTCGGTTCCGATCGGCGTGCGTTCGAGGTGCCAGATCTCATCGCAGTAGTCCTGGATGGAGCGGTCGGACGAGAACCAACCCATGCGGGAGACGTTGAGAATCGCCATTTCCGCCCAAGCCGACTCTTTCGCGTAAAGCTTGCTGACCTTCTCCTGGCATTGGACGTAGGGCTCGAAGTCGGCGAGGTAGAAATAGTAGTCGCCATGTTCGGTGATGTCCTTGTAGAGATCCTTGAAGAGATCGGGCTGCGAAGGATCGAACACATTGTCGCGTATGGCTTCGATCACCGCCTTGAGTCCGGCGGATTTTTCCACGTAGGACCAGGGGTTGTAGCCCTTGAGGCGGAGTTCCGCCAGCTCCTCGGTGCGATGGCCGAAGATGAAGATGTTTTCTTCCCCGACATGCTGGGCGATCTCGATGTTGGCACCATCCCAAGTGCCGACGGTGAGTGCGCCGTTTAGCGAAAGCTTCATATTTCCGGTTCCCGACGCTTCAAGTCCGGCGGTGGAGATCTGTTCGGAAATATCGGCGGCGGGAATGATCTTTTCGGCCAGCGACACATTGTAGTCGGGCAGGAAGACAACCTTGAGGCGACCGGCGACGTCGACGTCATTGTTGATGACTGCGGCCATCGAGTTGATCAGCTTGATCACCGACTTGGCCGTCAGGTAGGCCGGGGCCGCCTTGGCCGCAAAAATGAAGGTGCGCGGCTGCATCTTGATCTTCGGATTGGCCTTGATCTGCTGGTACAGATAGATGATGTGCATCGCATCGAGCAGCTGGCGCTTGTACATGTGCAGGCGCTTGATCTGCACATCGAAAATCGAATCGGGACTGACCAGCACGCCGGTCGTTTCCCGGATGGTTTTGCAGAGGGCCTTTTTCTTCTCCTTCTTGATTTCCATGAACCGCTTCTGGACCTTCTTGTCCTGTGCGAATGCCTGGAATTTTTCTAAAAGGGAGAGGTCTTTCTTCCAATCATCGCCAATCTTGTCGGTGATGAGCGCGGAGAGCTCGGGGTTGGCCTTGAGCAGCCAGCGGCGGTGCGTGATGCCGTTGGTGACGTTGCAGAACTTGCCCGGATAGATCTTGTCGAATTCCGGCATGGTATTCTTGCGCAGCAGTTCGGAATGCAGCGCGGAAACCCCGTTGACCTTGCTGCTGGCCACGACGCAAAGGTTGGCCATGCGCACCTGCTTGTGCGTTCCTTCCTCGATGAGCGAAACCTTGTGCATGAGTTCGCCGTCGCCGGGATAGTCGAGTTCCACCTGCTGGAGGAAGCGGTGGTTGATCTCGAATATGATCTGGGTATGGCGCGGCAGCACGCGCTGCATCAGGTCGACCGTCCATTTTTCGAGGGCCTCGGCGAGCAGGGTGTGGTTGGTGTAGCAGAAGGTGTTTACGGTGATATCCCACGCCTTGTCCCACGGGATGCGCTCTTCGTCGTGCAGCACGCGCATCAACTCGACCACCGCGAGGGTCGGGTGGGTGTCGTTGAGCTGAATCACGTTCTTTTCCGCGAAGCGTTTGAAGTCGGAATGGTTTTTGCGGTAGCGGCGGATGATGTCGCGCACGGAACAGGAGGCCAGGAAATATTCCTGGATCAGGCGCAGTTCCTTGCCGGCATAGGTGTAGTCGGACGGATACAGCACCTTGGTGACGTTTTCCGCCCAGTTCTTTTCCTCAACCGCGCGGACATAGTCGCCCTGGTTGAAGACATCGAGCCGGAAGCCTTCGGCGGGCTGCGATTTCCACAGGCGCAGCATGTTCACGGTGTTGACGCCGTATCCAATAATCGGAACATCGTAGGGCACCGCCTCGAACATCTGCCAATCTTCCCAGACATCCGACGCGCCGCGGCCCGGGGTGAAGTTTTTCTTCACGCGGCCATAGACACAGACCGGCAGCGTGTATTCCGGGCGGATGATTTCCCACGGGTAGCCCAGTGCCAGCCACTCGTCGGGGCGTTCGCGCTGCCAGCCATGGTCGAACTCCTGCTTGAAGATGCCATGTTCGTAGCGGATGCCGTAGCCGAAGGCCGGCAGTTCCTTGGTGGCGAGCGAGTCGAGGTAGCACGCCGCCAGGCGCCCGAGGCCGCCGTTTCCGAGACCGGCTTCGACATCGTGCTTGAGGACTTCCTCGACCGAAATTCCGAGCGACTTGAGCGCCTCGAAACTTTTGTCGACAATGCCGAGGGCGTACATGTTGTTTTCGAGCATCTTGCCGATGAGGTATTCCATCGAGAGATAGTTGACGCGGCGCACGTCCTGTTCGAGGTACTGTTTCTGGGTGGCGATGAAGCCATCGACGGCCATGTCGCGCACGGCGTGGGAGAAGCACGACATCTTGTCGAACGGCGTGGCGGCGGAAAGGTCTTTCCCCCGGCTGTACTTGAGATGGAAGAGCGCGCGTTCGGCGAGTTCGCTGGATGTAATATTATCTTTAAAATGTTTCATTTTTAAAAAATCCCATGGGTTGCGTGATTCAAAACTGCAACCTAATTAGCCCAGCGCCCAAACCGTTGCAAGCCCTTATGGGCATAAGTAGAGGTTGGTTTGGCCTTGCTTTTTAGATACTCCGCTCGCACCGGAGCAGAAGCTTTTTCCATGGAAGTCCGGCTGAGAAGCCTCCGGGTTTTCCGTTGGCCGCCAAGACGCGGTGGCAGGGGATGAAGAGAGGGAGAGGGTTGCGGCCGCAGGCCGAGCCGACGGCTCGAACGGCGCGCGGGCGGCCAATGGCCGCGGCGAGTTCGCTATAGGTGCGCGTCTGCCCAAACGGGATCGCGGCGATAGCCTGCCAGACCTGTTGCTGGAATTCCGTGCCGGCAGGTTTTCCAAGCGGTGGCATTTTTCCAGCGGTGCCTGCAAAAATTCCCCGGACGAATACGGATGCCGCATCCCGTCCGTTGGACATGACCGCAAAGGGTTGTTCCGGTTGTTCCGCCAGCATCGGCAGGGTGCATGCGGACACCTTGCCGTCGACTAGTTCGATGTGGAGGATTCCCCAACTGGTGTCGATGGCCAACCGTTGGACTTTTCCAGACATGGAGATCCTAATTGTTCGGAACAACGAGAGTCTGGCCGACGCGCAGGTCGCTGGCGCTCTTCATGCGATCCTTGTTGGCCTCGTAGATGACGTCCCACTTGGCGGAATCGTTGTAGAACTTGGCGGCGATCTTGGAAAGGGTATCGCCCGCAGCTACCGTGTAGATCCGATGGGTGGCCGACGCTGTTCCTGAGGGGATTGCGCTCTTGGGTACGGTTTGTGTGACGGTCTTTTGCTGCGCCGACGGCGCGGTTTCTGCCGCCGGTTTTTGCTGCACTGGCGCTGCCGCGGTTGCTTTGCTCGCGATCTGGCGTTTCAGGGTTGCGTTCTCCTGTTGGAGGCGCTTGAGCTCGTCGACCACCTGTTTGACTTCCGGCGAGTTGTTGATGAGGGTGTTGGCCAGCGCCCGGGCAACCTTCATTTTCTGTTCGTTGATGAAGGTGGTCTTTTCCGAATCGGGTCGCAGTTCGAGATAGCGGTCGTAGTGGTAGATGGCGTAGATGTAGTTGATCTTGTATTGCTGGTAGATCATGGCCAACTCGAGGTGGGGCCGCGCCATGGTCGGGTTGTTTTCAATGGCTTGCTTGAAGGCCGTCTCGGCCTTGTCCCAATCCTTGATTTCGATGTATGACTGGCCGGTCTTCACGAGCGGGTTGCGCTCTTCTTTTTCTTCGATGGATTTTGCATCCTTATTGCAGCCGCAAAGCACGAGAGAGGAAATGCAGAGAGCTAGATAGATGTAGCGCATGACGGTCGGTTCCTTTTTTGTTCGAGGTTCAGTTCGACGGAATATAGCTTGTGGTGGTTCGAAATCCCGAACTAAATTTCTCTAATATTTTGCCGTTTTCACCCCGCACCAGGAACATGGCCTCGATCTCTGGACGCTGCTCCACCCAGGCCAGCCCTTCGTCCGGGCCCATCACGAAAAGGGCCGTGGCCACGCCGTCGGCCAAAGTGCAATCCGGGGCGGTTACGGTTACGCTGGCGGCATCCGAAAGCACGGCGCGACCGGAGCGCGGATCGAGGATATGCGAATAGATCACGCCGTCCTGTTCGATATAGTTGCGGTAGTCGCCCGAAGTCGCCACCGCGCCCGCCGAAAGGTTGACGACGCCTTGAAGCCGGTCATCCATGGGGTTGGTGGTCGGATACTGGATGCCGATGCGCCACGGGTTGCCTTTGGGGTTGGTGCCGCGGACGACCACCTCGCCGCCGATCTCGACAAACCAGTTGTCATAGCCATTCCGTTCCAGCAGCTGGCCGATGGCATCCACGCCATAGCCCTTCGCAATCGCCCCGAGGTCGAGCGCGAGGGCGGGCATGTCCTTCCGGATGCTGGAGGTTCCGTCGCTCGTCAGGTGCCGCCAGCCGATCATGGACTTGGCTTGGGCGATTACGGCATCGGTTGGAACCTTGTGTTCCTCGCCTTCGCTGCCAAAGCCCCAAACCTTGAGCAATGGTTGAAGGGTGGGATCGAATGCTCCGCTGGTCGTTTGGCTCAACTCCAGCGATTCCTTGACGACGGATGCAAAGCCTTCCGAGGTTGGGAAAGCTTCGGTCGATTCCGTGCTGTTGAAGCGCGAGATCTCGCTCTCGGGAATCCATGTCGACATTTGCCGGTTGACCTCCACGAGCTCCGCCTCGATTTGCTTGGCAAGGTCGGTGAGTGCATGACGTGAAACGAATCCCTTGACCGTCACACTGTAGCTCGTGCCCATCGTCCAGCCTGTAATAATCGGATGCCGGATATACAGGCTGCGGATCCCGAACGCCGCCACCAATGCAAAACCGAAAATAATTTGGATGATCTTTTTGCGAGTCATTGTTTATCTTCCTTCCACCTTGTCGAGGATGGGGGCAAAATTATTTTATGCAAAATATAGCTTCGGCTTTGGGAGGTTCGGTGTTCCCGTTCCACATTTTGCATCAAATAATTTTGCGCAACCCTCCCGCTGCGAAGCCGGGTTAGACCTTTGCGACGAGTTCGATTTCAACCAAGGCGCCTTTTGGCAGGGCGGACACTTGCACGGTCGAGCGCGCCGGGGCGTTAACCTCGCCAAAGTATTCGGCGTAGATGGTGTTTACGACGGGGAAGTCGGCCATGTTGGCCAGGAAGACGGTGGTTTTAATGGCATCGTCGAGGGTGCTGCCGGCTGCTTCGACCACGCATTTGAGGTTTTCCAATACCTGGATGGTCTGTTCGCGGATGCCGCCTTCGACCAACGTTCCGGTGGCCGGGTCGATGGGGATTTGGCCGGACGTATAGAGCAGATGCCCGCTTTTGACAGCCTGGTTGTATGGCCCGATCGGGGTGGGAGCGTTTTCGGTATTCAAAACATGTTTCATGGTTGTCCTTTTGGGGTTTTCGCCATCATGGCGTTCAATGGGTATAGCTAGGCACGCTTGCGCCGGTTTTTCAAGCTCTTCGGCATCCCTGTATTTCAGCCGCAATGCGACGGTTGAAACTTTATCGGCATCGGAACGTTGAATCCTCGAACCCGCTCATCTATAGTGCGCCCATTGATTTTAAAGGTATTGGGATGGGAACACGCAAAAAGACGCAAACACGGTCAAAACCGTTGTATGTCAGAACCAAAAAGCGGAAAGGGGCAGACTCGTCGGCACTGATGCGCCGGGCGGTTACGGTTATCCTGCTGCTGCTGGTGGTCGGCGCGATTGTATTCGGTCTCAAGGAAGGCTTCGAGTTGATCAACCGCAAGCTGTTTTCGAACAATCCGAGTTTCGAAGTGCAGCATTTGCTGATCTCGTGCGACGGGCAGCTTAGCGAAGAACGCATCCGCGAATATACGGGGCTTTCGGAAGGGATGAACCTGTTCGATGTCGATTTCGCGGATATCCAGCAGGCGTTGGCGCAGGTGCCAGTAGTGGAATCCGTTTTTATCGCCCGCAAATTGCCCCATACGCTGATCGTTAAGGTCAAGGAGCGCATGCCGGTCGCCCGCATTACCGGCGCACAGGCCCAGCGCTTTCCATTTGTCGTCGACCGCTATGGCTATGTGCTGCCGCCGCGCCAAAGCGCCGCGGGCCTGCCGCTGATCAAAGGACTGGATGCCGACTTGCGGCTGGGATTGCCCGTCGAGCACCCGGATGTGGAAACCGCCATCAAGATCATCGCCCTGTGTGAAAGCACCGGCTATCTGCGCTCCTACGTCCAGATTGAAAGCCTCGATGTTAAATATTCCGACTTCATCGACATGCGCCTCAAGGAGGGCATCCGGGTCCGGATGCCGCGTTTCTCGCTCAAATCCAAACTGCAGAACCTGGCCACGGTCATCAAGATCGCCAACGGGCAAGGCAAGCGCGTGAAAGAAGTCGACCTCACCCTCGATTCGGCCAAGGTGCCGGTGAGCTATTATTAGTTTACAGGGTTTCTATGTCCATTGAAGCAACCGCAGTTTTGGAAATCGGAACGAGCACCATCCGTGTGATGGTGGGCGAGCTGCGCGCCGACGGCGTCGTTTCCGTGATCGGCATTGGCGAAGCCGAGTCGCGCGGGATCCGCAAGGGCGAAATCATCAACCGCGACCACGCCATCTCCTGCGTGCGTGCCGCGCTCAAGGCCGCCGAGGAAAACCGTCGCAAGAGCATCCATTCCGTCCTGCTGGTCACCTCCGGCGGCCAGGCCGAGAGCAAGGCCAGCACCGGTTTCCTCAAGCTGGTCGATCCGGAAGACAACCAGCTGGCGGAAGTCACCGACGAGGATGTTTCCGAGGTCGTCGAAATCGCCCGCAAGGTGGCCTTGCCGGAAAACCGCATCAAGCTGCACACCCTCCAGCAGTATTTCCAGATCGACGACACGCTCAACGTAACCAGCCCCGTCGGCATGACCGGCGAGGAACTGCGCGTCGATATGCTGACCATCCACGGCAAGCGCAGCACGGTCGACAACTGCCGCAAGATCGTCGACGACGCGCCCATCGATTGCTCCGACGCCGTATTCAGCGGGCTCTGCTCCGCGCTGGCGGTGGTGAACGAAGAACAGAAAACCGCCGGAGTGCTGGTGATCGACCTCGGAGGTGGAACCACCGACTTTGTGCTCTACCACGACGGCTTCATCCAAACCGCCGGGTCGATCGCGGTCGGCGGCGACCACATAACCAACGACATCGCCGTGGGCTTGAAGATTCCGTCGACCCAGGCCGAATACATGAAGCTCAAGGAAGGCAGCGCCCTCACCAACCTGATGGAGCGCGACCACAATATTTCCATTCCCGCCCAGCAGGGTTTTCCGGGCAAGATGGTGCGCGCGGTCACGCTCAACACGATCATCAACGCCCGCATGGAAGAGATTTTAACCTTGGTCAAGGATCATATCGAACTGCGCTGCCCCAACGTTCCCGTCAGTGCCGGCGTACTGCTCACCGGCGGCGGGGCATTCCTGAACGGCGTACGCGACCTGGGGCAGAAGGTATTCAACGTGCCGTGTTCGCACGGCAAGCCGTTCGATGTGCAGGGGCTGCCTTCGGCCACGGATGCGCCGCGCTATGCCGCCCATATCGGCTGCATCCGCTACGCCGCATCGTTGCGCAAGACGGAAGAAAAACCCTCGCTGGGCAAGAAGCTTTTGAAGCTATTCTGGGGAGGTGCGCATGAATGATGCAACCACCACCCATGGGCGCATCATCGCTGCGCCGCGCATTCTGGTGATGGGTATCGGCAGCAGTGGAACCCAGGCCGTCGCCCACATGTGCTCGCTCAATCCCGGACTCGATGCCGTCGTGATCGACACCGACACCAAGGTGCTCGAAGCCACTACGGGGGTTCGGGTCATCCAGGTTGGCGGAGCGGTCACCAACGGGTTCAGCGCCGGCGGCGATGTGGAGCTGGGGCGGCAGTCGATCGAAAAGGACTCATCGAACATCCGCCAGCAGCTGCGCCAGGTCGATCTGCTGGTGATCGTGGCCGGGCTCGGTGGCGGAACAGGATCGGGAGCGGTTCCAGTCATCACCCGTATTGCGCGCGAAGCCGGTACGCTGGTGCTGTGCATGGCCACGCTGCCGTTTGTGTTCGAAGGGAAACCGATTATCCGCAAGGCGGAGGATGCGTTGAAGAAGATCCGCACCCACGCCGATGCCATCATCCGCATCCCCAACGAGTCGATGGTTGACCGCGCCGATGCCGACCTGCCGGTTGAACAGATATTTGCCCGCAGCCAGCAACTCATGATGGATGGGATCAACGCGCTCTGGCGCATGCTCTCGCAGAACGGTCTCTGCGGCTTGGATTTTTCATGCATCCGCACGATGTTGCGCAACTGCGATGGCTTCTGCCACTTCGCCAGTGCCGATGCTGCTGGTGAAACCCGCGGCGCAGCCGTGGCCGATGGCCTCGTGCAGCACCGCTTGCTTAACAGCGGCAAAATATTGGCCAAGGCGGCGGGCCTGGTTGTTGGGCTGACCGGCGGCCACGACCTGAAACTCAGCGAGATCGAAACGGTAATGAACCGGCTTCAGGAAAAACTGCCAGCAGACACCTGGGTCAACTTTGGCGTGGCGATCGATCCGGCCTTTGCCGGCCGCTTGTCGGCCATCGTGCTGGTAGCCGAGCAGTGGAAGGAACCGCTGGTGGACGATGCCAACCGCCAGATGGGCTTTACCTTCAACCGCCGATTGAGCGTGGAACAGGGACAGCTACCGCTCGAAACCACCGGCAAGGGGCGCTTTGCCAACCTGAATCCCACCATCCATGAAAACCAGGATCTCGACGTGCCCACCTACATCCGCCGCGACATCAAGCTTCCTCGCTAATTTCGTAGATGGAGCATCCTGCTCCATTGGGGTGGGCTTGTGTTTTGGATTTCACCATTGCAACGGACAGAATAGATCCTGTCTTCAGCCCAAACGGAGCTGGAAGCTCCGTCTACATTGGCTACCGCATGTAGAAGTTGGTGCGGCGTTCGATGCCGATGGTAGTGTCGGGGCCGTGGCCGGGATAGGCGCGGACGTCATCGGGCAGCTGCTTGAGCATGTTGAGAGATTCCTTTAGCTGGCGCGCGCTGCCGCCGGGCAGGTCGGTGCGGCCGCAGGATCCCTTGAACAGGGTGTCGCCCGCAATCAGGATTCCCGCTTCCGGAAAGAGCAGGCAGCACGAGCCAGGCGTATGGCCGGGCGTTTCCAGGCATTGGAAGCGCATATCGGCAAAGCTCCATTCCCGGGAGCTTTCCAATAGCTGGAATGTTGCGATGGACGGACGTTTCGGAGCAGGGTAGAAGGGCTCGATGCGGTTCATGGATCCAAACGCCCACGCTAGGTCTTTGGAGTGCATGGCGACCGGTGCGGGACGTTGGGCGTGCAGGTCGGCAAGGGCGTTGATGTGGTCGGCGTGGCCATGCGTGCAGATATAGGCGGCCACTTCGAGGTCGTGTTTTTTCAAGGTCTGGGCAATCAGCTTTGCATCAAAGCCGGGGTCGAAGACGATGGCTTTGTTCCCGGCGTCCCAGACGATATGGCAGATTTCCTCGAAGGCACCGGTGGTGATGGATTCAAGGTGCATCATCGCGCCTATTCCTCTGGCTTGGCGGGGCTGGCGGCCTTGCGGGTATAGACGCAGTGGATCACCATGTTGCCTTTGAGCTTGCCGGAGTCCTTTCCGACGGGGGTTACGTTGAGCTGGCGGACATCATAGCGTACGCCCTGTTGCTGGAGTTCGGTAAGGAAGTGCACCATGGCATCGAGCGAACCTTCCCATGTGCAGTTGATGCCTATCTCGTACAAATCGCCGGTCGGCTTTTCGTTGTAGGGCTGGGTCCGGGTGATCTCGAGTCCGTACTTGCTGGAGATGGACTTGATCGTCTTCATCAGTTCCGGGGCCACGGAGTGCTGCAGGTTATCGAACGCGCGGAGATCCTTCTGCAGGGCGGTGAGCTCGTCCATCCAGTTTTCCTGCATCTTGATGGCGTTTTGGTGGAGGTTGATCTGCTGTTCGAGCTTCTGTATTTCGTTGGCCTTGGATTTCCAGTCGTCGACCTTGCTGTCGACGATGTACCACGCCAGGCCGGCGAGCAAGGCGGCCAGTGTGACGACACCCAGAGTCATTTCCCGTTGCGTAATCTTCATGGCCCTTCCTCCGCGACCGGCAGGACCAAGGTGACGGAGTAGACCGAGCGGCGCACGCCTTTGGTTGTCTTGGTGTTGACGGATTGGTCCTTGAGGTGTTCGAACAGCTTCGAGGTGGTCAGGGTTTTGAAAAAGTCGTAGACGGTGTCGTCGTTGCTGGAGGAGCCGCGCAACGAAATGCCTTTTTCCTTGTTGTAGTTGTATGAGACGAAGTCGATGTCGCCGGCGGGCAGCATGCGGGTGACTTCCCGCAGGCATTCCAGTGCGGAGCTGGACCGGTCGGTGTAGGCCTTGAGCGCCCGGAGTTTTTGCCGGTTTTCAAGTGCCGTTTTAGCGGCCGGCGCAATGGCGTCGGCCCGCCGCTGCACCTTGGATAGCTGTATGTCGCGGGTTTTATACACGCTAAAGAAGACCAGCATCACGGCCAGCCAGACGCCCACCACGATCGAGGCGGCCTTGATGGTTTTCCGGTTCAGTTGCTTGCGGATCTCGTGATCGATCCATTCGCGCGGGATCAGTTCGATATGGCTGCCGGTTTTTTGGGAGCGGCGCACAATGCCCTCGGAGAGCGGGGGAAGCGTGCCTAGGTCGTGGTTGTGGAAGGTCAGTCCGCTCTTTTCCCTGAGCGTTTCGCACAGGATTTTGGGCAGGGTGGTGCGCGTCCAGAATTGGATGGCCGCCGGGGCAGGCATTTCGCGTTCGGTATCGAGGGCCGTAAGGGTATAGCCGATTTCGTAGGCGAGGTCGTCGGCGGCTGCTGGATCGCTAAGTTGCGTTTGCAGGGTACGGAAGGCCAACGGGGATCCATTGCAAACCACCACGAGGGTGGAATCGATCTCGTCGTCGATGATTAAAATTTCACAGTCGGTTGCGGGCAGATGCCCCGCATCGGCCAAAAGTTGCAGCCAGCCGAGCACGCGTGCGTCGATGCTGTGGACCCGCACCCCTTTGGCATCGAAGGCATCGCCGATAGCATCGATGCAACTGCGCCGTGCGGCGGCCATCAGTACAAGCGAAGAGCCTTCGGATTGCTGGAGTATTTCGTGGGAAACCGCCAGCTGATCGGATGGGAAGGGGGATATCTTGTCGATCTGGAAGCCAACCATGTCGGCGATTTCCGCGGCAACGGTGGTGGGGAAATCCGTGGCCCGCATCAGCAGTTCGGCGGAACGCAGTGGAATGACAATGTCGCCATGGAGCTGGTCGGCAATCGTTTCAGGGAGTTCGATGGAGGTCATCGCCTCCTCGACGGTGTCGCCGGCGATGGGCATCGGCATGGATTCCTGCCTAACCAGTTCGGGCCCCTCCTTCCGGCTAAGCTTGAGGGTGGTCCATTCGATGCCTGTCGCGGTCCGGCATACTGCTGTAATGAATCTATCGCGCATTCGCATCTTTCTTGGGTGGGCCCTCTTTCCAGTACACGATCACCGAATCCTTTTCCTTGAGCAGGAAGATGCATTCAATCTGGTATTGGTTGCCAAACATCTCACCCGTAGAAGTTACCTTCACAAAATCACTTTGCAATTTAAATTTATTGGGATCCGCCCCGACATCGGCCAGATTCTTGATTCCGTCATCGAGAGTGCCGGCTTCGCCATCGAGTCCATTGCGTGCCTCGAGTACGCTTTCGAGCTCCCAATCTTCATATTCGGAGTAGCTGAGCAGGACATCGGTGCTGGCGGTGTTGAGATTGACCTTGCCATCGCCCCAGACGGTCAGCAGGTTGGCAATGCCGAAGATCGCATCGCTGTCTTCGTCGGCATCCTTGCCGTAGAGAATGTCCGGCCCCCAGCCCTTGATCAGCAGTAGCTCCTCGACGCTGTCGAGCGGGCCGTTCTTTACCGGGTAGCCGCGCTCCTTGTAGAACGGGTCGTCCGATTCGGCGCCGTTCAGTCCGTGCAGGTCGCCTTCGTCGATCCAATCCTCCAGACAGTCGATCATGGTATCCCATTCAGTCGAGGGTACGTTGGCCATCTCAAGGATGTTGATCCATTCGTCGCGCGTGAGCAGATTCACGTTGCGGCCGGCCTCGGCCGATTCCAGCGTGACCGTGAACGATCCGTCGCCCAGTTCGATGGTCGAGCTGGTGGAGAGTCCGCGCTTGATGTAGAGCGCGGCCTGCATGAAGCCGTTTTCATCCTCCTCCATGTCCTCGATTTCGAGCTCCTTGGCCTGGGCTTGCTTGTCGAGGATGGCGCGGGCGTATTCGATGCCGGACAGCGCCATCATTTCGGCGCGGAACTTCTTGCGCTTGTAGGAGACGAGCATCGACTCCAGCTGAACCTCGAAGGCAAACGAACCCACGATCAACGAGAGGATGATCAGCACCCACAGCGCTACCAGCAGGGCGGCGCCTTCCTTGGCTTTCATTCTGTTTTTCGCGTGCCGTTTCATGATGGGTTATTGTTGGGGAAGGTTTCCGCCGCCAACGTTGATGGTGGGGCCGCCTGCGCTGGGTGTTGTTCCGCCGCCAGTCTGTGCGCCTTTTGATGGACCCGTGAGTTTTGCTTCCACCGATTTTGCAACCGGGATTTCCAGCACGCGGGTGAATACGATCGGCTCTTCGTCTTCGTCCTCCGAGGCCACATAGATCTTGATCAAGATGCGCTCGGGCACGTCGTTTTCCTTTTCCCAGTCCTCCGTCCAGTCTTCGGTTTCCTCGTCGTAGATCAGGATTTCCAACCCCTGGACGGCGCGGGAAACCAGCATGGGTTCTTCGACGTATTCCGACTCCTCGTCCTCGTCCTCGGCAATGGCGGGCAGGGCGGAGGCAAACAGGGCGGGGCTGCCGTCTTCGTCGTCGATGAACAGTTTCAGGCGGTGCGGGCCTTTGGCGAAAGGCGATCCATCCGGCATGAACGCGCTGCTGGCGGTGACAAAGCTGATCGTATCCGCGGGTAGGCTGCCGGCGTTGCCCCGTTCAATCGTGAAGGCATAGGTCTTGCGCGGGTTGAAGAAATAGAGCGTCGAGTCCAGCGCCGAGGCCAGCTGGTTCATGGCAAAGTCGCCATGCTTGATGCCGTCCACCACCTCCGTCCCGCGTTTCCAAGCGTGGATGGTCCCACTGAACGCCTGGAACGCGATCGACATGGCAATCGTCAGGATCACCATCGCCACCATCAGTTCCAGCAGCGTGAAGCCGGAGCTGGGTCTGGGTTTCAGATTTTCGGTGTCAGCTTTCACAACTTGCTCGTTACGCTTTCGGCTTCGGGCGCATATTTGTAGGTGGTGATTTCCTCGAAGGAATCGCGGCCGCGCTCCGACCACTGGACGCGGGTCGTCACCAAAAACAACCCCGGCCGCTCCTCTTCGTCGACCATCAGGATGTCGCGCGTCCAGGTATAGCCTTCGGTGTCCTCGAAGTCGCCGGACTCCGAGGTCTCTTCCATCTTCTTCCGTTCGATCGGATATTCAATGTCCACCCGGCGCAACAGGCTGCGCGCCACCTCCCGGTTGCGCGCCGTGCGTACCACCGAAAGGCAGCGCGACATCGCCACCATCATCGACGAAACGCCAATGCTGAGAATGACCAGCGCGATGAGAACCTCGATCAGCGTCATGCCTTTTTTGCGTGTGGATTTGTTTTTCATGACAGGACGGGATAATCCCAATATACGGGTGTTTAATAAAGACAAACATCACCTCCTTTTTGTTGAGCTTGTACGAATATCGGACCGTTTCGTTGCCACGCGATATTGTCGTTGCGCCCGGCGATGGATTTTTGCCACCATCGGCGGCGCATCGAATATGCCAAGGATGGAATGCCCTCTCCTTGGGAAAGGGGCCGGAACTATGGAATCGGGACTGGTGAATGGATTGGTTTTTGTCTGCCTGTTCTTGATCGGGCTATGCGCCATCGAGCACCATTTCAAATCGTCGAGGCTTCCCTATATTTGCTGGGTTGTCCTGTTTGGAGTTGGCTACGGATTGTTGCAGCACACGCTCTTGCCCATCCTCCCGGCGATGCAACTCGAACCCGACGTGATCCTGTACATTTTCCTGCCGGTCCTGATTTTTGATGCGTCGCGTTCCCTTGATTTCGGCATGGCGCGGGCGGAGGCGGTTCCGGCATCCCTGCTGGCCTCGCTCGGTATTCTGGCCAGCATGCTGGTTATGGCGGTTCCGTTGCACTGGGCCACGGATCTGCCATGGATTGACATCCTCTTTTTCACCGCCATCATGTCGGCCACCGATCCGGTGGCGGTGGGGGCCGTCTTCCAGCAGTTCCCCATCCCTGGAAAGTTGCGAACCCTGATTGAAAGCGAATCGCTGTTGAACGACGGCACCACCATAATCCTCTTCACGCTACTGGGTGGAAAGGTACTGAAGGGGAAGGCGCTTATTTTTGAAGAGGGGATCCTATCCTTCATGGTTTCCATCGCCGCCGCGGTTTTGCTGGGGGCTGCCACAGGGTGGTTCGTTGCCTGGTTGATGCGCCGGTGGCAGGCCTTGAAGGACCATTTCGTCGGGTCGTTGCTGCCATTGCTGATTGTCTATCTGACATTTTGCATGGCGCAGGCTTGGCTTCAGATTTCGGGAGTGATCGCGGTCATGGCGACCACGATCGTCTTCCGGATGGCCTTGCGCCGGTACCGGATCAACGAGATGCCCACCCAGTCCGAAATGGCATTCTACCAGGATCTTTGGGAATTCTTCGGCGACTTGGCCAATGCCGTACTGTTCTTCATGCTGGGGGTGGAGATCGGTTCCCACTACGGCGAAATCCCCTGGCTGGTTTTTCCCGTGGTAATTGCGGCGTTGCTGGTTTCCCGCAGCGTGGTGGTCTATGGATTTAGTGCGGCATTCCGCCTGCTGAGGATCCGGATTCCGATGCCGTGGCAGCATGTGCTCAACCTCGGCGGCTTGAAAGGGGCGTTGTCGGTGGCGTTGATTCTGATGATCCCAAAGGATTATGCCTACCGCCACCTGTTCCTGTGCGCAGCGTTGGCCATGAGCCTTTTCACGCTCATCGGCAACACGTTGGGGATGCGTGCCTACCTCAAAAAAGCCGACCTCGGCGACCCCTCCATCAACGCTTCTCGAGGGCTTCGATGATTTTGAGGTCGGCCTTGGAGTAGGGCACGGTTCGGAGTTTGGGAATCCCAAGCCATTGGAAGTTTTGGCAGTGGATCGGGCGCGGGCGGCCGGACTTGATTTTGGCAAAGTAGGTGTGCAGTTCCATCGTGAAGTGGCTGTAGGCATGTTTGACGGTGACGAGGAAGTCGCCCGTTACAATGTTGATGCCGAGTTCTTCCTTCAATTCGCGGACGATGCATTGTTCGATGGTTTCGCCGGGTTCCTGCTTGCCGCCGGGGAATTCCCACAGGCCTCCGAGCATGTCTTCGTTGCGGCGCTGGGCAATGAGCACTTCGCCTTTTCCATTCGTGACGACGGCAGCGCCGACGACGATGTGCGGGATCTTTTTCTTCGGGGCCTTAACAGGATAGTCGGTTGGATTTCCCGACTTTAAACCTTTGCAGACGCCGGACATCGGGCATTCGCAGCACTGCGGATTTTTTGGCAGGCAGACGGTCGCGCCGAGCTCCATCATCGCTTCGTTGAAGTTGCCGGCATCGCCTTTGACGAGCAGGTCGTCGGCCATCTGTTGGAGCTCCTTTTTGGAGGAGGTGCAGGCGAAGAGGCGCGAGAGCACGCGGATAACGTTGCCGTCGAGCACGGCGAGATCGAGGTTGAAGGCGAGCGATCCGATGGCGGCGGCGGTGTAGCTGCCAATGCCCGGAAGGTTCTGGATTTCCTCGGCGGTGCCGGGGAATCGTCCTCCGTGTTCGTTGGCGATGATCTGGGCGGCCTTGTGGAGGTTGCGGGCGCGGGAGTAGTAGCCGAGCCCTTCCCACATTTTCAACACGTCTTCCTGCGAGGCGGCCGCGAGAGACTTGAGCGAGGGGAAGCGCTTGATGAAGCGGTTGAAGTACGGGGTGGCCTGGTCGACGCGCGTTTGCTGGAGCATCAGCTCTGAGATCCAGACGCGGTAGGGCGTGCGGTTGCTGCGCCACGGCATGGATCGTTTGTTGGCGGAAAACCAGGGAAGCAACTTGGTGGCGACGGCGCGCTTGATCGTTTTCATCCGGGGATGTCTCCCACTCCGTTGAGGATGTGGTCGGGGCGGTAGGCGAAGGAGTGGACTTCGTCGCGGGTTGTGCAACCACTAAGGACGAGCACGGTGGCGATTTCGGATTCGACCCCGGCGATGATGTCGGTGTCCATGCGGTCGCCGACGATGACGGTGTCTTCGCGCTGGCAACCGAGCTTCTTGAGGGCGGTGCGCATCATGAGCGGGTTGGGTTTGCCGACAAAGTAGGCGGTTTGGCCGGTGGCCTTTTCGATCGGGGAGATGAGCGCGCCGGTGGCGGGGACGATGCCTTGCTCAGTCGGGCCGGTCTGGTCGGGGTTGGTGCCGATGAGCTTGGCGCCGTGCTGAATGAATTTCACGGCGCGTAGGATGTTTTCGTAGGTGTAGTTGCGCGATTCGCCGACGATGACGTAGTCGGGATTGACGTCGTTCATGCTGATGCCGGCGTCGTAGAGGGCGTTGATCAGGCCGGTTTCCCCAATGACGTATGCGCTGCAGCCGGGGGCCTGCTTGGCGACGAATGCGGCGGTGGCGAGTGCGCTGGTGTAGAAATGCTCCTTGTCGACGTCGAGGCCGAGGCGCTTGAGTTTTTCCTGCAACTCGCGCGGGGCACGCTCGCTACTGTTGGTGAGGAAGAGGAACCGCTTGTTTTCACGCTTGAGCCAGTCGACGAATTCGGTCACGCCGGGCAATAGCTTATTGCCATGGTAGATGACGCCGTCCATGTCGCAGATGAAGGCTTTCTTGCTGCGGATGTTGTCCATATCGCGTTCTCCTGAAAAATAGATCCCGAAATCCAAACCTTGGAAATCGGGGCGTATTGTCCAGAGTCCGGGCGGTTCGTCGAGTGTTTTCGGACGGGGTGGTCCGCCTTTTGCTCAAAGCTTGTCTAGCCATTCCTTGGAAAGGTAGGTGCTGGAGCTGGCTTTCGCATCGAGGATGGTGTCGCCATATTTGAGCAGCACGACGTAGCCTGCGTTTTGCTGTCCGGATTTGGTGATCTTGGGATCCGGGGTGTGGTTGACGCTCGGGAGTTCCCGCTGCACCGTCGTTTCGACGACCGAGCATGGCTTGGAGACGATGTCGTGCCGGACCCGTTTGCGCGCCTCCACGGTGATGGTTTTGGAGTCGCTGTCGTGAACGGTTGCGTTCCCGCCTTCCAAGGGTTCGGCGAAAAAGTACCAGGCCAACGTGTAGGTGTCCGAATGGGTGGTGTTGTTCGCGATGGTCACAGCCAGTTGTTGCGTTTCCGTGGTCGTTTTGGTCGTGGTTGTGGTGGTAATGGTGTCGCCGGTCTGCTTGTTTTCCTTTTCATCGTTTTCTTCGGCCTTGTCGAATTTCTTATCCACTTTGGAGGTGACCGAAATACTGCCTTCGTGCATGCCGCCCTGCTCTTTCTGCACCTGTTGCGCATACAGTTCATCCTTGTATACCCGTGTGCGTTCGATGGCTATGGCGTTGGCATAGTCTTCGGCAAAGAGTTGCGCGCGGGTGGATTCGTGCAGGGCGTTGCGCTTGTAGGTCAGCGAGCCGGCCTCGGCCATGATCCCGACCTCGTCGCCGGTCAGCTTCATCAGGATGCCGGTGCGCTTCTGGCCTGCCAGCAGGACGATGGTGATTTCGCTTCCAAGTTCCGGTGCTTTGAAGGACGGCGCGACTTCCGCCTTTTGCCGCTCGTAGTAGTCCTTCAGGTCATCGGCCCGCACCGGTTCGTGGAATGCCAAGGCGCACGCCGCCAAGGTATAGAGGAGAAAACGTGTTCCATTTCCATTCATAATGGTCTGCTCCTGTTGGTCGTCAGATGGACGATGCCGAATCATGTACGAAAGGGGGTGTTGCATTCGAGAAAATTATGGAGCGTCGTTCGGTACCATGTGGACCACCTGGATTTGGCGGCGGGTGGCGGAATGGATGCGCAGCGTGTAGCCCGGCGCCTCCAGGGTTTCGCCGACGGCGGGGATGCGGCCGAGCACGGAGAAGATGTAGCCGCCAAGCGAATCGTACTCGTCGTTTTCCGGCAGCTTGGCGTTAAGCTCTTCGTTGATCTCGTAGATCGGCATGCGGGCCTTCACCATGATGGAACCATCTGGCCGCCGGTGCAGCTCCCGCTCCTTGAGGTCGTATTCGTCTTCGATCTCTCCGACGAGTTCCTCGATGATGTCTTCCATCGTAACCAGCCCCTCGGTGCCGCCGTATTCGTCGACCACCAGCACCAATTGCGCCCGCGTCTGCTTCATCAACTGCATCAGGTCGTTGATCGGCATGGTTTCGGGTACAAAGTCGATCTTCTTCACCAGCCGGCTGATGGGGGTTCCGCCCTCATCCCCGGCGCAGAGCCTGAGTAGATCCTTCACGTGGACCATGCCGACGACGTCGTCGATGTTCTCGTGGTAGACCGGGAAGCGCGAATGGCGCGATTCCTTCACCACGCCGACGCACTCGTCGACCGTCAGCGTGTCCTTGAGCCCACTGATGTCGATGCGCGGGGTCATGATTTCGCGCGCCACCGTGTCGCCGAACTCGAAGACGCTGCGGATGATCTCCCGTTCCTCTTCCTCCAGGTCCTCCCCGTCGGCCTCATCGATCAGGCTCTTGATTTCGTCCTCCGGCGAGGGGCGGTCTTCGTCGTCCGAGGCCGACATGGCGTGGTGGAGCAGGTGGTCCTCGATGAACTGGAGCGGCCAGACAAAGACGTACATCAGCAGGGTGAGGGTTCCTACGATTGGCAGGGCCGCCAGCGAGATGCGGTCGGCATAGCTTTCCGAGAGCACATGCGGGACCACGCGCGCGACGAGCATGTAGACGAGCGATAGGAAGAACAGCGCGGTGACCATGAACCAGGGAGCACAGTCCTTCAGCGCCAGATAGAACAGGATGAAGGTTGCGATGGAAGAGAGCGTCAGGAACAGGCGCGTGGTCTTGCAAAGCAGAAGCCAGCGCCGCCGCCAGAACTCAAGAAGCTTCGTATGGCGGCCCTCACGTTCGATCAACCGAGGCAGCCCCGCGTCGCCGGTATAGCGCAGGGAGGTGAAGACCGATGAGAAAATGCAGGCCAGAAAAAGCGTTGCGAGACTATAGAGAAAATACTGCGGTTGGATTGCGCTCATTTATGTTTTCTGTGTTTCATGGCCGGTTGAATTTGCCGGCCGGTTCATGGACGCCTTGCCGACAGGAAAGGAATTAAGCGAAAGGGCCGGTGTTTTGCCAGACAAACCGGACTGGAAATAGCGGGGGATCATTGCAGACGGGGCGGCATGCAAGGGGCTATTTGGCGGGCGGAGCGGGTTCCCACGAGACTTTCTTGGAAAGGGACGCGGGGTCGGTGGTTTCGCGCCAGAGCATTTCGCCGTTGGGTCCCTTGATGCCGATGCGGACCCAGATGCCGGTGACCGAGCCTTTGCGGCGGCGGCCATGGTCGTTCCACTCGCCGAATCCATCGACCGTGGCGGTGACTTCGGCGGTGCTTTCCGAGCCGTCCGTGCTGTCCTCGCCGTCCATGGTGTCCCCGTTTTCATTCTCGGTGGTGCTGACGAGGGCATTGCGGTCGACTTGCTGGTCGACCACGATGGCGCATTCGGAGTGGAGCACGACTTCCTCGCGAGGGATGATGGAAGGAATGGTTTCGGAGATGAAGCGCACCTTGTTGCTGACGACCGTGTCGGCGTATTCCTTCTTCATGCTGGAGAACATGTCGTCCGGGATGGTGTAGTACTCCTGTTCATAGTAGACCTTGCTTTCCACCACGATGTTTTCGATCGGGAATTCGTTCTGGTTGCGGAGGGTGATGGCATAGCCTTCGGCATCCAGATAGACGACGTTGTATTCCTCGTAGTCGTCAATCATGACCACGTTGTGGGTGGGGGTTTCCTTTCCGGGCAGCTGGACGGCATCCATCCAGTAGGGGGTGATGGTTTCTTCGGCCTTCATCCGTGCCCAGCTGTTCTGCTGGACTTCGGTCTTGAAGCGCAGGGTGGACATGAATCCTTCCGCCATGTTCCACCGCAGAATATATTCCTGATCCGCCTTGCCGAAGGTGTCGAGCGGGATCTTGCCATTCTTCTCCAGCGTGACGATGCGCTCGGCATAGTTGTATTTAACGATGCGGTCTTCGAGGGATTTTCCTCCGGCATTGGAGAAGGTTCGCAACTCCTGGGCATGGGCGGGGCCCATGGCCAGCAGCAGGACAAGCAAGGGGAGTGGATTGCATTTCATATTACGGTTCTTTGGGTTCAAGCAGTGCGAGC
>JAIPJC010000015.1 GCA_021734345.1 Kiritimatiellales bacterium | reverse complement strand
GTTCTTCGCGCCCATGCAGATAGTGTGCGCACCGGGACGGTCGAGGATCCAGCGGATGGACGCCTGCGCCATGGTCATGCCTTCTGGCAGGCAAGCCGCCAGCACCGCAAAGCGGGAATAGTCCTCGTCCTTGCACCAATTGGAACGGTTGTCGTCGGAACGAAACTCGGGCTTACAGTTGAAATATTTCCCACTTAATCGTCCTTGTGCCATCACACCCCGCAGTTGCGTTCCGAGATTATTGTCACGGCAAAGCTTCCAGACCCTGGAATGCTCGTCGAGCAGGTTGGTGTGGAATTGGACGACGTCGACCGCCTCATGCTCCACCAACTTTTCCAATAGCCCGATATCGTTGGTCGAAATCCCGTACGCACGGATCTTCCCCTGGGCCTTGGCAGTTTCGAGAATCGCGCGGCCGGCCTCGAGATCTTCAATTTTAGGCGCGCAGTGGTAGAGATAGATGTCGATGTGGTCCGTACCCAGCCGTTTCAGCGATCCCTCAAGACTCGGCAGGATGGTGCCGGGACTGGAGTCGTCCTCGCGCGCGTTGTTCGGACCGACCCGGTAGCCGAACTTGGAGGAAACCACCCACGCATCGCGCCGATCTTTCAGTGCCTCGCCGACGCGCCGCTCCGATTCGCCCGCGCTATATTGTTCCGCCGTATCGATCGCATTCACGCCGAGATCGCCCAGCTCATGAATCATGCGGATGACGTTTTCCTTCCCGGGATCGGGATGCCCGTCCGGCTTGCCGTCGAAAAAGAGCGGTCCGCCCAGCTGCCATGCGCCGATCGTGATGGGGCTGACACAGATTTTGGTTTCCCCGAGTGTGTTGAGGTTCATTCTTTATCCTTCCAGCGAGCCGTGAGGGATGTTCACGCGTCACGGATCAATCGTCATTTTTTCACCAAACCGTCTTGATCGCACCGCCATCGACGGCGATGGTTTGGCCGGTGATGTAGCTGGCGGCATCGGAAAGCAGGAAGGCCCCGAGCCGACCGAACTCCTCGATGGTGCCGTAGCGGCGCAGCGGAATGCCGAGTTCGTTGGCCGCCTTGATTTCCTCCACCGAAAGGCCGCGGGCCTTTGCGCTTCTTTCATCCAAGGACTGGACGCGGTCGGTATCGATCCGCCCCGGCATCAGGTTGTTGACCCGGATGTTTTCCGGCGCGAGCTGCTGCGCCAAACTCTTGGCGAGGCTGGTGACGCCCGACCGCATGACGTTGGAGAGCAGTAGGAAATCGATCGGCTCCTTCACCGCGCTCGACGTAATGGTCAGGATCGATCCGCCGCCTGCGGTGCGCATTGATGGCAGTACGGCGCGGATCATCCGGACGGCACTCATCAGCGTCAGCTCGAAGGCATCCTGCCAGGCATCGTCGTCGAACTGGTCGAAGTTCCCGGCCGGCGGCCCGCCGGCATTGACCACCAGCATATCGACGCCGCCAAACGCATCGATCGTCTTTTCCACCCACAGGGCAATGGAGTCGGGATCGGAGACATCCAGCACGTTGGGCAGCACCTCGCCACTGGTTTCCTCGATCAGCACCTCGGCGGCATCGAATACGTCCGACCCCGTCCGGCTGCCGATCGAAACCAGTGCGCCTTCGCGCGCCAGCTCGCGGGCAATCCCGTACCCCAGCCCCTTGCTCGAAGCCGCCACCATCGCCACCTTGCCGTGCAATCCCAAGTCCATAGCCTTTTGCTCCCTTTATACGGGGGCTACTTTAATCCGATTAAACCGGTTGTCAAAGCGATGTTGCATCGTTCCGCCGACTTCGACAAAGTACGGCTCATGCGTGAAGACTGGATACAACCGATACTCGACGAAGCCCGATCCCTCGGACTGGAACGCACCGCCCGCGCCTATCCCGAAGTCGGCGGAAAAATCACCGTCGACGGCAATACCGTGCTCAACTTTTCGAGCAACGACTACCTCGATCTCGCCCACCACCGCCATGTGATGGATCGCGCACGGGAAGCGCTGGACCTCTATGGCGTCGGCTCGACCTCCTCGCGGCTCGTCGCCGGAACCCTGCCGATCCACGAAGAACTCGAAGCCCGGCTCGCCCAGGAAAAAGGTTATCCCGCCGCGCTCGTCTTCGGCTCGGGCTACATGGCCAACGCCGGAACCATCCCTGTACTCGCCGGTCGCGACGACCTCGTCTTTGCCGACAAGCTCGTCCACGCCAGCATGATCGACGCCTGCAAACTCTCCGGCGCCAAGCTCGTCCGCTTCGCCCACAACGATGTCCAATCGTTGAAACAGCGGCTCGAACAACATGCCGACGCGCCGGGCCGGAAACTCGTCATCACCGAATCCGTCTTCAGCATGGATGGCGACATCGCGCCGCTGGCCGAAATCGCCGCGCTGGCCGAAAAGCACAGTGCAATGCTGATGGTCGACGAGGCGCACGCGTCCGGCACCTTCGGCCCCCATGGCGCGGGGCTGATCCGAGAATACGGCCTTGAAAAATCCGTCACCGTTTCAATGGGCACGATGAGCAAGGCGTTCGCGGGCTATGGCGGCTTCGTCGCCTGCTCCGAAAACCTGCGAAGCCTAATGGTCAACTCCGCGCGCGCCTTCATCTACACCACCGCTCCACCACCCGCCGTCATCGGCGCGGCGCTCGGCATCATGGACGTGCTCGAAGCCAGCCCGCGGCTCGGCTCGATTCTGCAGGCCAACGCCGATTATTTTCGTTCGCTACTCCACGCCGCCGGACTCGATACATTGCAGAGCCAAAGCCAGATCATCCCCGTCGTCATCGGCGACAACAACAAGGCCGTCGCCATTTCGCAAAAACTGCGCGGTGAAGGCATCATCGCCGCCGCCATCCGTCCGCCGACCGTCCCTGCCGGCTCCGCCCGCCTGCGCCTATCCGTCACCCTCGCCCACCACGTCGACGACCTCGAACACGCCGCTAAGGCCATCGTCTCTGCAATGAAAAAATGAAATCGGTTTTAATCATATCGGGATGGGCGCACGGCGTTGAAGCCATTCAACCAATGGGCGATGCGCTTGCGGACAGATTCGATGTGCGGCTGATGACCGGCGCACACGTGCTGGACGAGCGCAGGATTCCCGACAGCGACTATATCGTCACCGGTTCGATGGGCGGGTTGCTGGCGATGGAGCTACTGCCGGAAAGCTGCAAGAAGCTGGTGCTGATTTCATCGACGGCCAAGTTCTGCGCAGGCGAAGGTTATGCCTGCGGCACACCGGAAAAGGTATTGCGCCGCATGATTCTCCAGCTCCAGCGCAACCCCGAAGCGGTACTCGAGGAGTTTTTTAAAAACGTCCACTATCCGCACAAGCAAAGTAGACGCGGCATCCTGCCGCGTTGCGATGGAACGGAAGACCTCGTCGCCGGACTTGAATATCTGCTGGCATCGGACGTGCGCGGAAAGGTTCCAAACATTGGAATCCCGGTGCTGCTGCTGCACGGTGCCGACGACCGGATCATTCCCCCGTCGGCTTCCGGGTGGCTGCACAAAAACCTGCCCGACAGCCAACTCAAGATTTTTGAAAACGACGGCCACGCCCTGCCCGCCCATCACTTCGCAGCGGTCATGAAGGAACTTCGGGCGTTTCTGGAACCGACATGCGGTTGAAGGTCACCTCGCTGCGCAGTAGACGGCGATAGATGAACCGGTCGCGCATGGCCGGCTGCCAGTTCAAAAGGAAGCCCGCCAGCGCTTCCCAGAGCGAAACCCATGAGGCGATGATCAAGCCTTCGGAAAGGACGTTGTTCACCACGGAGTCGTTCAACGCGCGATTATGGGTCATGTAGATGGATCCCGTGAGCAAGACCGCGCCCAGCAGCAAGAGGATGCTGGCGGTGCGGAAGATGGTGTGTATTTGCCGAAGGTTCTTTTCGAGCAGATAGTCGAAATAACTTCCGATGCTTTTACGGACGCGCTCCTTGACCGACGGATCAAGCTCCTCGGCCAACGAAAAGTTGACGAGGAAATTCTCCTTTCCGAGCTCGCGAACCGATTCGATCAGGTATTCCACCATGAAGTCGTTCAGCCCTTTCTTCAGGAACGGGGCGTTCTTGTCGAAATCGTCGTAAAGGTCGTTGACGCGCTGCGCGGCAATATCGACGATGCGCAAGCCACGGCTGTCGCAGGGATAACGATCGAGGATTTTCTTTTTCATACCCCCTCTTTTTCCAGTGGTCGGCAATATAACCGCACACGCCCATTTTTGGAATCCAATTCGGTTTCCGCACCCGGCACATCCGCGACACCCAGAGATTGCATTGCCCCCTCAAATACCGTAGACCTTCCGCCGAATTCAGGGGACTTCCAATGATCGGACATCGTTTTTCAGCCGCAGCCGAAACCTACGACCGCCACGCCCGCCCACAGCTGGCGCTGGCACAATCGGTGGTGGCCTTCCTGCCGGAAATATACCCCGAACAGATCCTCGAACTCGGTGCAGGAACCGGACAACTAACCCGCCTGCTGGCCGAGCACTTCCCCGATGTACTGATCGACGCGGTCGACGTCGCCGAAAAAATGGTCACGCACAGCCGGTCAAAGTTTACACGATTCCCGCAGATCAACTGGATCGTCGCCGATGCCCAAACCTACCGCGGCAACGACCCCTATCCGCTGATCGTTTCGAGCGCCGCACTGCACTGGGTCGTCGACCTGACCGCCACCTGCGCGAATATTTTCCAGTGCCTGGAGCCCGGCGGCACCTTCGCCCTCGGCATGATGCTGAGCGGCACCTTGAAGGAGCTGCATGACCTTCGGCAGGAAATCGCGCCCGAAAAAACTCCGCTCATTTCGCTGCCGACCTACGAAGAAACCGTCGCCGCGCTCGGAGCCGCCGGTTTCCGGATCGAACGGCGCATGCACAGCGAAGAAGAGATCCTGTACGACGATGCGCGCGCGTTCTTCCAAGCCATCCACGAACAGGGTGTCACCGGGGGAAAAGTCAGCGCGGGCAACGCGCCGCTCAGCCGGACCGAACTCAGCCAGCTCGTCGCCGACTACCAGGAAAGCTTCACCACCGACGGCGGCGTCTACGCCACCTACGAAACCGCTACGTTCTTGCTGACCAAATAGTTTTCAGGCAAGGTGCCCGCATGAATGGGATCTTTGTTACAGGAACGGACACCGGCATCGGGAAAACCGCACTCTCCGCGCTCCTGCTCGCCGAGCTCCGCCACCGCGGCATCAATGCCGTTCCGATGAAACCCGTGCAGACCGGCTGTAAGGCAGAAGGCTTTAATCCAAAGGCTTTAGACTTTAGGAACCAAGAATCCCAAAGCCTAAAGCCTAAAGCCCAAGGCCTTTCTGCGCCTGATTTAGACTACTCGCTTTCAATGGCCTCGATGGAGGTTGATTTCGGAACCTATCGATCCATGGCTCCCTATCGCTTCGAACCCGCCTGCTCGCCACACCTCGCCGCCGAGATGGCCGGGACGGAAATCGAAATCGCTGAAATCGTCATCGCTGCGCGGACGCTGGCCGCGGAATACGGCTATATCGTGGCCGAAGGTGCAGGCGGCATCATGGTGCCGCTCAACCGCCACGAAACCATGCTCGACCTGATGCAGGCCATGAAGCTCCCGATCCTGATCGCCGCACGCCCCGGCCTCGGCACCATCAATCACACCCTGCTCTCCATCCGCGCCCTGCGTTCCGACGGGCTTGATATCGCCGGTGTCGTTTTCGTTGCCAGCACACCCGGCGAAACGGGGATCATCGAAGATGACAACGCCGCCGCCATCGAACAATTCGGCAAAGTTAAAATCCTCGGAACCATCCCCTACTGCCCCCAGCTTCAAACAACCAATCCCGACTACGCCAATCTCCCCATCCCCGTCGTCGCCGAAATCGAAAAGATCGTGAACCAACTTGCGATATGAAAAACCGCATCTTCCATCCCTACACGCCGTTTTCGGCGATCGAGAAGGGCGTGCCGAACATGGTGCGCGGCGAGGGGATTTATCTCTTCGACGATGCGGGTAACCGGTATGTCGATGTTGTTTCGAGCTGGTGGGCGTGCGCACTGGGGCATGGCCACCCGCAGGTGGTGAAGGCCATTCAGGAGCAGGCGGGCGTTCTGCAACACAGCATTACCGGCAGCCTAACGCATCCGAAAGTGCTGGAGCTGGCCGACCGGTTGGCGCATCTGATGCCAACACCGGAGCGCCATTCCGTTTTTGCGAGCGATGGTTGCAGTGCGGTGGAGGCCGCGCTGAAGATCGCCGTGCAATACTGGTACAACCTTGGCCGCCCGGAAAAAAATTGGCTGATCGGCATGGACCAGGGCTACCACGGCGATTCGCTCGGTGCACTGGGCGTCGGCTTTGTCGATGGATTCCACAAGCCGTTCGCAAAAACCGTATCGCATCCCGCCAAGCTTCCCTTCCCGACCGACGGCGATTTTGAACCCAGCCGGAAGGTGATTGAACAACACAAAGATAAACTCGCGGCCGTGATCGTCGAGCCGCTCTGCCTCGGTTCGGCGGGCATGAAAATGTATTCCGCCGGCTATCTGGGAAAGCTGGCAGACTGCTGCACCGCCAACGACGTGCTGTTGATCGTCGACGAAGTGGCGATGGGCTTCGGCCGCACCGGAAAACGCTTTGCGTTCAACCACGCCGGTATCGACCCAGACATGGTCTGCGTTGGCAAGGCGCTGACGGCGGGCTACATGCCGTTGAGCGCCTGCATCGTGAAGGACAAGATCTACGACACCTTCTCCGACACGCCGGAAGACCACACCTTCTACCACGGCAACACGTTTGCCGGACATCCGATCGGCTGCGCCGCTGCACTGGCCGCGCTCGACATATACGAAGCCGAGGACACTGTCGCCCGCTCCGCCGAGATGGCGGAAAAGTTGAAGCAGTGGATGTTGCCGATGGCGGAACTCGAATGCGTGAAGGAACTGCGCTTCCTCGGCATGATCGGTGTTGTGGAACTCAATCTCGATACAAAACCGTTGATCGCGAAGATCAAACAATCGCTCTTCGAGCAGGGCTACCTCTTCCGCCCGCTCGGCACGATGTTCTACCTCATGCCGCCGCTGATCATCACCGACGACGAGCTGCGCGCCGCCGTCTACGCCCTTCAGCAAACCATCGAGGAGTTTTGCTGATGCGCATGAAAAGGATCAGTCTGATCAGCTTGATCGTTCCGCTTTCCGCCTTCGCGCAAAACCCGGAGATTCTGATCAACCCGCAGGGCTGGGCGCAGCAGGATCTTTCGATCCGCGGCAGCAGCTATACCGGCGCGGGGATTTCGATCAACGGGCTAAACCTGAAGGCCCCCTATTCCGCGCACTTCAACGCCGAACTTCCAATCCCTGAATATCTGCTCTCCCCATCCGAAGCGCGCACCGGACTGGCAAACGCCTCGGGGCATCTGGTCGGCACCGCCGCCTACGAAACCGTACCGCAGGCGTCTCGCCTGCAAGCCGACGCCAAGATCGGAACCAAGGAGCACTACCAAACCACGCTGTCGGCACAAACCGAGGGGATCGGTGCTTTCGTGGATTGGGAAAAAGCGCGGCGGATCGATTCCAATGCCAACGACCTCGACCGCTACGCCGGCGGTGCTTTTGTGCAGGCGGTGACAAACGGGTGGCAGCTCGATCTGATCGGCGCGCACCAGCAAAAGGAATTCAGCACGCAGGGCTATTACGGGATCGGCACCGGAACACAAAAACTAGAGGACTCCCTGCTCTTCCTTGGCGCAACGAGGGGCGAGCTCGACGGGTCATTTTTCCGCGCAAGCGCAGCGTTGCGCGAGCTGGATATAAACGAAGCCGATTCGCTATTCGCGACGGCGGCGGTCGAAGGCCGGACGCTGGAGATCCAAAACATTGCGCTGAATCTGCGTGGCGATGTTGAACACGAATCCGTCGAAAATTCGGATCGCACGCGCGGATCGGTATTGGTGCTTCCGCAATTCACCTATGAACGGTTCAAACTCACGGCGGGGCTGAACAGCGTTTTCCAAACTTCGGAATCCGCCGAGTGGCTGCCGGCGGCAGAAGTCGACTGGTTCGCAACGGACAACAGCACGGTCTATGCGTCGTATTCGGAAACCGTACAGCAACCCGATTTCCAAACCTTGGAAAGCAACCCGCTGCTTCAGCAACAACGGGCGCAAAACACGGAGCTGGGCTTCCGTCAGTTTGTTTCGGCCAGCCTCGATTGGCGGGCGGCGGCGTTCCATCGTCAGGTTGAACATGCCTCGGACTGGATCGCCTATGCGGCCACCGATCTCGGAACGCTGAACGTCGATGGCCTGGAATCGGAAATCAGCTATTATCCATCCGATGACTTGGAGCTGCGGGCGTTCTACCAATGGGTCCATAAAGACAACGACGTGC
Source organism: Kiritimatiellales bacterium (assembly GCA_021734345.1). Taxonomy (GTDB): domain Bacteria; phylum Verrucomicrobiota; class Kiritimatiellia; order Kiritimatiellales; family Pontiellaceae; genus Pontiella. The sequence continues at coordinate 32,116 of JAIPJC010000015.1, read as the reverse complement.
AGGATGGCCTGTACGAAACCGACTATCCCGAACACCTGCTGGCTTTTTCGGGACATTGGACATTTGTGCCGCAATTCGACCTTTTTGGCGCACAAACATTGCGCGATCAAACCAGCAACACCGCCCGCTCCGGCGGCGATTTTGGAGCCAGCGCATCGCTTGGCTTGCATTGGTTCCCGCGCTTCGCGCATAGTGCGCGGCTTACGCTTCTGGTGGATAACCTGTGGGGCTCTGACTTCCAGGCCATCCCCGGCCTAAAGCCGCCCGGCCGCACCGTTTCCACCGGAATCACCGTAACTTGGTAATGCTCGTAGACGCGATGCCCCCATCGCGTTCTCTGCGCACGCAAAGCGACGAGGGCGTCGCTTCTACGAATTTAGGGAGGATTTGAAATGGGATTTGAAAAAGGATCGTTGAGTTTCCGCATGTTTTTCGCACAGCGGGATTTTGTAGAAGCGGACATAGACAAGTTTGCCGCGGCGGCGTTTCCGCCGTTGAACACGCTCGCCGAGGAGGAGATCCACGGATGGGTGGCCGGGCGGCATCTGCTCGACCGCAATATCAACGAAGAAACCGCCTACCTCGGCGGGTATCTACGCCTGACGCTGACGCAGGCGAAGAAGACGGTTCCCACCTCTTTGCTCTCGGCCGAATGCGCCGTCGAGGAAATGGCCGCGATGGAGGCCGAGGACAAACAATACCTCAACCAACAGGCGCGCTCCGAAATCAAGAAGAGCGTCAAGGAACGCCTGATGCCCGACATGCCACCGCAGCTCAAGGGCATCGACTTTGTCTTCGACGAACGCTCGCACATGATCTATTCCACCGCCACGTCCGAGAAGCAGCTCGATGCCTTTGTGCTTAGCCTGATGCAAACAACCGGAGTCATGGCGCAGGTGGCCGATCCCGAAAACATGGCTGCCAAAACCGCCGGCGTCGACGTGCACGACTGGCCGCCGGCCAGTTTTTCCGACGAGCTCGAGGACGGCATGGTCGACGGCACCGCCGGACGCGAGTTTTTGATGTGGCTGTGGTACTGCTCCGAAAAGCGCGGCGGGCTGGCGAATATTCCAGATGTTGGCGAAATCGCCTACATGGTCGAAGGACCGCTCACCTTCGTGATGGAGGGCAAAGGCGCGCACGAGATCACGCTGAAGAAAGGCGAGCCGATGCTCAGCGCAGAAGCAAAAACATCCCTGCTCAGCGGTAAGAAGCTCAAAAAGGCCAAGGTGCAGTTCGTCCGTGGCGAGGAAGCCTGGGCCTTCACGTTCGACGCCGATGAATTTGTCTTCCGCAGCCTCAAGTTGCCGCAGACCGAAACCTTCGACCGCATCGGGAAATTCCAGGAGCGCATGGTGCTGCTCGAAACCTTTCGCGCCATCTTCTTCCACCTCTTTGGCGAGTTCGTGAAAGAGCGCGATTCCTCCAAGGATTGGAAAGACACCAAAACCGCCATGCGCAAGTGGGTCGCCGACCGCCCGACCTCGGCGTAGAAGGACGTAGGTTGGAACTCCAGTTCCGACCCTCTGCGAACGGGGACGGAGCTGGAGCTCCATCCTACAGCCAGTCGCACCGATGATAGCGATACTCGGAGGTTTTCAAACCCGCCTTGGCTCCGTTTTTTTCGATGTAGTTACGATAGGCATCAAGCTCTTCGCGGTTGCGGACGATGCGGTCGTAGCTTTCCTGCTGGAACACTTTGCCTTCTGCCATCGCCGCCTTGTCCATCCGACGCGCGGCGTAGCTTTTTACCGATTGGAGCCAATCTTCGAGCGGATGCGCATCGAAGGGTTGAGCCAATAGATGGACGTGGTTCGGCATGATGACGAAATCGCCCATCCGGCATCGCTGCCCATGGAAGTGGCACAAGGCCTGATCGAGGATTTCCGCATTGGCGACCGACCGCAGCATGCATGAACCGTGGCAGCGATCCAGTTCGAGATGCAACCGTCGGGCGTCATCGCGATCAACGCGCTTGCGCTCCTTTTCCGGAATTGCGGCAAACCTCTTTCCCTTTTCATCTTCAGGTAGATCGGCGGTTATCCCATGCACTTTCAACCACAGCTCTCGCTCCTCTCGCCATTGAAGCAGGATATTGCGAGGGATGGAGTCGGCGAGCCGGAACGTGATGAAATAGGTCGCTCCCGTCTGTCGCCAGTGCGGGAGATGGCGGTGGTAGATTTCGACTTCGCCGCGGGGATTGAAGGGTATGAACCGGGGTTCAGATTCTTCCATAGCGGGTTCCTTTCGTGCAGCCGGACGCAGCTAGAGCCGCATCCTACGGCGTAGGTTGAAGCTCTAGCTTCGACCCTCTGCAGACGGGGACGGAGCTGGAGCTCCATCCTACCTGGCCAACTCCTTTTTCAACAGCCGGACGAACTTTTCGGAGGGCTTGTTTTCCGACCCCATCATGCAGGCCTGGATCCAGTTGCGTTCGAGCAGGTAGGAGCTGCGGTAGCTTACGAGCACGCCGTGTTCCTTGAGCGCGTCCCCCACCGTCGACGACGAGTGGATCTCCGGCAGGACGATGGTGACGACGGCGGGCGTGGCGCAGGAGTCGGGCGCGAGGATCGGAACATCGATTTCGGCCAGCTTGCGCCGGATCGTTTTCGACCAGTCGTTGATGTCGGCGAAACGCTTTTCCCAATCGTGCGTTTCGAGCGCGGCGAGCAGGGCATAGACCAGATTGGACTGGATGGTGTAGGGAATGCCGTTGCTCGCTTGGTAGATGCCGAGGTCGAGCACGCACGGCAGATCGTCTGGTTCTGGTTGAAGGTCGTGGTTGTGGAAAACCATGCACAGGCCGGAGATCGAGGCGAGTCCCTTTCCGCTGGTACTCGACGCGAGATAGACGCCGGAGAGGTCGACCGGCACGGTGCCGATGGAGCTGATGCAGTCCATACAAAGTTTAACGCCGTGTTCGGCGCAGACCTGCTTGTACATTTCGAGGTCGTTGAGCACCCCGGTCGAGGTTTCGCAATGTGTTCCCCACATCCATTCGATATCGGGATTGGACTTGAGCGCCTTTTCGAGTTCCGCACGCTGGAACGCCTGCCCTTCGGGGATTTCCAATGTTTGGAAAACCAGCTTCGCGCCGTTGGCATTCTTGACGAGGCGGCGGCCAAACTCGCCACTGACAAGGATGAGGCCGGAGCCGAATAGCAACGAAAGCTGGCCGGCGATCGCGTCGTTTGCGAGCGTGCCGGGGCCCATCAAGATTTCAACCTGCCGCGCCTTGGCCAATCCACAGAGGAGTTCGCGGGCCCGTTGGAAATCCTTCATGAAAACATGGCCGCGGTGGGAGCACGGTTTCCCGCCGTAGACCGACTGTACCTGCGTGGAAAAGTCGACGGGGCCGGGCAAGAAGTTGAAGAGCATAGTGTCGTCGTTGGCCAGCTCGGGGCCCTCCTTGGCAAAAGAGCGGGAGCGGGACTTGAGCGTGGAGTAGGCTTCGAGCGTGAGATACATCGGCTGGTACTGCGCATCCGCCGTGCCGACGAGTGGGCCGAAGGGGACGAAACCGAGAAAGGTGTAGAGCTTGAGCTGGCGGATGGTGCCGGAAATGACGGCGAGGTCATGGCCGCTGTCGATGGCGTGCCGGACGAGGGTGGCGATCAGCCCCTGCGCAATGCGGCTGTAGCGGAATTTTTCCTCGACGGCCAGCAGACGGATTTCGCAGAGCGAGCGGTCGGCGGGCAGGTAGGTGTCCAGGTTTTCGAGCTTCGCGTCGAGCGAGAACGGGCGCTGGTTGCGGAAGGCCACCATGCCGGCCAGCTCGCGGCTGGTTTCGTTCACGCAGATGATGTAGGTGTTCTCTGCATGGTATTTGTCGACGAGTTTCTTTTCGTGGTTGGGATCGTGCTGCGGAATCTCTTGGACGAAGGTCTTGTAGTTGAGCGCATGGATGGCCTCGAACTCCCACGCTTCGTCGGCCGCCTTGAAGATAAAATCATCCAACAGTCCCATGCTATGCCTCCCTCTGCGCTTGCGCTTCCCCAAAAACCTGGCGAAGACGCTCGCGGTGCGCGAACAGAATGATGGCCGAAGCCCCCGCCAACGCGGCAACGGTGTGACCCGGAAAATCCAAGACGTAGGCGACCGGCGGCAAAACCAGGAAGGCTGCCAGACCACTCAGGATGAATCCGCGCCTGCACCCCATCAGCACGGCGACGATACCCAGCAGTAGCAACGCGAGCCAGGGATCGTAGGCGAGGTAGGCCCCGATGGCCGTTGAAATGCCGCGACCACCGCGGAACTGGAGCTGTGGCGGCCAGACGTGGCCGGCAATGACGGCGACGAGCGCGAGTGAAACGGCCGGCGCGGCAATCCCAAAGCTGCGGGCAAGCATCACGGCCAGCACGCCCTTGAGCCCGTCGCCTAGCAGGGTAAAAACAAAGCCGGGTCTACCGAGCAGCCGGCCGACGTTGCGCGCGCCAACACCGCCGCTACCCTGCTCGCGCACGTCGGTTCCGTCCACGCACCGCACCAGATAATATCCGCTGCAAATGCCCCCCAGCAAATAAGCGATCAGGATAAAAACAATGTCCTTGCCTGTCATGCGCCGCTCTCCCAGCGTTCAGAAACCGCCGGAATCTTAACACACCGAAAACAGGTTACAACACCTCAATTGCCGTGCGGCGGAGGCAGTCAAACGAGATTGTAGCGCCCCGGGGCGATAATGCCGTTGGGATCGAGCACTTTTTTGAGGTCGCGAACGGTACGCCAAAAGGGATCGTTTTCGTGCACAACAAGGTGCATCGAATTGATGCCAACGCGGTACGGGGGATAGCCTTGCTCCATATAGCGGGCTTCCATTTCCTGGATGCAGGCATGGGCTTTTGCGGTCTGCGCGGCATCGCGCCGGTCGAACGCCAGACTAACGACGCCTTCCATCGCCTTTGTATTCATTAGATTGACGGTGATGGCCGCCTCGAAGCCGTGGTGGGCAAAATGGTCGCGGGTGTCGCGGACAACGTCGAAGACGGTTTCCCCGCAGGCTGGAATGATCGGAAGGCAGAAGAGCAGTCCGCTATCGGACTGGTCGGGATCGGGATCGTTGAGGCGTTCGTAGTCGCCGGCGGCCCAGTAGACGGCCTTGAGCGATTGGTCGGTGGCGTCGCCGCGCGTGAAGCCGTAGACCGGTTCAACAGCCCGGAGCATCATGAGTTGGGTGCGTACGGCAGGAATGAAAGAGAGTTTCCCGGCGATGGCTTTGGCCCTTGCGATGAGGCCATCGTTAAGGAACATGGTTTTGGCAAAGCCGCCGGCGGCTTTGCGGATCTCTTTTTTCGCCAGTTTGATCTGGGCTGCGGTGCCCAGTATGCCGATAGCCGCGCTCCACGGTCCAAAGCCGCCATCTTCGAGCATCTTGACCGCCTTGTTGCGCGTCGCTTCTCCGGCTGGTTCGCCGCTTTGCACGAGCTGTTCATAGAGTAGCGGCGCAAGCGTGATGTAGGAACGCTCGCGGTTGCCGACGTGCGCCACCGAAAGGAATACTCCACGCGTTCGCAACACACCGAGCGCGTCGATGAGCTGCGGCAGCTTGTCCTCGGAATCGATCTTGATGATGGCGGCCAGATGGCTATCGGGTTTAGGCATCAGATCAATGCAGGCGGCGGTGACAATCCCAAAATTGGCTTGCTGGAAGAGCCCGTCGAGCGAGGGGCCAATGCCGTGGTGGTAGAGGTTTTTCGTGGTGGCGTTGGCATAATGGCCAAAGCCGGTCTGGATGGTTTCGCCGTTGCCGAGCACCACCTGCATGTTGGAAATGCCATGGGCACGGGAGTCGAAATAGCCGACACCGCGATCCATCGCGTTGCCGATGAGGCTGGTATCCGAGGTGGAGCCGGTGACATTGAGCATGAGCGGCAGGTCGTGCCGCTTGATGTGGTCGAGCAGCTGCCGCTGGGTGACGCCGGGCTCGACGACGGCGTAGTGGTATTGGGCATTGACCTCGATGATGCGGTTCATCCCCCCGAGGTCGACGATCGCCGCGCCATCTTTGACGGGGAGCCGCGAGCCCATGCCCCACTGCTTGCCGCAGCTGATGGGATAGAGCGGAACCTTGTGCGCGTTGGCCGTGGCAACCACGTGCTGGACCGCTTCGAGCGAAGTAGGCTTGAGCACGGCCACCACTTGGCGGGTGGTTGCACATACGCTGCGGGTGTAGCGTTCCAGTGCCCGGTGGTCGTCGATCACGGCATCCGCTCCGAGAGCCGCTTTCCAGGCATCGATTGCGGCAGCTACGGGAGGGAAGGTTTCCATAGGAAATGGTGTTTAGGATTGGACCATGGATACCGGGCGGGAATAGTAGCCTAGCGCCGTGTGCGCTTGTGGAATCCTGACGGTGACGATGGATCCTTCACCCACGCGGCTCTCGAACTGGAGGGTGCCGCGGTGCTCTTCGAGCACCTTCTTGGTAATGAACAGACCCAAACCAGCCCCCTTTTCAATGGTGGCGGTGTTGTCGAACGGCTCGAAGATCCAGCGAAGCCGATGCGTATCGACCCCGCACCCGTTGTCTTTGATCCGTATTTCGATATCGGACTTGTCCATCACGCACACCACGGTTATGGCCGGTTCGGTCGACTGCCCAACCGCCGTGACGGCATTGTCGACCAGGTTCTGCAGGGCGCGCTTGACCTGTAGGCGTTCGCCGAGCATTTCGTACTGTTCTTCGATGCCTTCGACTTGGATCGACCGGGAAATATCGGTGTGGGCGGCGGCATCGCGGAAGCAGTCGTTGAGCATCTTTGGAATATTGATGCGCTGCATCTGGGAAAAATCAAACCGCCCCAAGGCGCGCCAGGACTCCACCAACTCGGCGCAGCGTTCGACGTTCTGTTCGATCTGGTTGAGGTATTCCTCCATGCCTTCGGAGTTCACTTCCTGCTTTTCCTTCAGCTCGTATGTCAGTAAATCCAGATAGCCGCGGATGATGGTGAGCGGGTTGCGCAGGTCGCGCACCAGTTCGGACGAAGCCGCGCCCAGCGAGGTCAGTTTATTGGTCTGGCCAACCTCCCGGCTGAGCGATTGCGTCATCTTCTGCAATTCCTCCTGGGCCATTCTCTTGCGGGAGTTCAGCTTGGAACGCTCGACATACTTCTTCACGATCTCTTGGATTTCGGTGGTGTCGAATGGTTTCTGGAGATAGTCGTTCGCACCGAAACGGATGGCTTTCTGGGCGGTTTCAAGGTCGCCGTAGCCCGTGAGCATGATGATGGAAACATTGGGATCGATCGCTCGGATTTCCTGCAAACCTTCGATGCCGCTCTTTTCCGGCATTCGGATATCCATGATCACCAGATCCGGCTTTTTTTCCCGCAGCAACTCAATGCCCCCGTCAACCCGGTCGGCGGCAAAAACTTCGTAGTCGTATTTCAGCACCATGCGCAGGCTTTCGCGCGGCCCGCGTTCGTCGTCGATCACGAGGACGGTACCGAGTTTCTGTTTCATTTCCGCAATCATGCCGTACTCCCTGTTTAAAAACTGTAGGAGTATGTCAGACCCAAGAGGTCGGAATCAATGTCATAAGAGCCCGGAAATAATGGATTTGTCGCAGGACTAACCTTGCGGCTTCCATAGATGCTGTAGGTATAGGAAACATCAATCGTGTGGTTCCCTGTCGTGTAGCCCAAGCCAAGGCTTAGGGCGTGGCGATCGGCATCTGGAAGAATCGGAGCCATGGTTTGATCCGGAATTGGACTTTCGATAAAGGCATACCCAGCACGAGCCACCCAATTTTCATCGAGTTGCCAGTCGCCGCCGACGCCAAAAGTAAACGTATCTTTCCAGTTTTGCGGGATGGTAAGCGATCCATTCGATCCAAGATTGGCGGTTTGTGATTTATTCGCCGACCAGCCGAGCCATTCGAGGTTGGCTTCTATGCGAATCTTGTCATTTAACTCTATACCGTAACCCGCTCCCAAGACCGTGGGATAAATGATATCTAGAGCAAAAGAACTGCCCGCCAGCTGCGGTGGCGTCGCAACACCTGTAGGCGAAACCGTCAAATCACCTTCATATTCGACTTTCACTTCGCTTCGGTATGAAAATGCCAGTTTTTGTTTGTCCGCAAATTTCCATGTGACGGCAGCATTGCCGCCGATTCCATATCCATCCCCTTCCGCCTTTGCGTTTTGGTCTGGTAGCGGAGCAATCGAAGCCCACGGGTAGTATTGCTTGAATGTTAGTTGGGAGTAATACACGTCCAAACCGATGCCAAATGAGAGTTTCTCATTGATTTTTAGAGCCATGGTCGGATTGATGTTGATCAGCGCAATTTGACCCTCATAGATGGCGGGAGGATTGGTTGCCGCAAAGGCCGGTATATTTACCAAATCATTTTGATTATATGAACTGCCTTGGCCAAAGGGGGTTGATATACCCAAACCAATCGCAAGCCCACGATCCCCAACAGGAGCGCCGATAAACAAGTTCGGAAGCGCATTCCAGTCGGCATCCGAAGTCGCCTTCTGGCCTGAATATGCACTGGTGTAGGTGCTTTCAGTTCGTGCCAGCGTCAGATCCAACACGACCGATACGCCGCTCAAGTCTACTAGATTGGCGGGGTTGTAGAAAATGGAAGACGCATCATCCACGAATACCATGTTTGCCCCTGACTTTGCGATACCTTCGGCGGTTGGCGGTGGATTGCGATACCCATCGGCCAATACGCCTTGTACCACGGCCATCGCCATCAAAAGAGTTAATCCACCGAACCCACCTATTCCATATTGCTTTCCCATTTCGCTGCTCCTCGGTTATCGTTAGAATCTAGACCGCTCACCTTTTAGCAACTGGCGTGCCATTTGTCATCTGGTTTTTGTCTACAGGTTGTGTATTAATTCTTGCTGAACACAACATATTGATATTTAATGCGGAACAAAATATATCGGCAGACACGTAGTAAGCATTCATCTTTGGACAGCGTTATGGGGTTAACGAAATAAAAAGATGCAGAGGCTTGGCGCAGAGGTGGGGACTTAACACGTGATTGGGAAAAATAGAGTAGTCATAACCGGCTTGGGCGTGCTGGCGGCAAACGGCATCGGCAAAGAGGCGTTTTGGAACTCCCTCCTCGCCGGCGAATCCGGCATTGGACCAGTCACGCAGTTTGATATAACAGACATGCCGCATGCAATAGCAGGCGAAATCTCCAATTTTGATCCGAGCCAATATTTAAATCCATCTATCAAACCAAAGAGAATGGGGCGCTTCACGCAACTTGCCATCGCCGCTGCACAGCAAGCGATTGCGGACTCTGGATTATCTCTGGATTATCTCCAACAGATTCACGACCTCCCCATTGTAATGGGAAGTAGCGCGATGGCCATGGATTTACTGGCGCAACCACCATCTGTGACTACGGCCGTAAATTGTATCCCCAATGCTCCGGCGAGCGCAATTGCCTATATCAACAGTCTTAATGCCTGCATTCATTATGTCTCCAATGGATGTGCATCAAGCCTAGACGCTGTTGCGCTTGCCAGTACTTTGATAAGGCAAGGCAAAGCTGATGTCGTAATAGCAGGAGGATCCGACACGACTACTACGCACTATGTATTTGATGGCTTCAATAAAGCAAGGAAGCTTCCAAAAGACTACGAGTCGCCGCAAACGGCAGCCCGTCCCTTTGATTTATTCCGAAAAGGCGGAGTAATCGCGGAGGGCGCAGGAGTCGTCATACTCGAAAGCGAAGAGCATGCCTCAGAAAGAGGCATACGACCATATTGTTACATCTCTGGCTATGGAACATGCATTGATCCCTTGCGTTCATTCGAAGCTGCTGGCATCGAAGGTGCCATGAGAAGAGCCCTTGACAATGCCGGCGTTAGCAGAAAAAAAATAGATTACATTAGTGCCCATGCACCAAGTGATCCAGAAATTGATTTAACCGAAACCAATTCAATCAAGGCTGTATTTGGTGAGTATTCATATCAGATTCCAGTTACATCAATTAAAGGCGCATGCGGAAGCGCAATGGGAACCGGAGGTGTTCATCAACTGATTGCAACTTGTTTGACCATGAGAAATCTATTAATTCCAGCCTCCACCAACTACACAACAAAGGATCCCGATTGCGATCTTGACCATGTTCCTCTTATCGCCCGCACGCAAAAAATACAATGCTCTCTTATTAATACTCATGGATTTGGGCGAAGTAACGGAAGTATGGTACTGGAAAACGTATAGAGCGCTCATTATGTCATCGCAATACACTATCAAAAACTTAGCTCATATGTTCTTCGGTGTATTTCTCTTTAAAACGGACTTCGATCAAAAGCATGAAACGCTGCTTTTAACTCTACCAAGCCAGCGGCCATCATCTCGATTGATCTTTATTTCCAACGCGTTGATTGGGGAGCAGAACTACGAGCCAAGAATTAGCGGTTTAGTCACATGATCCTGATTTCCCTCATTTTAATTTTTACAATTTTTGCAGATTTCGGCTTGGGTATTACTGTCTACCTTACAAACAGGCCGCGAAAAGCAAATCAAGCCTACCTCGTTTCGACCATTTTTATGTTTCTTTGGTTGCTAGCAAATTTACTTATCCTGCACTCAGTTACTCCCAGACAAGCGATAATCAGCATCAATACAGCCTGCGCAATTTCAATCTGCATCCCCACCTCATTCCAACTACTTCGCCTTTCCATTAAGACCCCGGATAGCCCTTGGCACACACTATTAACACAAAATACAGGCCAAATTGTTTTAAATGTCATTATCTCTTTGATGTGTTTTTTACCCTCGTTTACAAAATCTGTTCGATTCCCTGAATCCGAGCATGCTCTTAATCTAGTACAACCAGAGTACGGACCTCCATTTATCTTCCTAGTATTGTATTTTGTTTATTCCATAGGGGCACTTGCATACAACGTGGCCCGAGACCGGAAACAGCTGAAAGGATCACAACGACTCGAATTGGAATTCCTCGTACTCGCCGGATTGACAGGATTAAGCCTAGGCATATTGGGGACTTTTCTTTCGATCCTTTCAAAATCGTCTAGCACTGTCCCCATCACAAATGCGGCCAGCGTTTTTACGATCTCCGCGATAGTTGCATACGGCGTCGCTGTACACAAAATATTGACTGTATCGACATTGTTGCGTCGAGTTACAGCCTACGTTCTTATAACGGTCTATCTGAGCATTATTTATTATGCAACATGGTTCGTTGTACAGAGTTTTAGCAACGTATTGGCTATTACATCCACATTTCCAAGTCACCTTATTCCTGCACTTGCAACCGCATTTTCAATGCTTACTGCCAGACGGCACATGCAGCGAGCAGCTGATTTTCTCTTTAGCAATGCAACGGCCTTCGATGTTCAAAAAACTATGAAAAAGGCCGGAACCATATTCCAATCTGTTACTACGATTAACGCTCTCATGAACCAGTTTTCCGAACTCCTCAGAGATTCCATGGATGCTGATGATATATCCATTCTGACCCATCAAGACGGTGCATTCATTCAGAGCCACCCAAAAGTGAGCCTAGGGAGAGCAAAATCATGGCCAATGAATACGGCCATTATTCAGATGATTCGCAGCACTAAAGACCCTGTATGTCGGGATAGTCTTATCCGCATTAGAGCAACTTCTCGAACTTCAGAGACCGTACAACAACTCAATGAGGCCGAAGTTAGTGTAGCTACTGGCATCTTCTCAAAAGGAGCGCTCACAGGCTTGGTATTGCTTGGTTCCCGGCGCGGCGGGCGCATCTACGACAAGACCGAGCAGGATGCCCTTCAAATACTCTGCAACCAGTTCGCGGTGGCGCTGGACAATGCGCAGATGTATACGGAGATGCAGGACAGCAAGATCCGCAATGAAATCCTGCTGGACCAGCTGGTGAGCGGCGTGATTGTGGCCAGTCCTGAACGTAGGATTACGTTGATCAATCACGAGGCGCAACGCATCACCGGACTAGCAGAAGGGCAGGCCATCGGGCAATCCATTGACGTGCTACCTAGATCTATTTCCAAGGCTCTGGAAACCACCTTGGCTACTCGAGCAGGCATGCGCAATGTGGACGCCCGATTGCTTGCCGAAGCGGTCGATGAGGAGAGCACGACGATACGCATGGGTTCCGCCTTTCTCCATGGCCACGACAACAAGCCGATGGGGGCCCTGCTGGTCTTCACCGATATGACCGAACTCAAAAAGCTTGAAGAGCAAGTGCGGCGGTCGGATCAGCTATCAAGCGTCGGCACCTTGGCCGCGGGCATGGCGCACGAGATTAAAAACCCGCTTGTGACCATCAAGACCTTTACCCAACTCCTCCCCACGCGCTACCAAGACGATGATTTCCGCAAGGACTTCTCCTCCCTAGTGGCCCATGAAGTTGCGCGTATCGATGGGATCGTGAACCAACTGCTCAGCTTCTCAAAACCATCCCAACCCCATCTCGTCCCCATGAAGCTGCATGCGACCGTTGAACAGACGCTCAAGCTCATCCACGAACAGCTGGCGCAAAAGAACATCAAATTGCAGACCTCCTTCCGTGCGGAACAGGATTTGATCTCGGGCGACGCGGATCTGCTCACCCAAGCCCTGGTCAATCTGAATTTGAATGCCATCGATGCCATCGGCAGCAACGGCACCATCATCGTCGGCTCCACCATCAGCACCTACCATTTTGTGCAAGGCACCGATACCGACCACATATCCTCGGCTCCCTGCATCCGCCTGCACATCAGCGACAACGGGAAAGGTATCCCTAAAGACCAAATGCAAAAGATTTTTGATCCATTCTTCACCAGCAAAAGCGAAGGAACCGGGATGGGCCTCTCCGTTGCCCACGGAATCATCCGCGAGCACCACGGGGCAATCGAGGTCGAAAGCGAAGTAGGAATGGGCACCACGTTCTACATCTACATCCCCCTGCTCAAGGAGGATGGCATCGCATGAAGACCATGCCGTCATGCATCCTATACAGTCGCGACGACGAGATGAGCGGCCGCCTCATCCGGATCGCCTCGTCCGTTGCCGCCCTGCATCCCATCGAAACGGAGTCCGAACTCAGCCAGTGGCTCAACCAGTTTGGCGATACCGTATTGCTGGCGGACCTGCGCGCCCCGAACTGTCTCGATGTTCTCGCGGAAATCAAAACCACCCGTCCGATGACCGTCATCATCGCCATGGGAGCCGATCGGTCCGACCCCATGCTGACTGCCGAATGGCTCGACCTGTTTGCCACCACCAGTTTGGAACCGGATCGGCGCGAATTCCAGGCGCTGCTCAAGCACGCGGTCGAAAGCCTGCGTCTGCGGCAAAAGACCCGGCTGCTTGAAGACGAGCTGGCCAAGCTCAACGCCCGGCAAACGGAGCCCAAGCCGCAGCAACGCACTCTCTTCTCCGCTCCGCTGCAGAACTTTTCCAAGGCGCAGAAAAACTTCGACAACCTCGCCATGCTTTTCGACAGCGTTGTCGAAGGGCTGGTCGCCACGGCCCGCGTATCCCGTGCCGGCATCTTCATCAAGCCCGAAGCCGACACGACCTATGTCTTCCAGGCCGGGATGAGATGCCTAGGCGCCACCGAAAGCCTATCCATCCACGAAGCCGATCCTTTCGTCCAATGGCTGGAAATGAACACCCATCTGGTGTCGCGCAAGATTCTGGAAAATGTCCGCGATCCCGAGGAACGCGCCATGCTCAAGCGAATGCTCGATGCGCTCGGTGCGGAAATCATCATCCCGCTCTATGCCGCCGGCCGCATCAAAGGCTGGATCTTCGTCGGCCAGCGCTCCACCGGCATCCCTTTCGAGACGGAAGACCTCGAAGACCTTACCGGCCTGGCCGACCATATTTCCACCACCCTTGAAAAGGCGCTTCAATACGAAGAAACCGCCCTGCAGAAAGCCCTGGCCGAAACCCTGCTCCATTCCATCCCCTTCGGCATCATCGCATGCGACGAAAACGCCATCGTCCGATGGTTCAACAGCACCGCCAGCATGATCCTGAACAACGAATCGGAAACCGTCATTGGCCAACGCGCCGAAGCCCTCGGCAGCCGTATTGCCGACATGCTGCGGCGGGCGCTCGCCAACCAGGAACTCCGCGACTCCAACGAATGGACGGATGTACGCACCAAACTCACCCTCTCCGGCGAGACGCGCTGCCTGATGAACGGCGGGAACTGCGTCGGCGCCATGATGATGCTGCGCGACGTAACCGGCGCCAAGCTCCTGCAGGAAAAAGAGGAGCAGCTCGAACGCGCTTCGTTCTGGAACGAGCTCGCCTCCAGCATGAGCCACGAAATCCGCAACCCGCTCGTGGCGATCAAAACCTTTTCGCAGCTCCTGCCCGAGCGCTACGAAGATCCCGAATTCCGCGCCGAGTTCAGCGAGCAGGTTACGGCGGAAGTCGATCAACTCAACCATATCATCGACAAGATCAACGAATTCGCCAACCCGCCCACGCCGGACTTCCAGCCTTTGGATATCCGCAAACCGATCGAACATGCCGTCACCCGCGTCCAAGCCGAGTTCGGGCACGAAAACCTCAAGATCCACCTTTCGTCCGACGACTCGCAGCTGCAAATCAGCGGAGCCGAATCCGCATTGGAAGAGTGCATATACCACCTGTTGAAAAACTCGGCCGAAAACCTTAACAACAAGCCCGGCTCCCGGATCAATCTCTCGGTCAAGAGCCGCAATCCGCAGAATGGGCGGGCCAAGGTCTTTATTACCGTCGCCGACAACGGCAGCGGAATCGACGAATCGTTGCGCGACAAGATATTCTCGCCGTTCAGCACCATCAAGGCGCGCGGCCTCGGACTGGGCTTGCCCATCGCCAAACGAGCCGTGATCGACCACAACGGACAGATGGATATCGAAACCAGTGCCGGCGGAACCACCGTCACCATCACCCTGCCGGCACTCCAAAGCTGAGACCGATGGTTCCCGCCGCGAGAGCCGCCGCACCAGCTTGGAACAGCTCCTCGGACTCGTGGCGGAAGAGCGGATCGGTTTCAAATATCAATGGTCACTTCTTGAGCAGGTTTTTGCCACTGTATTCCAGTGAGCGCTCACCTTCGATTGGATTGAACAGATAGCTCAGCTTGATCTTGCCTTGCGGAATAAACTCAAGCTCTCCATTAATCATTCCGTAGCAAGCGACGATGGTACCGTCTTCCAATTGACGGGAACGCACGCGAAAAATGTAGTTGTTCCTCTCGTCATAATTGGTTTTATCCGGTGTCCCATTCACATCCCAGTGCTTGAATTTTTCCAAGATAGGCTGATAGTCATCAAGCGGGGCTTCATATGGCCACTTAAAGCTTGAACGCATATCTTCTGAAAACCGGTAGACCTGTATTCCATCATGTTCGTTGGAGAAAGACAGGGTATACCGCGCTTCACTCCCCCTCTTCCCCTCCCGAAAATAGCTGGAGGAGGTCAGGATTAAATCCGATATCTTTCCTTTGCCATGTGGCGAAACCCAGTCGCCGACTTCAAGATCATAGCCAACCGTACTTCCGATGTCCGGAACTGGTTTCCATTCGATGTATTTTTGAATCATCGGCACCGGATTCTTGATTGGGCGCATCCTCACTTCAATCGTCGGATTCCATGGCTCCCAGCGACTGAGTAGCCTGTTTTCCCCCGTAAATGGAAAACCTGTGCTGCCATAATAATGGCCATCTGCCTGAGCACCTGCCCCCCCCCCGGACTCTCGCATGGTTTCCCCGGAAACTGTGCAATAACCGTTTCCATCAACCTTGAATTCCGTTTGTTTCGTTCTTACAGCATCCCAGTCATGTTGCAACACAAAGGACTTCCGTACAACAGCGTTCGTTACTGGAAGGCCGGTTTCCGAATCAACAACATGATAAGTGGCTTTCATTTTTGGTAGGGCAGAGGCATGTGCAGAGATTGATATCAGGAACACAGCACAGATTTCACATAGTTGTATGAAGTTTTTGGCTTTCATATTAGTTCCTTTCCTGAGCGGTTATTTTGTCGAAAAGCTTATGGCTATGTGCGTATGGAACATCCTTGATGTCGCTGTGCCACCATTTGGCAACACTATCTTCTTTGTGCGGCCAATCTGAGGGGTTCGTCATGTACAACGCGGACATGTTGAAGTTTCCGCTGAGCCAGGCTAGCTGAGAATTGATGGTCGAACCCATTGGCCTTGTCCGGGACGGAAACGCCTTGGCGAGAAGCCAATCGCGCATGGGAACATTGCCGATGGGATAGGATGCGTTGGATACGTTGTAGTCGAGCATCCCACCTTGCGCTGCTACCGTTCCGGCTGAAAATGCTTCCGCGCTCGCACCGAACAGTTCTTCGGGATTGGGGCGGAACAGGGGATCGGTGGCAAGGACTTGGAGGTTCTGTTCCCTGTCCGGATTTTCCTGCGCCAATTTTTCGTGCAGGTGGCGGGGACGGGCGGGTGCCCACTTGACCACGCCCCATGTATCCAAAATATGGGAAGAACTTGCCTCCTCGGTGAAGCCCCATCCGCAGTATTCGCTGGCGGCACCGCCCAGCCCATCGTAGATTCCGGTGATAAGGTTGTCGTTCAGCCGCCCCTTGAAGTGCTCCTGAACCTGCCATGCATAGTTTTTGTTGTAGGCCTGAACAAAGAGAAGAAACCCTTCATTGACCCGGAGAACCTCTTCTGTGCTGGAATAGAAATTGAACACATCGGTTCTTTGCTGGATATCGAGGAAGCGGTGTCGCCACGTCAGTTTTGAACGGGCGTCGGATGGATCGAATATCCGGTACCATTCGCTGGCCCAAGATTCAAAGGGATAGTCCTGCCACACATATTCGTTGATGTCAGACCAGAATGGGATCAGGTCACTGAATAATCCGGCATCCATCCGGTCGAACAGGTTGTCAGCGATCATTGCACTTGCGTTTGTCGGGGATGCATCCCCATACGCTTCAAGAGCCACTGCGGCATCCAGCGCATAGTATTGGCTCACGGCTGCATCATGGTCAACGATGGCCGAACTGGTTAGCATGTTGCCAAGGCTATGCGCCATCACCACGGGTTCGTTCAGTCCATTTAGGTAGGTGGCAAAATCCGGTGCCGTGGCAAAAGCGTTGATGACCGCGTTGTGGTAGTAGTACGGCCCTAGGTGCAATGGATCGCCGGGCGGTGTTCCGTCCCACAAAATAGCGTGGTACTTGGCGTTGGAGCCGGAGTGCCATAGGCGCTTGAAGATGGTTTTGTTCCACTCGTGGCCGGCAGCTTCGTCGACGTTGTAGCCGTGGACAAAGACGAAATCCTTGCCGTTGGTCAGGTTGTCCGGCCAGTTGGCTGGCTCGTCGGTGGAGCTGGTTCCGCCGGAACGCAGGTTTTCGATGCGGTACATCTCCTCTACCGGACTGAACGAGAAGTGGTTGGTCGCAACCGCGATCTCGGAACCGTTTTCGAGGATGTGGACATAAATTTCGGCGGACGTATCGGCGGCGGATGCGGCCAACAGCACGATGTCGTTTTCGTTGAACGTCTCCGAAGTCTGCGTGCCGCTCGACAGGGATCCGATATTGGCGGCCAGCGTTCCGGCCACATCGAGTTCCGTCAGGTAGGCATCGGTATCGTTCGTCGTCATTGCGGTCGGAACATAGTCCAGATTCACGTTGGCGGAAAGCTTGAAGGTGATGTTGGGTGTGCCCGCGCCTTCCCGCCACATGATCTGGGCCGGGAAGAAATCCTCCAGGGCGGCTTCGGGATAGACGGAATTGTTGCCGTCCTCGTTCACCCAGAACCGGAAGGGGTGGTATGCATCGACGCGATCCCAGTCGTTGGTCTCGGTGATCGATCCGTCGCGATCCATGTCCATGGCCAAGGTTGCCGCTTCCGTGATGGGCGGCGGGTCGAAGGTGCTGAGCACCTCGGCGGCGTAGGTTTGGAAGCCGGAAAGGACGACGCCCGAGTTGGGCGGGTTGTAGGGCGGATGATCGTATAAGCCGGGCGCGGTTCGCTGGGTGCCATAGTTCGTATCTTCCGCCAAAAGCCAGGCGCTTTCGCCATCGGTGCGGGTGAAGGTCTGGCTGATCGCATTGGTGAGCAGGCCGGCGGGCAATGCGTTCTGAAGAGAATATTTATCCCAAAACCCATTAATCGTCCAGTCGTAGGGAGGCTTCAATCCCACATATCCGCGATGCGTGGTGGATCCGAAGCCATGTTCGGTCAGGCGATCAAGAAAAGTGAACTTCCCGTTGCGCGAGTAGCCGAAGATCCCGGTAGGCGGAATGGTCCATCCCGTGACTCCGCTGAAGCTCCAGAAAAACTGGATAAAGCAGGTCGCAATCTTGATTTCATCCACGGGTTCCAGCGGATCGAAGTTGGTCTGCGTTTCGCCCTGGGCCATGGCGGTGGTGTCGGTCGGATCGAATACTCCCCCATTCAATTTCTGCAACCGGCAGGAAACCGTAACTAGATGCGGAAGGCAGGCTTCGATCTTTTCCTTCGTCCACGGGTTGGAGGCATTGACCAGCACCGGATTTGTGCCGCCGATGGAGGCCAGCCCCGTCGGATCGCTTGGATCCCCCTTCACCAAATGGTTCGCGAACTGCTCCGAACCGTCGTAGGGGTGGAAGGCCAAGGCATATATGTTTTCCTTCCCCGCCCACGCAAAGCCATTGGTTTCCGTCTGGAAGAACCGCCCGCCGTCCACCGTCGGATACACTTCCTCCTCGGCGGGGGCGACCCAATTTCCGCACTGGGCTTCGATCCATGCCCCCAGTTCCTCGACCGTCGAGTCCGCCGTGAAGGTTCCGTTGGTGCCGTCCATCGCCAAAATGCGGGCGTTGATCGCACCATGCAACCCGATGGTTGCGCGATAGACGGTCTGCGGCGGCGTGTTCCAGTCGCCCGGCGCACTGTCCACCGATCCGGGAACGGCTTGCGGATCGCCGTCGTCCAGCGGGAGGGTTACCGGTGGGGCGTCGCTTTCATAGGGATCGGTTCCGGCTCCGTATTCACTGACGTTGTCAACGCCATCCCCATCCGTGTCCACGAATGAAATCGCCTCGTACCGGTAGAAACCGCTGTCGCCATCGGAAGGCGCAGTGATTGAACTGGCCGCCACCCATTCGGAGTTGGTGATTTCCCCGTTGGCTACTGCGGCAATGAACTCGGGCGTGATCTGGTATGGAACTTCGGTCTGATTGGTTGAACCTCCGGTTGTTTCCGAAGATGGCGAATACAGAACTTCGGCACCCTCCACCAAGGCAATCTGGGAATAGTCGACCGCCTCCCATTCGCCTGACATCAGATTGGTGTTTTGCTGGAAAAAGAGGTACGCGCCCGCGAATGACGGGGGATACTCGATGGTGACGGTTGACCCGTCGTAGTCCGTGATGCGGAACTGCTGTGCGGCCACCCATCCGCAAGCAGCGAAAAGAAAACCAACAGATCGAAGCACGAACGAACATTTCACGACTACCCCCTTTTTCCATTACTATCTGAATTCAACTTCCTCTCCCAATGTTTTTCTCCGACCGGCTTTGGCTTCAGCGAAGATCGTCTTCTAAAACAACCCGGAGTTTAGCGGGATTTTATTGTTAGGGAAGCGGAGGCCTTGTGGAGAGTTGCCCCACAAAAGGTGCGGTCTGGCAGATAGGCGAAGGCGGATTGTTCGGTGGTGATTCGTGCTCATTCGCGTCTGCGTGCCTGGCTGTTTCCCCCATCCAAAAACAATTCCTCCCCCGTCCTTGCCAATCCCTTCCCATCGAATAGAATGAAGGACGAAGAGGACAAAGGAGGTTTCCATGAAAACGATACTTGCCGCAGTCGACTTTTCGAAAAATACCGGTGCCGTTTTGGAACAGGCGGCAGCTCTCGCCAAGGCTCTCGGCGCCAAACTCTGGATCCTGCACGTCACCTCCGCCGAAACCCAGGCCATGGTCTACGAGCCTTCCCAGTTCGGCGGCTACGCCCCCGAGTTCATGGGGTTGCCCGGCGATGTCCAGCTCGCGCGCGACCTTAGCGCCAACGAAATCAAGCGCGAGCATGCGCAGCTCCTCGGCATGTCCTCCGGCCTGCGGGGAAACGGCGTCGACGCCCAGGCCATCCTGCTCAAGGGCGATGCCGCAAAACTCGTTCTCGAAAAAGCAGGCGAGCTGTCCGCCGATATCATCGTGCTCGGCTCCCAAGGCCATGGCCTGCTGCACAAGGCCCTGCTTGGCAGCGTTTCCGAAGCCGTCATCCGCCATGCGGCATGCAGCGTGATGGTGGTGCCAGCGGCGAACTGACGGTCGCTACTCCACCGTCTCCTGCCAGCCGCCGCCCAACGCCTTGTAGAGCTGGATGAGATCCTGCGTTATGCCGCCGCGACTCTGCGCCAGCTGGCTTTCGTACGAGAGCAAGGCGCGCTGCGCGTTGAGCACGGTATCGAAGTTGACCAGGCCGTTCTTGTATTGGTCGCCCGCGCGTTCCGACGCCGTCCGGGCCGCTTCGACTGCCGAACTGAGCGACTCGAGTCGACGCTGCTCGTTGGCAAAGGCCGCCAATGCATCCCGCGTTTCCTGCACCGCCTGCAGCACGGTGTTTTCATACGCCGCCAAATACTGCTCCTGAACCGCCTCCTGCGCCTTGATGCGGTTGCGGATGGAACCGGAGTGGAACAGCGCCCAACTCACCCCTGGACCAATGCTGTAGAAATCGGTTCCGGAATCCCCGAACGTGGAAGCGCTGAGCGACTCGATGCCGATCGATCCGTTCAGGGTAAACCTGGGATAGAGATCCGCAGTGGCCACGCCAATGCGCGCCGTCTGCTCCGCCAGTTGCCTTTCGGACCGGCGCACGTCGGGGCGGCGGCGCAACGAATCGGCAGGAATGCCCGTAACCGTCCGGACTCCGGGCGCCGGGATGGCAGAGGGCGCGCCTAGCCGCTCGTGCAGCGAGCCGGGCATCTGGCCGGTGAGCACCGCCAGTGCATTAAGGCTACGCTCAACCTGCGTTTCAAACACCGGGATGGTGGCGCGGGTGCCTTCGAGATTGTACCGCGCCTGCTGCACGGCCAGGTCGTCGCTCAGCCCGGCCGCGAAACGCGACTGCAACAGCTCCAGCGTCTGCTGCTGAAGCGCGAGATTGGCGTTTGCCACTTCAAGCTGCTTCTGGTAGGTGCGCAGCTGGACATAGCTTTGCGCCGTTTCGGCGGCCAGCGAAACCCGCACGTCGGCATAGTCGGCCTCTTGCGCTTCAAGTGCGGCAACGGCCGCTTCGACGGAACGGCGCGTCCCGCCAAACAGGTCGATTTCCCACGAAGCATCGAATCCGCCGCTGTAGAGGTCCCGCTCGCCGCCAAGACCACCCGTGGTTGCATCGCTTGTTTTCTGGCGCGCGTAGCCACCCGCCGCATCGATTTGCGGTCCGTAGGCGGAGCGCGCCATCCCGAGCCGGGCGCGGGCACCGCGCACGGCCGCCACCGACGACTTCAGGTTTGGATTGTTTTGGAGCGCTTCGTTGACCAACTCGACCAGTTGGGGATCGTTCAGCGTATTCCACCATTGACCCAGCGTTTGCGCATCCAGGCTGGCGTCGGGTTTGATGCCCGTGTCCTTCCAGTCCGGTTCGGCGTAGTCCGGCCCGACGGACATGCAGCCGTTCATGAACATCGGCACCAGCAGGAGCAGCAACAGGTGAAGTCCCGCCTTCCCGGCCCGGATTCGATGGCCCTTCGCACGCAGGGTCTGGAACAGCACATAGAGCGCAGGCACCAGAACAATACCGAAGAACGTCGCGGCCATCATGCCCCAGAAGACGGTCGCGCCGATCGCACGGCGGGCGGCGGCCCCAGCCCCGGAGGCGAAGACCATCGGCATCACGCCGAGGATGAAGGTGAAGGCCGTCATCAAAACCGCGCGGAAACGCTGGCCGGCCCCATCGGCGGCCGCATCGATCACCGAAAGGCCTTCTTCATGCCGGGTTTTCGAGAATTCGACAATCAGAATGGCGTTCTTGCTGGAGAGGCCGATCAGCAGAATGAGGCCAAGCTGCGCATAGACACTGAGCGACATGTGGAGCAAGAAGAGCCCCAGCAGCGCCCCGAGCGCCGCCACCGAAGTGGAGAAGATCACCGGCAGCGGAATCGTCCAACTCTCGTACTGGGCGACGAGGAAGAGATAGCCGAAGACCAGCGCCATGATGACCAGCATGACCGAACCGCCGCTCGCCTTGGCTTCCTGGTAGCTGAGGCTGGACCAGTCGAACGTGTAGCCTTCCGGCAGGTTTTTATCCGCCAGCGCCGAGACTTTTTCCATGGCGTCTCCGCTGCTGATGAACGGCAGCGCCATGGCCGTTATGGCGGCGGAGGAGAATTTGTTGTAGCGGTCGATCGAACGCGGGGCCAGTGCCGGGTGGACATCAAGCACACTGCCCAGCGGAACCATGGCGCCGGTTCGGCTTTTCACGTAGAGCCGCTTGATATCGGCGACCTGGTTGCGAAAACCCCAGTCGGCCTGCACCATGACCCGGTTGACCTGGCCATCGAAATTGACGTCGTTGACGTAGCGCGAGCCGAAATAGTTCTGCAACGCGGCAAATATATCGCCGACTTCGACCTTCATCAGGGCGGCCTTGACCCGGTCGACATCGAGAAAGAGATGCGGCGTATCGGCGGCGTATCCGCTGAACGCGAACATGATTTCCGGCGCCATGTTAAGCTGCATTACAAAATTCCTGAGCACCGCATCCAGTTTCTGCGGGTCGTTGTCGTCGACGGCCAGCAGGCGGATATCCATCCCGCCGCTGACGCCGAGGCCCATGATGGCGGGAGGCGTGAACAGGTTGAGCTGTGCGCCGGGCACGGCGGAAAGCCGCGCCTGCAGATTTTGCTGAATGGCGCCGATTTGCAACTCCGGCGTCTGGCGCTCCTCCCAGCTATCGAGACCGAACAGGAAAAATCCCACGTTTTCCCCGGATCCGCCCATCATGCTAAACCCGGTGACTTCCACCACATAGGCGACGCCCGGTTCATCCTTCAGCGGCGTGATGGCGTCGTGGAAAACCTGTTCTGTCCGGGAAAGGGTCGCCCCCTCCGGTAGCTGGATCGCGCCGAAGATTACGCCCTGGTCTTCATCCGGCAGAAAGGACGTCGAGCTCATCGAAACCAGCAGGCAGGTCCCGCCGATGACGGCGGCGAGAACGAACAACGTCAGGAACCGGTGGCGGGCCAGGCGGGTCGAGCCGGAAACATACCGCCCGCGAATACGGCCCAGCCCGGAATTGAACCAGCGCAACGGCCCGTGCTGCTTGGGCTTGATGACCTGAAGCATGGTGGCGCACAGCGCCGGGCTCAGCGTCAGCGCGTTCACGGTTGAAAAAAGCACGGCGGCGGAAATCGAGACGGCAAACTGCTGGTAGATCTTGCCGGTGATTCC
The DNA here is from genome assembly GCA_021734345.1 of Kiritimatiellales bacterium. GTDB lineage: Bacteria > Verrucomicrobiota > Kiritimatiellia > Kiritimatiellales > Pontiellaceae > Pontiella. The sequence goes on along the minus strand of JAIPJC010000015.1, from coordinate 8,765 downwards.
GCCCACAAAGCCGATCGGCACAAAGATGGCGAGCAGCACCAGCGTCGTGGCGATGACCGCGCTGCTGACCTGCTCCATGGCCTTGATGGTTGCGGCCTTGTGGTCCAGGTGTTCGTGTTCCATCAGGTGGAGAACCCGCTCGACCACCACGATGGCGTCGTCCACCACCAGTCCGATGGCCAGCACCAGCCCGAACAGCGTGAGCGTGTTGATGCTGTAGCCGAAGAGCATCAGCACCGCGAAGGTCGCGCAAAGCGACACCGGAATGGTCAACGCCGGAATCAAGGTGGCGCGCCAGTCCTGCAGAAAGATGTAGCAGACCACAACGACCAGCAGCACCGTGAGCAGGAGTGTCAGCACGATCTCGTTGATGCTGGAGCGCACAAAGTTCGTGGCATCGTACGGCAGGATGCATTCCATATCCGATGGGAATTGTCCGCCGAGCGTAGCCAGCTCGGCGCGCAAGGCGTTCATCGTTTCGAGCGCATTGGAACCAGAAGAACGGCTGACGCCGATTGCCACCGCGGTTTCCCCATTGTACTTCGCATGGAACAGATAGTTGTCCGCGCCCTTTTCGACACGGCCAATGTCTTTGAGGAAAACAACCGCGCCATCCGCGCCGGTGCGTACAATGATGTTCTCGAAGTCGGCCGGATCATTCAGACGGCCTTGCGCCTGCAACGTGTAGGCGAGTTGTCCCGAACCCGTGCCAGGCGTGCTGCCGATCGAACCAACCGAGGCTTGGATATTCTGTTGCCGGATGGCGGAAACCACGTCGTCGGAACTGATCCCCATCGCGGAGAGGCGGTCGGCATCCATCCAGATGCGCATGCTGTATTTCGGGCCATAGACCTGCGCCCGGCTGACTCCGGGAATCCGCTCCACCGCCGGTTTGACGATCTTGTAGGCATAGTCGCTCAGGAAAAGCTCGTCGCGCCCGCCGTTGGGCGAGCGGATCATCACGAATCCCAGCATGTCCGACGATTCCGTCTGGACCATCACCCCCTGCTGGGCGACTTCGGTTGGCAGTAGCGGCTGGGCCTGGGCAACGCGGTTTTGCACCTGCACCTGGGCAATGTCGGGATCGGTTCCCACTTCGAACGTAACCGTGAGCTGGTATGACCCGGAATTGTCCGATGTGGAGGACATGTAGATCATGTTGTCGACGCCGTTCACCGCATCCTCGATCGGCCCGGCCACCGTATCGGCCAGCACTTCCGCACTGGCGCCGGGGTACGAGGTGCTCACCGTAACCTGCGGAGGCGTCACCTGTGGATACTGCGCGATCGGCAGCGAGAAAATCGCGAGGATCCCCGCCAGCATCAGCACGATCGAAACCACGCCCGCCAACCGCGGGCGCTCTATAAATACGCGTGAAATCATTTTTTATTCCTCCAGCAGGGTCGCTTGGACTGTTGCCCCGGGATGCGCTTTTTGAATGCCATCCACTATGATGCGGTCGCCGGATTTTAGCCCGGACAGGACGATCACATCCGTATCAATCTGCGCACCGACGGCAATACGCGCCATGGAAACCAATCCGGCCTCGTCGACCGTCAGCACATACTCGCCCTGCTGGTCGACCAGCACGGCCTTTTGCGGAATCCGGATCCCCATCTCAACTTCCGGTTTGCTGAGCAGGGCCTTGGCATAGCCGCCCGGCACCAGCAGGCCGTCGCGGTTGTCGAACAGGTAGCGTACGGCCATGGTGCCGGTTTCCGGATTCATGGCATTGTCGGCGAAATCTATTTTTCCAATGGTGGGCAGGACCGTGCCGTTCGGCAACCGGATTTGCGCATTCCAGACCGCAGTCGTACCGGCCTGCTCTTGTTGTTTGAAGGTGAGGTATTCGCGGTCGGTCAGCGAGAGCACAACGCGGATCGGGTCGGTTTGCACAATGCGCGCCAGCTCGCCGGAAGCGGAGGTCACATAGTTCCCCTTCGTCATCTGGACCGCGCCGATCCGGCCGCCGATAGGCGCGCGGATTTGCGTATAGTCCAAGTCGATCTGCGCCAGATTCAAATTGGCTTCGGTCTGCTTGAGGGCCGCTTCCGCGCGCAACAGATCGCTCTCCGCCGTATCGAGGTCGTTCCGCGACACGCTGCGCTCGTCCGCCGTCTTCAGCCTATCCAAATATTTCTGCGCCCGCACCAGCTCGGCCTTGGCCCGCGTCACGTCCGCCTCGCGGACCGCAACCGTAGCCCGGTACTGCGACTGGTCGATCGTGAAGAGCAGATCGCCCTCCTTCACCATGGCGCCTTCGGTAAAATGCACCTGCGCGACATAGCCCGGAACCTCCGTGCGGACCATCACTTCCTGCACCGGCTCCACCTTGGCAATGTATTCGGAAACCGGTTGAAGCGACTGTTCCTTCAGCACCTTGGCCGCCACCGCCGCTGGCGGCATCTGCCCCGGCCCCATCATGGGCGGCATCCCGCCCTTTCCGCCGCCAAGCAATCCGCGGCCGAACCAACCCGCCAATAGCGAAACCACCACCGCTGCGACCACGACTCCAATTCCTTTGCTACTCATCTCAATTCTCCTCTGTTAAAACCGCACTCATAATCAAATCAAATCCAGCGGCCACGGTATGGATCAGGTCGAAGCCCCCGAGCAATTCGGGATTGCTTTCCGTCCGGTGGCCAAAGTCGAGCCCCGGACAACGGCCTAGGTACATCTTGCATAACCCCATCCAGAACGAGGCCAGCGTCACAATCAGCTGATCCAAATCGACGCCGGGACGCAACCGTTCGGCGATTGCGGGAATCTGGAAACAGCGTTTGAATTCCGCGAGGGGACTCTGGCGGATTTCGTTTAGCTGTTTATGCGTCTCCGTCAAAAGCTCTTCGGACCATTCCATTTGGAAGTTCATGAAAAACTCGAACTTGCGCGTGATGGAATCTTCGACAACGTTGCGGGCGTGCGCAATGAAGGCCCGGCGCAAGTCATCCAGCATCAAGATGTCAGGAACCCGCATGCCGGTCATCTGTTCCCGGCGTACATGCACATATTCAATCAAAGCCACCAGCAGCGCCGGTTTGTTGTCAAAATGCCAGTAAACCGCCCCGCGGGTCATCCCGATGCGTTTGGCAATATCACTGAGGGTTGTCCGCGAATAACCCTTTTCGCCAAACAGATCCAACGCCGCCAGCAGTACGCTTTCCCGCGTCGCAAGCGCATCTTTTTTTGTTTTTCGAGCCATCTGGCACCTCGCTTTTGAGAATAGGAAGGTATATACAAACATGCGTGTATGTTTGTAAAGCGGACAATTCCTCTTTTTTAAAAGGGATTTCCATGTTGCGAATCGAAGCCGCCGAGGCCTTTAAACATCGGAAATACTGTCCAAACGCCCATATTTTGAGCGTTTCTTTGCTGTTTATATCCGCCGCCGCGTCTATATTCCCGCCTTGCCCAAAGAGAGGTTTTTTATGCATGAAGATATCGTGAAGATGAATGAACGCTACCAACGGGAGAGCGAAGTCCTCCAAAAGGTGCGGGCGGAAGTGGCCAAGGTAATCATCGGCCAGGAGGATTTGATCGAAAGCCTGCTGCTGGCGCTGCTCTGCAACGGCCATGTCCTCATCGAAGGCATCCCTGGTCTCGCCAAGACGCTGGCCGTCACGACGCTGGCCCAGACGCTGCACGCCGGGTTCAACCGGATCCAGTTCACCCCCGACCTGCTGCCCGGCGACCTTATCGGAACCATGATCTACAACCCGCGCACCAACGAATTCACGCCGCACAAGGGCCCGATCTTCGCCAACATCATCCTCGCCGACGAAATCAACCGCTCCCCCGCCAAGGTGCAAAGCGCCCTGCTCGAAGCCATGCAGGAACACCAGATCTCCATTGGCGACACCACCTACAAGCTCGACGAGCCCTTCCTCGTCCTCGCCACCCAGAACCCTGTCGAGCAGGAAGGCACCTACCATCTCCCCGAAGCGCAGGTCGACCGCTTCATGTTCAAGCTAAACGTCATCTATCCCACCAAGGAAGAGGAGCATCGCATCCTCAAGCGCATGGGCAAGACCAAGGTCGACCTCACCGTCGAAGCCGTCATGGAAATCGCCGATATCAACCGGCTGCGCGCCATGGTCGACGAAGTGTTCATGGACGAAAAGCTCGAGCACTACATTCTCGACCTCGTCCAGGCCACGCGCGATCCCGCCCGCTTCGGCCTCGATTGCGCCAACCTCATCCGCTACGGCGCCTCCCCGCGCGCCAGCATCTTCCTCGCCGTCGCCTCCCGCGGCCGGGCCATGCTCAACGGCCGCGGCTACGTTGTTCCGCAAGACATCAAGGACGTCGCCCTCGACATCCTCCGCCACCGCGTCATCCTCTCCTACGAGGCCGCCGCCGAAGAGAAAAGTTCAGAAGATATCCTGAAGCTGATTTTGGAAACCGTCGAAGTACCCTAGGGCCGTACTGCGTACTACGTATTTCGTATTGCCAGCCCGACGAAATACGAAATACGCAATACGCATTACACCCATGTCTACCCAAAGCCAAAAAGAGCTTCTCAAAAAAGTCCGCCAGATCGACATCGTCAGCCGCAAGGTGGTCGACGAGCTGCTGGGGGGCGAATACAAGAGCGTCTTCAAGGGACGCGGGATGGAGTTCGACGAGGTTCGCGAATACCAGCCCGGCGACGAAGTCCGCACCATCGACTGGAACGTGACCGCCCGCACCGGCAAGCCCTTCGTCAAGCGCTTCATCGAAGAGCGCGAGCAAGCCCTCTTCTTCCTCGTCGACATGTCCGCCTCCGGCACGTTCGGCTCCGTTGAACGAACGAAGAACGAAACCGCCGCCGAGGTTTGCGGACTGCTCGCCTTCTCCGCCATCAAGAACCACGACAAGGTCGGGCTCATCATCTTCACCGACGAGATCGAACTCTTCATTCCGCCCGGCAAAGGGCAGCTCCACGTCCTGCACATCATCCGCGAAATCCTCGGCTTCGAGCCCCGGCGGCGCGGTACCCGCATCGCCGGGGCACTCGACTACCTCGGCAAGATGGTGAAGAAAAAGTGCGTTGTCTTCCTCATCTCCGACTTCCAGGATTCCGGCCACGAAAAGGCACTCAAGCTCGCCGCGCTCCACTACGACCTCATAGCCATCACCATCACCGACCCGCGCGAACTCGATGTCCCCAACGCCGGCCTCGTCGAGCTCGCCGACTCCGAAACCGGCGAACAAATCCTCGTCGACACCGCCAGCGCCGCCGCCCGCAAGAAATTCGGCATCGCCGCCCGCGCCCGCCAGATCGAACTAAAGGAAAACCTCGCCCGGCTCAACATCGACCAGATCGACGTCCATACCGACTGCGACTACCTGCGCGACCTCATCCGCTTCTTCCAGACCCGCGGCCGGAGGCAGTCGCTATGATGCCAAAGGGGCCAGTCCGATATTTTAATCTTTTTTTACTGCTCCTGTGCGGCTGCTCGCAGGACGCGGTCAAACCTGCCGCAGCATTGGAACCCGTGCTGTCGCATCAATACCGGCAGGACTCGGTCACGGTAATCGTCTCGGTCAGCGAAACCAACATCGCCACGACCGGACAAGTCCAGCTGGCGCTTGACGTGCAGGCACCGCCCGGCACCGCCGTCGTTTTTCCGGAAGTTGAAAACGCGGTCGAACCCTTCACCCTTTCGGGCAGCTGGTCCGAACCGCAGCAAACCCTGCCCAACGGAAAGATCCTGTACCGCAGCGTATGGCAACTCGTTCCAAACCTACCGGGCGAAACCGTATTCCAACCCTTGGAAATCATTGCGGGCACGGCAACGGTCAAGACAGACCCCATCACCGTTTCGGTCCGCTCGGTCCTGCCCGAAGGATTGGACAGCCTTGAAATCAAGGACATCGCCGCCCCGGCCACCGTGCTGCCCGAACAACAGCAGAAAGAGCATCTTTGGTTCATCCTGCTCGGATCATCCATCGCCATGGCAACCCTTCTTGCCCTCGTCCGCCGCCGCCGAAACACCAAAGCCATCATCGTGCTTTCCCCGCGCGAAACAGCATTCCAGGCCTTGGCAAACCTGCCGGACGATCCGATTGCACGCATACACGAACTCGACCGCATCCTGCGTGAATACCTCGAACTCCGCTTCGGCCTTCCAATGGCGGGGAAAACAACGGAGGAAATCATTCCGGTCATTCCGCACTATCCTCTTCTAGGGCGGCGGCTGACACTGGAAGCGTTTCTGACCACCAGCGAACGGGTTAGGTTTTCGCACCGCATGCCGGATGGATTCCTGGAAAAGTCGGAACGCTATATCCGCCAGTTCATCGAAGAAACCAAAGAGGAGGAGAACCCATGAGGCTAGCCTTCCCTTGGGCCTTGCTGCTGCTCCTGCCGGTGCTGAAGATGGTCGCGGACCATTTCCGGAAAACCAGCGGCGCCGCGTTGCGCTTCTCATCGCTGGCGGCATTCAAGCAGGGTCCGCAGACGACGCGGCAACGGTTTATTCCCCTGCTGTTCTGGTTGCAGACGCTCGCGCTGGTGTTGCTGGTCGTTGCGCTGGCACGGCCGCAGCGCCCGGACATGACGAAGGGCATTCCGAAGGAGGGCATCGCGATCGAACTGGTTGTCGACGTTTCGAGTTCGATGGATATTTCGATGCCGTTCAAGGACACGACCATGAGCCGCATGGAGGTGACGAAACAAGTGGTCGAACAGTTTGTCGGCGGCGGCGAAAACCTTGACGGGCGACCAAACGACCTGATCGGGCTGATCTCCTTCGCGCGCTATGCCGACACCGTCTGCCCGCTGACGCTTAGCCACGATTCGCTGCTCTACTACATCCACGAACTCAAGATCGAATCGCGCCCGAACGAAGACGGCACAGCCTTCGGCGACGCGCTCGCGCTGGCGGCCGCGCGCCTGCAAACCGCCGAGGAACGGTACGCCGCCGAGAATGGCAAGGACACCGGATATTCCATCAAAAGCAAGGTGATCATCCTGCTGACCGACGGCAACAACAACTGCGGCCACCACCTGCCGATGGAAGGGGCCGCGCTGGCGGAACATTGGGGCATCCGCGTCCATACGATCGCCATTACCGATCCGCCGGAAATGAAAACCGTCCAGACCCCGGAAGGGCCGATCCAGATCGAAGCCGAGCCGCTGGTGCAGGAACGCATCCTGCAAAAGATCGCCGAGACCACCGGCGGAATCTACCGCCGCGCCACCAACGAAGCCTCGCTGCGCGACGTCTACGGCGAGATCAACGCCATGGAAAAGAGCGAGATCGAAACCCAGCGCTACCATACCTATACCGACATCTTCCAACCGTTTGCCGCGACGGCCCTGCTACTTTTGGTGATCCACACCCTTCTAGCAACGACCTGGCTCAGGAGGATTCCATGAGCTTGATCCATTTCTACAATCCAGTGGCGCTTGCCTGGCTTTGGCTCGTTCCCGCCGGAGTGGTGTTGTTCCTTTATGCCGCCGTCAAAAGAAAAAGGGCGGTGATGGCGTTCGGCGCCTCCGGCGCATTGGTCAGCCGCAAGCGCGAAGCGTTTTCCAGCTGCGCGGCGGTTGCGCTGGTGGTTCTTGCCCTCGCCCGCCCCGCGTGGGATTTGCAGGAGCGGCAACTGCAGGAAACCGGGCGCGACGTGATCTTCCTGCTCGATGTTTCGCGCAGCATGCTGGCCGAGGACATGCATCCGAACCGGCTGGAGAACGCCAAGACGGCGATCCTCGATTGCGTCGACGAAATTTCCGGCGACCGCGTCGGACTGGTGCTGTTTGCCGGATCGGCCGAAATCCGCTGCCCGCTGACGGTCGACTACGACTACTTTCGCATGGCGCTGCACCAAGCCTCGCCGGACAGCGTCACGGCGGGCGGAACGATGATCGCCAACGCTATCGACAAGACCGTCGACAAACTGATCGATCCGGAGAAGAAGGGCTTGCAGGATGTCATCCTGATCACCGATGGCGAGGACATGGTCGAGGGTGCCGACGAAGTCGACGCCGCCCGGAAACTCGGCGAGGCCGGCGCACGGCTGATCGCCATCGGCATCGGCGACCGCTCGCGCGGCAGCCGCATTGCGACGGAGGACGCGGAGACCGGGGAGACCTCGTTCATGAAGCACGACAACCGCGAGGTCTGGACGAAACTGCATTCCGAAACCCTGCGGCAGATGTCGGCCGTCGTACCGGACGGAACCTACTTCGAAGTAGCCAACGGCCCGTTCGATCTTCGGCATATCTACCGTCAAACGATGGAACACGCGCAGCGCACCTCGGTCGAAAAGCAGGTGATGGAAAGCTACGAGGAAAAGTTCCCCCTGTTTCTTGGCGGCGCGGTTGCGCTCCTGCTGCTTTCCCACCGCTGGAGGAGAAAGGCATGAGGACAAGGCTGCAATGTAGACGAGGCATCTTGCCTCGTTGCACACGAACGGTGCGTCGCAACGCGGCTGGAAGCGCGCGTCTACTTTCCTGCGTGCTGCTCCTTGCCGAAACGGCCGCCGCCAGCCCTGCCAAGCTATTCCGGGAGGGCAACAAGGCGTATGCGGAAGGGAAGTTCGACGCAGCCGTGACGGCCTATCAGGAGGCCGTGGCGGAAGAGCCGGAATCGGCCGACCTCCATTACAACCTCGGCAACGCGCAATACCGGACGGGCGGCTATGAGGAAGCGCAGGCCTCGTTCGAGGTCGCTGCGTCGCTGGCCAAATCGGATGCGCAGCGCAGCGAGTGCTGGTACAATCTCGCCAACTGCCTGGTCAAGACCGCCGAGGGGCTGCGGGCAGCAGAACCGCAGGCG
>JAIPJC010000014.1 GCA_021734345.1 Kiritimatiellales bacterium | reverse complement strand
CCCGAAGGTCTCCGGGAGCGACAGGTTCAGTTGCACCAGCCCGTTCGTGTCCATCGCCATGCCGGCAACGGCTTTCGTCTCCCCTCCCAAAAGAGCCATCATCGACATCGGAGCCATGGCCAGTGCCTGCGCCGCCAGCCCGTCCTGCGTCGCCATATAATCCGCATAGAAGACCTCCGGGGTCAGCGTGAAGCTTGACGCAATGTGGGCGGGGTCGAAGATCCAGCGGCTCCACGCGTCCAGCTCCTGGCCTTCCGCGAGATTGAACATGGCCTTCTGCCACGCATACGGGTCGTAGCCCGCCTCCGCCGCCAGCCGGTAGACCTCGGTTCCATACGCATTCAGGAAAACGGTTTCACGGGTAATCGGATCTTCATAGACGGAGACCCGGTAGAGCGGATACCCGTTGGCGTCCATCTCCGCATACATCTGCTTCGTGAACGCCTTCGGGAACTTCTTCCAGTCCACGGGCACCACGGGCCCGTACGGCTGCACCAGCACATCCTTCGAAGGCGGGCCGATGGGCAGGAACCGGTATTGCTGTTCCACGAACAGCGCCTCCAGTCCGTAGATGCCCGTCACGACATCCTCAGCAACAGTTGTAGTTCCCTCCCAGACAGTATCCGCCGCATGCGCCCCAGAGGCTGCCATGGCTATGGCCATCAATAAACCCAAATGCCTCATCTTTCCCCCTTATATTTTATCCTGCTCAAAATAAAAGAAGCGAACACTCCATACAACTCAATAAAGAGCATTCGCATAGTGACTCTCTATAACTGTCAATGTCCAGCTTAAATTCTAGGTCACTTTTGCTCTTCACCGTGTAGCTTTGTCACTAGGAGACAGTCGTGAAGAAAACCGAGCAACAAACCTATCGTCTTTCAGAAGAAGAAAAAGAAGCCTTGGCTAAAATCGCCGCAGAAATGGACATGCCTGCCGCATCCATAGTAGGAAGCCTTGCTTCCCGGTTTGTCAAAGCCCGCAAGACCCACGGCAACCGTCTTATCTGGCCGCCTGAATTCAACTACTATCCCGCCAGTTCAAAAAGCGCCCAAGACCAAGCCACCCAAACCAAGGCTGAATAGGAGAATCCCCCTACCCAGCCGTGGAGCCGCTGAACCGGCGCACGAGCTTCCACACACCGAGCACGGCAAGGAAAACGAGGAAGGCGAGCGCCATGCCGTAGACATCGACGCGCAGGTCGCAAATCCCCGCCTTGCGGTCGATCGTCAGGAACTGGAGCGATTCGGTGATGGCCGCAAACAGCAGGATGTCGAAGCCGACCTTGAAGAAGTAGGCCGGATGCTGGCGCTCAAGCGCGGCAGAAAGATAGACGAGGAAGCAGAGCGTGGCGAACAGGACGAAGTGCCCGGTGAGGTGCGCGTTTCCGATCAGCTCGTTGAAGCGGTCCATTTGCGTGGTTTCGCGATCGCCCGGTTTTGGCGGAGCGGCCGGGGCCTTGACCGCCGGCTTTGCCGCTGGAGGAACAGGGGGCGAGGCCGTGATCCGCACGGCGGCAGCCTTCATCTGCACCGCGGCATCTTCGACCCAAATGCCAGGCATCAGGGTTCCGGCCAGGATCGCAACGGCGTTGAGCAGAACCAGCACCTTCAACCGGCGGCGATGCAGGCGGCAGACCGGGAAATAGAAGATGGCCATGCAAAGCCATAGGACGGCAAACACGATCCGCCACCGCGGAAACGATCCGCGGATGCGCACCGGCTGCACCTCCAGCGCGTCGTACTCGGCCCGGCCGGCCGTTCCGCCCTGCTGAAGCACCACGTCGGTCCGCGCGGTTTCGGGAAAAATCTCGAACACGTCTTCGTGTTGTTTCCAGTCCTTGGAACCTTGTTCCGCCACCATGCCGTGGTGGCCGGGTATCCATTTGTTCCTTGCATCGTACTGCACCAGCAGCAGGCGCGCGCAACTCCACGGGTATTTGCCCACCGCCACCCCATCCACCTTGATCCGCGCCCGGATCCGCAGGGCCGGATGGTCCGTGGCCGCCGGCAACGCAAAACGGAGTTCGGCGGGTTTCCCGGCCGGCGGGACATCCAGGATGAACCGGCCGCCGTCTTCCGACACGGCGCCGCGGACGGCGGAGGCGGACGCCAGCGCGGGCGATGACAGCAGTATTGGACCGGCGGGTTCGTAGCGGTCGTAGAGCGACCAGAACAGAATGGTGGTGCCTAGCAGGAATATGGCCGGCAGGCGTAGCAGTGGTGTTTTCATCGGATGTTCGGCAACGGGGATTTCAGCAGTATTGTTTGATGGCGGCGCGGAGTTCCTCGCGGCGGACGGGCTTGGATAGGTAGCCGTCCATGCCCTGTTCAATGAATTTTTCGCGGTCGCCCTTCATGGCGTGGGCGGTGATGGCAATGATGGGCGTGCGGCATCCTTCGCCCTCCTGCGCGCGGATCATGCCGGTGGCCTTGAGGCCGTCCATCACGGGCATCTGGATGTCCATGAAAATGATGTCGTATCGGGGGCGGTCCTCGACGGGTGCGGTCAGCTTGAGTTTCGCCAATGCTTCGCGGCCGTTTTCGGCCACGTCGACATGGCATCCCATCTTTTCGAGCATCTTTACCACCACGCGCTGGTTGAGCTGGTTGTCCTCCGCCAGCAGCACGGAAAGGTCGAAGCGTTCTTCCGCCCCGCTCTCCGGTGCGGCGGTTCCGGCCGGACGGCGGTTCACCTCCATGTTCACCGTTGCATTGAAAAAGAATTCCGCCCCTTGGCCGGGCTCGCTGGAAACGTCGAGCCGGCCGCCAAGCCGCTCGACCAGCTTCTGGGAAATCGCCAGGCCCAGGCCGGTTCCGCCATACGTGCGCGTATGCGTTCCATCCGCCTGGGTGAATTCATGGAAGATGGTCTCCTGCGCCTCCTTGGCGATTCCGATGCCGGTATCGCGGACGCGGAAGCCGAGCGTGCACTCGTTCCCGGTTTTTTCCAGGCATTGGACGGCGAGGCGAACCTGTCCCTGCGGGGTGAACTTGATGGCGTTGCCCAGAAGGTTGATCAGGATCTGCCGGAGCGTTCCATCGTCGGTGCGGATGACCGGCAGGTCGGCGGGGCAGTCGATCTGAAGCTCAAGCCCTTTTGCATTGGCCGACGGCGTGAAGAGGGCCTGCAGCTCGCCGAACATCTTGCCCAGGTTGACGGCATCGTTGTTGAGCTCGAACTTGCCCATTTCGATGCGGGAGAGGTCGAGGATGTTGTTGATGATCTTGAGCAGGTTTTCGGCGGAAGCGGAGATGGTGTCGATATATTCGCGCTGCTCGCCCGTCAGCGGGGTATCTTCGAGCACCTGGGCCATGCCCAGCACGCCGTTCATCGGCGTACGGATCTCGTGGCTCATGTTGGCGAGAAACTCGCTCTTGGTGCGGTTGGCCTTTTCGGCGGCATTCTTCGCCACCTTCAATTCGGTCTGCATGTTGGCCTGCTCGGCGCTGCGCCGCTCCAGCTCGCCGATCATGTGGTTGACCCCGCGCGCCAGCACGCCAAGTTCATCCAGCGATTTTGCCCGCGGAATGCGCACGGACAGGTCGCCCTGCTCAACCGCCTTCAAAGCATCCAGCGTGTTGCGCAACCGCGGAACGGTCAGCAGCCATACCAACAGCGCGCTGACCGTGGTAATCAGCAGGATGCTTAGCAGGAATCCAATCGCAAAACTGCGGGCCATCTGGTGCTGCCCGTGGGCCAGTTTTTGGATGTAGTAGATGCCCAGACCGGAAAGCAAGACCGATGCGATCATGAAGATGGCCAAGCTCAGCTTGAATGTAAGCGAAAGAAAAAACCGATTCATGCGTTCTTGCATGGCCTGTCTTTGAATTTCGGATTGCGACATGGCGTGAGGATAGGCCTTTTATTGGAGATCTCAACGCCTAAACCGCTGAATATGCGGAATCCGGCTCGTGATCTTTGCGATGCCCGCTGGTACGTGGCGTTTGCTTTTCTCGCTGGTTTGGTTAACTCTTCCACCCATGAAAGAGCGATCTATCCAACCTGATTGCTGGTGCTACGGACTCCCCGGCGGATTCGAGGCGCTGGCTGGAAAGACTGATGCCGACAACGACATCCTCAGCCTTCAAACCGCCCAACCCAACGACCTTTGGTTCCATGTCCACGGGTTGCCCGGCAGCCATGTCATCCTCCGCCATCCCGATGGCGACAGGCCCGACAGCAATACGGTCAAGGCCGCCGCCGCCATCGCGGCTTGGCACTCCAAGGCGCGCAATGCCGGAACGGTTCCTGTGGTGTGCACCGAGGCGAAGCACGTCGGCAAGCCGCGCGGTGCCAAACCCGGCAGCGTTATGATCAAACGCGAAAAGATCATCAAGGTGCGCCCTGCCCTGCCCAACGCCTAGTCGAACACCGTTGGCAACGCTGGATTCTGGTAGTGGTCGAACAGCAGTTCAATGTGCTTGGGCAGCGTGCGGCGCACCGAGAGCGGTGGCAGATCGTTTAAATCGAAAAAACGGGAGTCGGTAATGTCGTGGCACAGCTCGTCCGCTTCGCCGACAATCTCGCACAGGAACAGCAGCTTGTAGATGTGGAACGGATAGGCGCCGCCGTGGTAGTGCAGGTCGCGATCAAGCACGGCGGCGAGCTTGGTGCAGCGCACTTCGTAGCCCGCTTCTTCGCGCACTTCGCGGATGACGGCCTGCGACGGCGCGTCGTTCACGTCCGCCCAGCCGCCGGGCAGGCTCCAGCAGCCATCCTCGAGTTCGCGCGAAAGAAGGATCTTGCCGTCCTTGAACACCGCGCCGCGCACATCGACCTTCGGCGTGGCATAGCCCGACTCGCGCTTGAAGAGATCCAAGAATTCCCCGGCCGAGAGCGACGACGACTCGGCCATCATCTCGGCGGCCAGTTCGCGCAAGGCTTCGTAGCGCTCGCGGTCGTAGGGGTTTTCGGCAAATTCCAGTCCGGTCTGCGCCAGCGCCTGGATCCGTTTCGCCCACTGGATGTGTTTGGGTTGCATGGTTTTTCCTTTCCGCGTCTGAAAGCCTATTGCTTGCTGTTGATCCACAGGCGAAAGAAGCGGTCGGGAATGACGACGCTCCCCTCCTCCTTGTCGATCACGTCCTTTTTCAGGAGTTGTTCGACGGCGCGCTGGGCGTTCGACGAACTTCCGAGCTGGTATTTGCGCAGGAATTCCGATGAAAAAACCTGGATGCCGGGTGCTTCGGCGGCGATGCCCTTGAGCAGGCGGCGCGAGTTGCGCGGGAGGGACTCCCATAGGTTCATGAAGGCGTAGCTTTCGCGGTCCAGCAGCAGCGTGGTCGCCTGGTCGATCATTCCGGGTTTAACCTCCCCACCTGTTTCGCAGAGCTCCCACAGCGGGTGGCAGAGGTGCTGGGTGTAGAACGGGTGCCCTTCGGTCAGGCGGCAGATGGCCGATATGGTTTCCGCACCGATCCGCTTGCCGGTCTCCGTAAACTTTTCGGCGATGAATCCCTGCCAGTGGTCTTCCGTGATCAGCCCCAACGGGTAGTGCGAACCCGACCGGTACATCGGCCGCTGCGAATCCATGAACATTTGCCGGATCAGGTGCTTGCGGCTGCCGCAGAAAACATAGGCCACATCGGTCTGGTGCTGGATCGAGCTGCGAAGCAGGCGCTCCACCACATCGCTTTCATATTCAAGAATCTGCTGGAATTCGTCGAACACCACCACTACCCGCTTGCCCTCCTTTTCGGCGGCCTGGGCAGGCATGGCCAGAATTTCTTCGAGCAGCGGTACGTCCGGGCGTTTCTGGTCGAACCCAAAGGTGACCACCGGTTTCCCGTCGTCGTTGGCGGAAACCGACGGAACCAACCGGCTGAAAAAAGTTTTGGCGGTTTGCAGCAGCTTGTCGGTCGTGGTGGCCATCGCCTCCGAAAACGCCTTGGCGCACGCCAGCACAAACGAGGTCTCTCCGTCCGTCGGCCACAGGTCGATGTAGACCGTCAGGAACTCTTCTTTTGGCAACTCCCGCAACACTTTGCGGATCAACGATGTTTTACCGAGCCGCCGTTCCGAATAGACAAACAGCTTTTCGGCGTTTTCGATTGCACGTTTCAGTTCCGCCACTTCCTTCGTCCGGTTGCAGAACGATTCGCCCGACACCACACCACCATATTGAAAGGGATTCCGCATATTACGCCTCCTGCGTTATGCAACTTGCGTAATCATGACCCGGACTACAAGAACTTTTTACCCTCGCTGGATTATTCTTCTTGCGTTACGCATCTTGCGTAACACGATATCCGACCAGAACCGGACATCCGGAGCCAAATACGCCGTGTCGTGCGGGTATGGCATAATCACGGATTATGAAGGATGTCCATTGACCGCAAAGAGCTCAAAGCTCTATCTTGCGGCGGTAAACTTTAAACGGAGGATGGAAAATGATTACGTTCGGGCTTGTTCGGAAAATCGGTAGAATGCTGCGCGGCGGCGCGGGCAAAAAGGAAATCTTTCTCGGGGCGTTCTGCGGCGTGTTGATCGGCTTCAACCCCGTGGCTAGCCTGACGCTGGCGCTGGCGATTCTCATCACCCTGCTGCTCAACGCCAATATTGGCTTTACGCTGCTGGGCGTGGCACTTGGCAAACTTCTCAGCCTAGCCATTGCGCCGATCACCTTCCACACCGGCTACTTCATCATCCACAGCATGGGCCTCGAAGGACTTTTCACCACGCTCGCCAATGCGCCCGTTACCGCGCTGATGGGCTTGGACGTCTATGCCATGATCGGCAGCCTCCCCTACGCCATAGTCGCGGGATTCGTTTTCGCCAAGTTCATGGGGGCCACCATCACCAAAATCCGCGAACAGATGGTCAAGGCCGACGAACACGAAAAGGTGGGGAAGGTCACCGGCCACAGGTTTTCACGATTCCTCATGTGGCTTGTTTTCGGCAAGCAGAAGATCTCCACCGCCGACGTGCTCGCCAAGCAATCGCCGCTCCTGCGCAAATCCGGAATCATCCTTGTCGCCAGCGTCGTGCTCATCGGTCTCGTACTTGAATTCTTCCTGCTCGATCTCTGCGTCAAGAAGAGCCTGCAAGCCGCCATCAGTGCCGAAACCGGCGCGGAAGTGGATATCGACAAGGCCCACCTTTCGCTGGCAGGCGGCAAGCTCGAACTCGAAAACCTGCAGGTTGCCGATCCCGACAAGTTGACCCACAACCTTGTGCAGATCGATACTCTCGCCGCCGACCTCAGCGTCGGCGACCTCCTCCGCAGCAGCTATGCCATCGACCTGCTCGCCGGCAGCACCCTCAAACGCGACGTCCCCCGTGAAACTCCCGGCAAACTCGTCGTAAAGGAAAAGAAGGCGAAGGAAGAGAAAAAGCCCGACGAGGAAAAGGCGCCCGGCCAGGCGCTTGAAGACTATTTCGCCAAGGCCAAGGACTGGAAAAAATATGGCGACAAGGCCCATGAATACCTGAAGAAGCACCGCGAAAATGCCGAAACCATCGCCAAGGGCGAAAAGCCCAAGCCCTCCAAGGAAGCCGCCGTCATCGATGCCAAGAAAGTCGGCTACCTCAAGGCCACCGCCGACCTCGTCGCCGACCGGCCCGCCTGGCTCATTCATGAAATCAAGATCGACAACGTCCTGCTCGGCGGCGGTTATCCCGCGCAAACCATCCAAGCCTCGGAAGTCTCCAGCCACCCCGAACTAAACGGGAAACCGACCGCCTTCGTCATGACGCCTGTCGGCGGAACCGAACCCACCGCCAAGCTCGTTCTGCGCTTCGACGACCCCGCCGCGATGAATGAACTCGCCGCCAACCTCGCCGGTGTTGCCATCGGCGGAGCCATCGAAACCAGCGACTCGTTCCCGCTCAACATCAAGGATGGCAAGGCCGACATCAAAGCCGACGGCACCTTCTCCGCCGACATGCTGAAACTGCCCTTCACGATTCTCGTCCACGACCTCAAGGCTGATGTCGAAGAAGGCAAGACCGTCATGGGCATGGATGGCAAAACCGCCACCGAGGTCTTCAGCTCCATGAACACGCTCGAAATCGACGGCTCGCTCGGTGGCTCCCTGCTCTCGCCCCGCGTCAAGATCGACTACGACAAGCTTACCGCCAACATGAAGCAAGCCCTCGTCGCCGCCGGCAAGAAGGAACTCGCCAACCGCACCACCGCCGAAGTGGACAAGGCCAAAGCCGCCGCCAAGGAAAAAGCCGGCGCAGAGGTCAACAAGCTCCTTGAAAGCGATGATGCCAAGGCCACCAAGGCAAAAGCCACGGACGCGCTTAAAAAGCTGTTTTAGTCCCCTTTCGGTAGCGTCTTGGAAAGACGGGATGATGACTGCGTAAGTGAAGTTGGTACGGGGAAACTCGGCAAGGTTGCAGAAAATCAAATCATACAAACGGGAGAATTATTATGGGCATGCTGCAGGAGTTCAAAGCGTTTGCGGTAAAGGGCAATGTCGTTGATATGGCCGTGGGCATCATTATCGGTGTTGCGTTTGGTAAAATCGTATCGTCGTTTGTGGGCGATGTCGTGATGCCGCCCATTGGCGCCCTTTTGGGCGGAGTTGATTTTTCCAACTTGGTCATAACCGTCAAGGAGGCTGTTGGAGAAGCCCCCGCCGTCGTCATCAGCTACGGAAAATTCATCCAAACCGTCCTCGATTTTGTGATTGTTGCGTTTGTGGTATTCATGGCGGTCAAGGCCATGAACTCGACCAAGAAAAAAGAGGCCGCCGCTCCGAAAGCCCCGCCGGCACCGTCCAAGGAAGAAGTGCTCCTCGCCGAAATCCGGGACCTGCTCAAGCAGCGCAACTAAACCAGTTTCTCTCTTGGAAGGGAAAGGGAAGGCATCGCTGGAGCGGTGCCTTCTTTGCGTTCCGGGTTGTCGCTAGCGGATAGACACCGTCTTGGTGTTGACGAATTCGCGGATGCCCAGATGCGACAGCTCGCGGCCATAGCCGCTTTGCTTGATGCCGCCGAAGGGCAGGCGCGGATCGGATTTGACGTAGTCGTTCACGAAACAGTACCCGGCCTCCAGTTCACGGGCGGCAATGCGTTCGCCGCGGGCGGCATCGCGGGTAAATACCGCGGCACCCAGCCCGAACACGCTGTCGTTGGCGATCTCCACGGCATGACTGCCAGCACCACGCCCAGTGGTTGATAGGCCACGAAGCTCTTCGTTGCTTCGGTTTTGATGGGCTGGTCGGACAGGAACGCTTCCGCATGTTGCGCATAATAGTCGCAAACCGCCGCGCATTTCGAAATCTCCGCCCGCCCCTGCCTGATCGGCTTGCCCATCTCCCTAGCCATGAGCACGGCGAACTCCTCGCTGCGGGAATTCAGAACCCCGGCCACCCGCGACATAAGCGCGGCACGTTTCCCGAAGTCTGAACTCCGCCACTTCCGGAACGCCCGGTCGGAAGCGTTCAAGATCTCGGCGACTTCCGCCGGGCTGTGTTCCGGATACTCGCACAGGACTTTATGATTGGCGGGATTGAGGGATATGAGCATATCCGGGTTTCCTTCATTGTCCCAATTTTTGGAACTGGCACGGAGCCGCTCTTCAGACGATATGGGCACACGCCCGAAGGAATCGCCCTGGACAGCAGGTTCACGCCGATGTGTATCAGGAAAACGGCGGCGCGGTCAAGTTTGGGACCTTTCCCAAAGGGCCGGGTTGCACGCCACATCCGGCATTGCCCACCGACAAAAAAAACGAGACATCGGGAATCCCCAATGCCCCGCTTATAAACGCAAATATCGACAATCAGATTCGTGCGTGGAGCAGAAGCCCCCCTGCGATTGCAACGGAAGTCAAAAGCAAAAGCCACGACCCCAACAACCCGGAGAGACCCGCCCCCAGCAACAAGACGATAAAACCGAAGGGCGTTTTCATTTGGTAACCGTTGGCGGCTTGCACTTCTTAACTTTTTCTTTGCCTTCCGCCTCTGAAAGGACGCTCAACTTGTTTCGAGCCATCAAAAATCCCATTCTTACGTGTTGCTGGATATAGTACACTCCGCCCTTTTCGACCGTTAGGGGCAGTTTCGCGGTGTTCTCGGCCTTCCCGGTTATTTCCATTTCACCAGGATTTCTTTCCCAACACAGGTATCCATTGGCGCCGGTCGTGCCAATGATTTTTCCTCCATCGCGGACATCCATGCTGATGGCACCACCGAGCGAGGTGGGACGCACAACATAGATTCGCGCCTTGTTTGGATCTTCCACGCGTTTAGTCTGGTCAGGAAATGCAACGAATTGCTTGGTCGATGCGCAACCCGACAGAAATCCGACGAGTGTAAAGCAGAGTCCCAGTTTATAGATATTCTTCATAGTAACCGTCCCCTTGTTGTTTTGATTTTTGTTTCCCGATTGTACGCCCGAATTCCCGCTGAACGCCGTTAGAATCCAACCATGGCCTTGAGCTGGAACCCGCCAAAGTCATATTCCTCTTCTCCAATCAGAACGGGATTGCTAGCAGAAGCCTTGGCCGTTACGGGTACGGACACGTATCCGACTTCGATCCTAAAGACTCCGGTACTGGATGCATATCCGATGTGGCCTCCCCACCCAACTCCGTTGTTCTCGTACTCGAAGTAGTCGCTACCGGTGCTGGGAATCGGCAGGCTGATCCCCCCGTTCACATAGAAGGAACGAGCCTCGGTAAAGAACTGGCCGTACAGTGAAGGATTGAGGATGGCATTCAGATATGTTTCATCGAGGGCACCCCCCGAAACATCCACAGCGTTGAGCATAAGATCGCATCCGCCAATAACCGAAACCTGCGGCAGCGCCTTGTATTCAACCCCCATATACAGATCCAGCCAGCCGCCCAGCCCTGAGTCTTCATAACCTTGGTTCACATACGTGTCATCTATGAAGTCTCCATAGCCGGGCGAGTAAACAAACCCGCCACCAAATAGAACGGCAACCTTGTCTGTCGCTTCCGCCTGCCCATCTTTGACCCCTTCAATGCCCTCATCCGTTTGTGCATGGCAAAACGATGCCGCCAACATGATGCCCAATACTGCCTTCATTAAATTTTCATTCATATTTTTCCCCTTTCCTTGCAATCCTCTCGGTTCGATCGACACTCGGTTCGCAGTTGGCCTATCTCTTCAAGGTTGTTTGCCCAGCCTCCGCTGCGGGCAGCAACCCGTCTTTCTGCATCCTGACAACGAGATTCTTCCAGATGTTGACGCGGACATCCTCCGACACACCAACCAAATTCTTGAATGGTGCAACGACGATCATCGGAAGCCATTGGACCGTGGTCATGGCGTCGCCAAGCTTATAGGTACGCTCACGCCCGTCCGGCGGCATCACCGTCACCGTAGCGTCGTAGTGATCCGTCGCCCAGGAGGGAATGATGTACAGGCTAAGCCCGGTAATCACTGCCGGGATCATCGCGGAGGCACTGCCGGAATTTACCAATCTGACATCCATGTGCATCCCGCCCTGGGCTCCCGCCGATAGCGACGCGAAACAACCGGAATCCTTCATTACACCGGTAAACTCTTTTTTTAGCATCGCTTTTGTATTCTCTGGAAACTCTTGTTTTCCAAACAGTTCCATTCCGGCTGAAAATGAATAGGTTGCATCGACCTTTTGGGCATTGAAGGGAGCCCGTTGCAAATTGCCTACCGCAGGCAGTTGGTTTCTCGAAAATGACGCGCATCCCGTCAACATGGTTGTAGCTGCCATGCATAAACCCAGACATGTTATTTTAATCTTGTTCATAAATCTTCGTTCCTCCTGATTGTTACAGTTCACCGGTTCCTTGATTATAGACTGCACCCGCAGCACATTCCTTTTTTATCCAATTCCTAAGCGGAAAGGGGTGTAGCAAAACCGCCCGTGCGATACTGCGGCAGCTTTAAACACCCCTTCCGTTTATCGTTATTGTCCGTCTGGAGCTGTCGTTAGACAGATTTGCTGGGCCATGGCGGCGGGCAGGGATGCAAACTGGCCACTGTTGTTAATCCGCACGATAATTTCCTTTGCGATGTACTCACCGATAGGAGCCTCGATCTTATCCAGGAGAGGGGATGTCACATCTGGATCGTACTGGGTGAAGACAAAGCCGCCGATAAACGGGGTGATGCCCCATTCGAGCCACCCGATCTCGGTCCAGGTCCGGTCGATCTCGGCTTGGCGAATATTCAAATTGATCGGCATGGACCACGAAGCGATATTGCTGTTGTCCGACCCTTTTGTTAGCACGACTTGAACGTCGTAGTTCGCCTTGTAGACATAGCCGTTCCACGCTGGCGCCCAAACGAGAAATCCCGGCCAGTTGATCAGGAAATTCCATCCCGATCCCTTGTACTCGGGACGGATGGCAATGTTGGCAACCACATCGGCCGGGGCACCCTGTCCAGCACGATAGGGCAGAACAACCGTCGCAGAGTTTCTTTGGAGGGCTGTGCCGACTCCATTCACGAGCTGCTGCAAGTCATCATCGTTGGTCGATTGAACCACTCCGATGGTCAGTGGTTTGCAGAGCGGGTTCATCTGGTGGTTCTGGTAGGTGCGAAGGTTCTTGACCGTCAGCTCATGCGCGCACCCCGAGCTAAAGATTACGGCCACCAATAATCCTATTGAAGATCCAGCTATTCTATTTTTCACCATTCACTTCTCCTTTTGTTTTTAGTTAACTTCCCTGCCTGATTCTCCGACCCGTATTCGCTGCTGGAGGTAGTGGCTCAACGCCAAAGGCGAACCCCGCATCCCGACCATCCAACACGCATTCCTACCGCTTACTAAAGGAAGGGAGAGGAAGGGTTACAGGGAAGTTCCAAAAAAATACGGAGAGTACGCTACAGGGAATCTTTATTCGTCTCCGTCATCCGGCAGGATCCGCAGCAAGTGATCGATACGGTTCTGGATGTCTTGCAAGGTTTCGACCTCTCCGGCCTCCCCCAGGCTATCCAGCCATTGGAAGGCGGCCGCGTATTCGTCGGGCTGTCTCGATAATTCGGGGAACAGATCCCACGCTTCGGGATGTTCCGGAAATTTTGGAATCAGCTTCCATGCTATGGTGGGGTGGTATTCGCTGGCCTCTTCCGGTAATTCGGGGATCGGTTTCCACGTTTTGGAAGGCCAGTAGTAATAGATTTTACGATGGCTGTAGCAGTAGGGTTTCGTAAGGCCGGACAACAGGTCCTGCAAGGCTTCGGGGGAGCAGTTTGCCGCCACCAGCGATCCGACAAACGACAGTTCCGCCATTTGTGGTTCGTTGAGTTCTGGAATGCTGTCCGGATCAAAGCTAATGAAACCTTCCTTGTGAAGCTGGATGGCCGTCCACCAAGGGAGGCCAAGCGCCTTGCAAAGCTCCCGCGGGGCGGTTGGGAACAGGGACAGTTGTCCCGAATCGAAAACCTTCGGAAGCCTATCGCTCATTGGTTCGCCCCCTCCACCATGCCGCGCCCCCTTTTTCGCTCCCGCAATCGCTTGACGCCACTTCGTACGTTGCGATCACAACAACCCAAGCTTCTTGGGTCAGCCTACTCCCGCCGCGCCTTTAGGCAAGAATTTACATCTGTTCGCTTGATCTTCGCCGCATGTGCAGTGTTCGCCAATCCAGATGGTGCTGGCTGAAAAACTCCAGATCCAGCCGTTCCTGCCCGTCCGCCGTTCCAAGGGCATAGCGCCACGCCCCGTACCCATTGTTGATGATGAGCAGCTTCTTCTGTTCATCGAGGTGGTCGACGATCGCACCTTCCCGAACCAGTGGAGAATCGGAAGTCTCCTGATAGCGAACGCGGATGGTATAGCCTTCGATGGTCGCCCCGCAGTTGCCGCCACAACCGTTGGTGGCAACAGACGTCCATGTTCCCTGCATCATGGCGAGATCCTTCGGGAGGGCTATGTCGGCGGCGACTTCCTTCGCGGCTTGGTCGGAACATCCTTGAACGGCAAGGAAGCCGATTGCCACAATTGCTGTAAATATTATTCTCAAACGCCCCTTCCTCTATCATCCGATTCCAACATTCGGCTAGACCGCAGGATTCTTGCCGCTCGCCCCGACCAGACAATACAGATCCCTTACACCCATCCTAAAGCAACGGCGGGGAAGGGTTACGGGGAAGTTGAGAAAATCGCAGTCTGCTATTACCCAAAAGCACGGGGATCGCCCCCTCGCCCATTTCCCAAACTGCACATTCCGACTATCCTTCCCGATCCAGCTCCGGATTGTCGGCTGGAATCACTGTTGAACTGCGCGATAGAACCGCTGGGGCTCGGAGGGCAGCTCGTAATAGATGACCGGCTCCGTTGTCATGTCCATGTTCGTGAGTTGGGACCAACTGTTGGGATCCAACAAATCCGTGGAATACTCCAACCGGTAATGGCCGGGCGAGGGCGGGTTGACCGTGACGCCCACATAGAGGTCGATGGCCGCCACCGGCACGACATAGGGTTCGTAGGGCGCGACATCCAGCCACCTTCCTGCCACGGGGCCGCCATACGCACCGATGTCGTTGAAGGTCGTGCCCTGCGACGGAGGGAAATAGCTGTCGAAGTTCGCCGCGCTGCCCTCGCCGGCATCTATGCAGGCCGAACCAGCCTGTAGATGGAAATCATCCGACGCGACAAACTGCGGATCCTGGAAAATATTGTAGAGTACGTCGCTCGGCGTGCCGTTGCGGTTGGTTAGCAACACCTGGCCGTAGGTGACGGGATAACCCGTGAAGTTGGCGGTGTTGCCGAAAAAGTCGTTGTAGCTCACCGTCGCCGAAAGCGACCCCGACCGGGTAACGGCACTGGCGCACCCATCGAAAATGTTGTTCTGGATCGTCGCGTCCCATGGATCCGTTACAACAACTCCGCTTCCCGCACTGGCAAAGGAATTGTTTATCAGTGAGGCCGTGCTGCTTCCAGACACGCTTCCGACACGCAACCATATCGCGGTACCCGATATATCAGAGAAGCTATTATTTTTTAGCGTGACGTAATTGTGCCCACGACCAACAGTGCTTACAGATTGTTGGCCAGAAATGTAGAACTGCACTCCAGAGTCTGATAAGCCAAAAAAGCAGTTTCGAATATCTGCGTTTAGAATGCATGTTTGTGCCCAGTCGACAACCCAACCGTTGTATACATGATGACCAGCAGTTCCGGATGCTTGTCCATAGATTGGTTGCGAGCAATTTTCAAAGACGCAGTTTTTTATGATGTTTGACTGTGTTCGCGTTGCTATAACTTCAGCTCCGTCTCCAGTATTTGACATGTAGATACAGTTCGTCACATTCTGAAAGTCGCAGAACTGAACCGTATTGACGCTGCTAACTCGGAATGTAACACCGCCACCAGAATTCGAAAACGTACTATACATTACTTCGTTGAACTGACTAGTTCCAGCAGCAAAGTCTTTCCCGAACCAAAGCGAAGCCCTCGCGCTGGATAAAAAATCACAATACTTGAACTGGTTTGTACCCGTCGTGTTGTTGACTAGTATGGTGTCCCAGTTCCCCCCTCCTGAAATGGCTTGAAAGGTGATCCGTTGACCCGATGTCCCTGCGGCCTGAATTATGCCGTTGCCAGTGAGCGAGACGCCTTCCCCCATCCATACGATGGTTCCCGGCTGGATGGTCAGCGTGTTGCCGCTCGGCACCGTGCAATTCGCCGCGACAATGTAGGGATTGCCCGCCGGTGACCACGTGCTGGTGGTGATGTTGGGGCCGGTTATGACGGTTTGCGCCTGTGCGGCGATTGCCGCGAAGCCGAGCGCTGCCAGCACGGCCAACAGCCGCGATTGATACCTACTGATGAATTTATGCATGTTTTCCTCCTGTGTGTTGATGGTTTTCACTCCCGCTTACTACCCCGTCCCTATTGGATGCCGACGCTGGTGGCGCGATCTCCGCGCCATACGAGCACAAGGCTTCCATACGCCTACTAAAGCAACGGAGGGGAAGGGTTACGGGGAAGTTGAAAAAAAATCGGACAGGCTTCCGAGTTGGTTTTGCAACTGGTTGGTTTGCAGATGGGGCCGCCGACCCGTTCCGATACAGCCGGGGTCGCCGACCCCGGCTACAACATTCATCCGGGGCACCGATCCCGGATGGCGGATGCATGGACTGCGCATGGCCGGATCACTCCATTTCGACCCGGTAGAACCCCGCCGATTGGGCTGCATGCACCGTGTCGGTATAGCTGTTTTGTGGTGGTTCAATGCCTGATTGCAGGGTCTGGAAACTGTTGGTCAGGTTTGGCGTCCAGAGTACGCTGTAGGCCAGCCCGTCCACTGCGTTCCAGCTTACCTCGAATCCGCCCATCGCAGGGGAAAGGGAAGCGAGGAGCGGGGGTAGCGCGATATTGTCGAGACTGTGCTTCAAAACGGTTGCGATGGCGATGTCGTCCCCGTTCACATCGACTTCGCCATTGTCACCACCCACCACCCATAGGTCATTGCCGATAACCGCGCAAAATTCGTTGGCCGTACCAATGGGCAGCGGATAGCCGCTTTGCCATGTGTTTGAAACGGTGTCGTAGATATTGACCTTCCTCGAATACCAGGCATTCGTTCCGGAAACTCCAATTCCACCGACCAAATATATCTTTCCATCCTTGACGGGGGTGGCACTGGAATACCCGAACACAGCGGGATTCGGCATCGGAGCGCAACTATTGGTGTTCCATGAATGCGCGATAAAATCGTAGACGGCCACATCTGTTGCAAGATGTCCGTCCGGGAAATCTCCAACATAACCACCCATCACATAGGCCTTGTCGCCAACCACGGTTATGGCAGGGCTTTGAATGTACTCGGGCATATAGGTTTCGGTCGACCAGGTATTGTTGGCCGGATCATACGCTTCCACCACGGTATAACTCGTGCGAACATGATCGATCTGGTTTTCGTAATATCCGCCAAACACATAGATCTTGTTGTTATAGGCAACGGCCGTCGCACTCGCCCGTGTCGAGGGCATCGGGGCTTTGGATGTCCACGCATTGCTGACCGGATCGTATTCCTCGACAAAATTGAAAACGCCATAGGGGGAAATTACTCCGCCGATTGCGCCAAGGGCATAGAACTTGCCGTTGACCACCGCCCCGGAAAGCTCCTCGACGCCCCAGCCCCCGTTATGGTTGTTGTCGGCCTTGTAGACCCACGGCCCCGTGGCGGGATCGAGCAGTTCCGTCGATTTCAGGTTAATGCCGCCCGGATTCCCGTTCCCGCCAAACACGATCAGCTTGCCGTCCAGCACTCCACCCGCGAACTGGTCCCGCGCCGTCAGCAGCGAAGGGCCGGCTTGCCAAGCGGCCTGGGCCATAGGATTTAACGAAAGACCAACGGCCACCAGGCCGCACAGTGCGAGTTTAATGGACTTTTTCATGGTTTTACCCCCGGTTGTTTGAACTCAAGAAGGAATACGAAAGGATCGACTGGCGGGAAACGGCTTTCCAAGCGATACAGGCACACGCCCGGGAGGATCGGCCTGAAAATCACGTAGACCGTGTACGGAATTTTGGATGGGAAGTCAAATTTGATTTTCGTCATGAACAAATATCTTCCAAAAGATTTGGGGAATGATCCAGATTTGGAAACCATGCGCTGGGAGATTGTCGATCTAAAGGCGCGTGAGGAATAAACATCCGGTTTGTACTTCAGACTCTTCTGCAACCGGCGCATTCCCACCGTTTGGTTATGGTTGGCGCAATCCTTCAAAACCCCATCCCCCCTTTGGAAGCCGTCGTCGGCAGACACGAACCCCGCGCCATACAAGCACAAGGCTTCCATGCCGATTACTAAAGCAACGGAGGAGAAGGGTTACGGAAAAGTTTCGAAAAATTGCTTTTTTCGCCGAAGCGGCTTCGCAGCAGGAGGTTTTAGCAAAATGATTTGATGCAAAATGGAACCCTAGAGGAAGCATGTATATTCACTTCACGCTCGAATCCAACATTTTGCATAAAATTATTTTGCGTAATTGTTCTGTATCGATGTGTTGCCGGACCTGATTCATAAATCGTAGTTGCGGCAGGGGGTGCCGGATTCATAGAGGCGCAGGCGGGTAGTGAATTCGGCCTTGGCGATCGGGCCGTTCAAGAGCGCAATGGCTTCCTTCTGGGTTGCGACCGCATTCGTGAAATCGCCCGCCTCGGCATAGGCGGCGGCCAGTCCATCGAGAACGCCAGCGTTGTTGCGGTGGGTGATTTCCACCGCTTTTTTCCCAAACTCAACGGCCTTGCGGCCATCGCGCAGTTCGGCATATGGACAGGTGGCCAGCAGCGTTGACAACATGTACATCGAATCCAGATCGCCTGCGATGGCGCGTTTCTCCAGAATGTCCCGGCGCCAGATCAGCGGCTGGAGGGCATTGCTAGAAGGCCGACGGGAAGACATCCCTTGGATTCCCTGCCGACCCGGCCCGGCATCGCGGATGAAAATATTGCCATCAAGGTCGGACGAGGCGAGTCGGTCGCCATCGGGGCTGAACGCCACCGAGGCCACCTGTGCAGGGTGGTCGGTGAGCGAACAGAGTTCGATGCCGTTGGCCGGATCCCAAACCTTGACGACGTTGTCCCAACCACCGGTGACCAGCCGCGTGCCATCGGGGCTCCAAGCCACGGTCCAGACCGGAGCGGTATGCCCGGCAAGTGTGAGCATGTCATGTCCCGTTCCCATATTCCAAACCTTGGCCAGCGCGTCGTCGCTGGCGGAGGCTAGCCGCAGCGAGTCGGGGCTCCACGCCAACGCACGCACGGCATCGGAATGGCCGGTCAACGTGCGTAGCGGGCGGCCACTGCGCGCGTCTAAAACAAGTATTCGATGTCCCGCGCTGGCAGCCAGGCGTTCACCGTCGGGACTCCAGGCAACGGCAAGACTGCCGGCATGGTCCAGATCGCTGATCACCGTGGCGTTGGTCGTCGCCACAGTCCAGATATTCAGCTTGCCGCCAACCAGCGCGAGGCGCGTTCCGTCTGGATTCCACGCCATCGCCCGGATGCCGTCCCCCGTGGCGAATTGACCGGCATCCCGCCCGTCGGAATGCCAGAGCCGAACGATGTTGTCATCGCCCAGCGTTGCGAGCAAGGAACCCGCGGGGTTCCACGCAACCTTCCAGACCCAGTTGACGGGACTGTGCAACTCAATGGGTTTCGCCATCTGGCGCATGTCCCAGATCGCAGCGGAATCATCGCGTCCGCCCACGGCCAACCGCCGACCGTCGGGGTGCCATGATATGCTCAATACCTGATTGGGGTGGCGGATGGAACGCAGGCTCTGGTTGTCGCGATTCGCATCCCAGATGCGGATGGTGCCGTCGGAGCCGGCCGAAGCAACGCGGGTGCCGTGTGGTTGCCATTCCACCGACGTGGCCGGTCCGCGATGGCCGCGAAACGAGCGAACCATCCGTTGGCCCGCCACATCCCAGATACGCACTGTGCCGTCGCCCCTGTCCGCGGAAGCGAGACGTGTTCCATCCGTATTCCACGCCAAGGACCCGATCCCGCCGTGATGGCCCCAGAATGTTGCGGTGTTGGTGCCAGTGGCCGAGTCGAACAACTTGATCGTAAAATCGTCGCCGCCGGTGGCGAGCATGCGATCATCCGGCGACCAGACGACGGTGCGAAATCCTCCATAGCCGGGTAGTGAGTTGAAGCTGATATCCTTCCCGGTGGAGACGTCCCAAAGCATCAACAGTTCGTCGCCGCCCACGCCCGCCAATCGTGAACCGTCGTGACTCCATGCCATGCATTGGGCGGCCCTTTGCCCGCGCAAGGTCTTCAACTCCGTACCGCTCCCGGCATCCCAAAGCTTGACCTGTCCGTCCCGGCATCCGACAGCCAGAGCGCGGCCATCGGGACTCCATGCCATGGAAAAAATTTGATTGCCTGGGCATCGCAGGACGTGGAGTTGCTTGGATTGGGTCACATCCCAGATCCGGGCGCTACCATCCGATCCGCCGGACGCCAGCCGCTGCCCGTCGGGATTCCAAGCGACTGCGTTCACCGTGTCCGTGTGTCCGGAGAGCGTCGCGACCAGCGATCCGGTCGTTGCATCCCAAATACGCACTTCATTGCCCGCTCCTCCCGAAGCGAGGCGGGTGCCGTCCGGACTCCAATCCACCGAAGACAGCGCATTGCTGGCGGCATCAATGGCCAACACCTCCTGGTGGCAGAGGCCGTTGAGGTAGTACCATTCCCAACCGCGTTGATCTGGCTCGCGATCCGGCCACGCGGACAACAGGCGGGCGACGCCACCGAGACCCAACGGCTGGCTGACCAAGCGTGCCGCCAGCCCCATGTCCGAGGCGTAGGCCCGCGCTTCCGCCCAGTGGCGGGTCTCCTTTTCGCGGATATAGAGCCAAGAGGAAAGGATCAACCCGGCGAGCAAAGCCAGAACCACCGAGGTGACGGCGATGACGGCACTACGGTTGCGCCGGGCGAACTTGCGAAGCAGATAGAGCGCGGCGGGAGGTCCGGCCGAGATCGGTTCGTGCCCGAGATACCTGCCGATGTCGGCGGCCAGATCGCCGGCGGAGGCATAGCGGCGGTTGCGCTCCTTCTCCATCGCTTTCATAACCAGCCAGTCGAGGTCGCCACGCAGCTGGGCCGCCAGGCGAGGCGCGGGGCTGAGGCGGCAGCGCGCGGTTTCGGAGAGTTCCTTGTCGTTCAGGGTGGCCACCCGGGAGGAGGGCGGTGCGGGATCCTCCTCGCGGATGATGCGGCAGATTTCGTTGATGGCAACCTGCCGCATCCGTCCGGGATCGAAGGGTGGACGCCCGGTGAGCAGTTCGTAGAGCAGAACGCCGAGGGAATAGATGTCGCTACGGGTATCGATGTCCTCGCTGGTCAGACCAGCCTGCTCCGGACTCATGTAGGCGGGCGTTCCGACGAACTGGTCGAAGGCGGTATACACCGTCTGGTCGGCCAGGCGTTGCGTGGAGGTTGCTTTGGCCACGCCGAAGTCGATCACCTTGGGCACCGGCACTCCGTCCTGTTCCATGACAAGGATGTTGGAGGGTTTGATGTCGCGGTGGATGACGCCCTTCTGGTGGGCATGTTCGAGGGCGTGGCAGACTTGAGTGAAGAGTTCGAGCCGCTGGCGGACAGATAGTTCCCGACGATCGCAATAGGTGGTAATGGGCTCGCCCCGAACCAGTTCCATGGCGAAGAAGGGCCGTCCGCTTTGCGACGCCCCGGCATCGAGCACCTGGGCGATATGCGGATGATCCATCAGCGCGAGGGCCTGCCGTTCGGCCTGGAAGCGGGCCAGCACGGCCTGGGTATCCATGCCGAGCTTGATAACCTTGAGCGCCACTTCGCGGCGCACGGGCGCAAGCTGCTCGGCGCGATAGACCACACCACAGCCGCCCTCGCCAATCTTCTCGATTACGCGGTAGCGGTCAAAGCTGTCCGCGCCGGCGGGTGCTGGCGGCTGATCCATGAACTCTTCGCCGCCATCCCGTTCGGACTTCAACCCGAGGGCAAGCAGGCAGCGCAGGCACAAGCCGGAGGGAACGCCCTCCGCAAGGGGGCCGCCACATTCAGTACACTTGGGTTTTGCGTACAGGGGGTCCATCTCTTCCTTCTAAAGCGAGCACGGACAAAAGTTACAGGCGGATGCACCATTCGCGATCCCGGATCCCCGGCATCCGCCGCCGATCTATTCTGCGATAGCCGCGAGGAGGTGCCGGATTTCATCCTCCACGTCTTCGGGGCGGCTAACGGTATGGGCCACCTCGTGGCGCAGCAATTCTCCAAAACGGCGACGGGCGCGGTGCAGCGCAACCTTGACTGCTCCGTCGGTCATTCCCAGTTGATGGGCGGTCCGCGCGCATGAACCCGTATCCGGGCAGCCTGTCAGACAGGGTTGCAGGCAAAGGAAGAGGGCCGACTGGCCACGCTGGTTGTGTTCCTCCTCCAGCCGGTCCAGTACGCGCCGGACGAGCAGGGCCGCCCATTGCCGTTCGAACATTTTCTCCGGCGTGGCGTGGTCGGCGGTTTCGCGGCCGTACAGCTCCTCGGCACCGGGTTGATCCAGGGAAACGAGCTTCAGCGATCCCCCGCGCTTGAGCGTCTGGGCGCGGTCATGTTCGTTGTGCAGATAATGGGTGAGGGAAGCGAGCAGGAAGGACCGGAACCGGCCGCGCTGCGGATCAGCCCGGTGAAACGCCTTTCGCTCAAGCACGAATGCAAAGAACCCTTGCGTCAGATCCTCTGCCCCCGGAACATCATGGCCGTGGCGGCGCACAAAGGCATAGACGGGATACCAATAGCGTCGGCACAGCTTTTCAAGCGCAGCCGCCGCGATTCCGGTTTCCGACGCCCCGGCGTCCAGCACCACGCTCCACTGGGTCGTGGGAAACGTTCCCTCATATGAATCCGGTCCCGGGTGATTCATGGTTTCATGATTCCTGGCGATATGGAATCGCCTTTGGGGTGCGTCAATTTTGAAAGCGATTTCATCTACTGACGTGTATGTAAAACAAAGTGGCGATGTCAAGCCTTGTTCCCGGACTCTGCATGTCGAATAAACATATACCCCGATGGTTTTAATACTATTTCCGAGCAAAGGGAGCCCAATCGCAGCCATTCCCCCCACGAACAGTGCCGGCGAACCCGCATCCGGTAGCCATGCGTGATCGTCTTTGCATAAAACGCCTCTATTTTGTATTGATCCCCGTAGTGTTTAACCTCATATAAACAGGTCTAATGACGATTCATATAAAAACATCGGCTATGTCGCTCGTATGCTCCCTCTGCCTACTCGCCGGGCCTGCCGCAGCGCAATTGTCGGGGGTGAATAAAACCTTCGACCCTTCAACCATCTACCGGACCAGCGACGGAACATGCTGGGTTTTTGCGACCGGAGCCGGCATCCAGATTAAAAAATCATCGGACGGAGGGAAAACCTGGGACTCCACCGGTGCGGTATTCCCGATTCCACCAGCATGGTGGTCAACTTACACTGGAGGGGGGAAAGGTGCATGGGCGCCGGACATCATCCGGGTCGGAAACAACGTGTTTCTATATTATTCGCTTTCCACGCTCGGATCCTCGAAATCCTGCATCGCGCTGGCGGTCAATTCCTCGCCGGATCTCTCGGGGCCGTGGATTGATCGCGGTGTTGTCATCGAGACCTCGGGAGCAAGCAACTACAACGCGATCGACCCATCGCTTATCCAGGAAGCGGATAACGGGAAGCTGTGGATGTCGTTCGGCTCCTATTGGTCCGGCATCAAGCTGATCCAGCTCGATCCAGCCACCGGTAAAAAACTCAAAAACAGTCCCATGCAGTCCCTCGCCTCGCGCGGCAAGATCCGCAAACGCTCCATCGAAGCGTCCTGCCTGATCGCCCACCCCAAGGGCGGCTACGTTTTATTCGTCAACTGGGGCACCCCACCCCACATAAAAGGTGCCGAGGCTACGTACGAGGTGCGGATGGGCTATTCAAAAAAACCAACGGGACCCTATCTGGACAGGTCCGGCAAGGACATGTTGGACGGAGGTGGCGCACCGTTCTTCCCGATCGACCGCACACTGCCCAAGGGAATTCCGCAACGGCGCATCGCCTCCGGCCATATTGGGTTGATCAACACCGATCTGGACGGTTCGGGCCCCAAAAACTGGATCAGCTACTTCTACTATTCCCCCGACGACCAGAAAGTAAAACTCGGCATCCAGCGCCTGGAATTTCCTGTTGGCGACAAGTTTCCCGCCCCGGGCCTGCCGCGCGAATGCTGCCCGTAGGCCTTTCATATACATCCGTCTTCAGCCATAAAGCGTCCGTCGCTTGGCGCAGAATGCTACCTCATTGGCTACAAGGCCCTTCGGACGATTGGAGTTGTTTTATTTGGCCAGTAGGCGCATACAGCCCGGTGCTGGATTGGTATGACCAGTCATCGTACGGAGATGCTTATGAAAGCGTTGTTTTCCCAGCTTGCCATGTCCTTGTTGATCGTGGTGGCGGGCGCCACTGCGCAGACCAACGTGTTTTATGCCGACTTCGAAGCCGCCGCCACCAACGACCATTCCGACGTCGCCAACCTGAATCTGGGCACCGCGGTCGGTTCATGGACGGATTTGCGCAACTATTCGCCTAGCTACAACCGAATTCGCGCAAATGCGGCGAACACGGATCGCGCGCTGCTGCTTGACCGGACCGGCGTCGGCGCGACGGACGGATTCGCGGCGCTGGCTTCGTTCAGCGAACCCGTCTCGCTGACCAACACGGTATTGACGTTCGACACGGCGATCGCGCGCACCCAAGGCGATCCGGACAAGAACTACAGCCTGGTCGGCGAGGATGCGAACGGAACCGCATCGTTCCATCTGGACATTCTCGGCGGCACAACATCGAAGCAGGTGGCCTATACCGCCTCCGGCGCATTGAATGTTCCTGTTCCGCTGGCCTCCGGCGCGCACCTCAGTCCGGAAGTTCCCGTCAACAACGGCGACAACCCCTATGTCGACACCGCCATGGGCCGGCTGGTTGTAGCCACTTCGCCAACCCACTGGACGGTGGCGTTCGACAAGAACCGCGACGGCATAAACGATTGGACCAGCGCGGAACTGCCCTACGCCGGAAACGCGGTTTCCATCGACCATCTGCGGATCTACAGCCAGACCAATACCGCCAACAACTTTTCGCAGGCCGGCGCGTGGCTCGACAAGATGAGCGTCACCGGTATTCCGTTCGCCGGCACGGTGACCAACGTTCCGCCTGTCGATCCACCGCCTGCGGCGGGGACGAACTGGAATGTGCTGATGATCGCGGTCGACGACCTGAACGACTGGATCGGAGCCCTCGGCGGACATCCGCAAACACTGACACCGAATCTGGACCGGCTGGCTGCCCGCGGGGTGGTTTTCGCCCAGGCCCAAACCGCTGCGCCGGAGTGCCAGCCTTCCCGTTCCGCGCTGATGGCGGGCATCACGCCGGCGACATCGACGCTTTACGACAACGGCTATCCCAATTTCCGGGAATTGCCTGCAACGCAGTTCGCCACCACGCTTCCGCAGTTCCTGAAGAACCACGGCTACCGCATCATCAATTCGGGCAAGATCTACCATGGCACGCCGGATCTCCCGGCTTCGAAGCCGACCGGCATCGCGAAGGGTGCAACGGAGTGGGACGACTTGTTCGCCGACGGTTTGTCCCTGGGCGATCCCGGCTTCGATCCCAACGCCAACACGCCAGGCAACGACTTTGGTAGCCTGTCCGTCCAAAAATATGCCGAGAACTATGCCAACGTGCCGGTTCCCTGGGCGCCCTACGTGGTCTACAGCTCGGGCACGAACATCGACCACTCGGCCACCACGCTGATGGCGATGCGCGAGGGCATGAACGATTTCCGCGTCGCCCGCTGGGTTGAAGGGAAGATCATGGGAGCCAATACGGTCGCGAACCCGCTCTTCATCGCCGCCGGCATGACCAAGCCGCACCTCGACTGGAACGTGCCGATCAACTACTACGAAAAATTCCCGGTTGAATCCATCATGCTGCCGCCAGTGCTGGCCAACGATTTGGACGATCTGTCCACCTTGGCCAAGAACAACGGCAACCCCGGCGACCATCTCAAGATCCTGGCGGCGGCCGACCCCGATCTGGCGTGGCGCTACGCCGTGCGCGCCTATCTGGCAACGATCAACTTCTGCGACGAGGCCATCGGCGTGATGCTCGATGCGGTTGATGCACGCAAGGTGCAGTTCCCCGACGAAAAATGGATGGTCGTCCTCTGGTCCGACCACGGCTGGCATCTTGGCGAAAAAGCGCGTTGGCGCAAATTTACGCTTTGGGAAGAATCCGCCCGCAGCGTGATGATGTACTGGATGCCTGGCCTCACCACACCCGGCAGCCGCGTCGAAGTTCCGACCAGCCACATGGACATCTACCCGACCGTGCTCGACATGCTCGGGTTCGAGCCTCCTGTCGAGGTGCAGGGAGAGAGCGAAGTGCCTTTAATGGAAAACCCCGCTTTGCTGGAGGATAATTTCCCGGTCATGAGCGATGGCGAAGGCTGGCAAACCATCCGCACCAAGCGCTGGCGCTACATCCGCTACAGCGACGGCAGCGAGGAACTTTACGACCACTACCGCGATCCGCAGGAGTGGTACAACCTGTTCCACCCGCTGAACGCCGCGCGCATCTACGACGCCCAAAGCGTAACCAATGCGCATCGGCGCATTCTGACCGAACTGGCGAAGTGGTCGGTCAAGGTCAACAGCTCCGCGTTGTTCACCACGCCGCGCAAGTTCGATATCGCCGCCGCACCCACGCTCGGCCAGAAGCGCGTCGACCATTTCGACGCCGGTCTGGCGGACTGGACGCTGCAAACAGCGGGATCGGGCTTCACTGTCGCCGGAGGCGAACTGGTTGTCCCGAACGGGACGGAGGCGCGCATGACGGCAGACGATCTGTTGGCCGGTGCGGGAGAAGACCAGTTCGTTTCGGTCCGGGTCAATTTTGCTTCGCAAGGCGGATCGGGCGGCGTGCTCTTCGGGTGGCAGGACGAGGATAATTTCTACGAACTGCGCGTGGTGGATGGCCGCGCCGTTGGCTCCGATGAAAACGTTGATGTGCGCCTTATGCGGCGCACGGACGGGGTCGAGACGAACCTGATCGAGGTCGCAGACCTGGTCAACGTTGGCACCACCGCCAACGAACCGCCCATCGAGGCCGGCTGGTTCACCACCGTGGCGGATTATTCCCCGGAAACCGGCAAGATAGAGCTATGGGTGGTGCGTCCGGACGGCGTGCCGTACTGGCGCGGAGAATGGATGTTGGACGAACCGCTGGCGATCGGCAGCCGTTGCGGCGTGGCGGTTCGCGACGCGGCCGGCATGCAGATGGATGATTTCATTGCGCTCTCCTATGTGCCCGTGGACATCGCCTCGCCGGATGTCGTCCGGGTGGGCGACGTGGGCGTTGAAAGCGGTGCCTTCCAGTTCAATTGGGCGAGCACGCCGGACGTCAAGTATCGCGTTTCGAGCCGTCCCTCCTTCGACCTTCCCTGGTCGCCGGCGGCGACGAACATCGCCGCCACGCCGCCAACCAATGTCTATGTGCGTCCCGGCGCGTTCCTGTCCGCAGAGTTTTTCAAGGTGGATGAAGGAGACTGATGAGGAAATCAACATGCATGGTGCCGGCTTTGCTGGCGGGCATGGTTCTTTGTGCCGGAGCCGCACCTGAAAATCCGCCGAATATCATCCTGGTGCTGGCCGATGATTCCGGCTACTCGGACCTCGGCTGCTACGGCAGCGAAATCCAGACGCCGAACCTCGACGACCTAGGCACGAACGGGCTGCGCTTCACCCAGTTCTACAACACCGCGCGCTGCTCGCCAACGCGTGCTTCGCTGATGACGGGGCTGTATTCGTGGCAGGCGGGCATCGGCCATCTGGTCGAAGATTATCCGCAACCGGGATACACGCCGGCCCTCAACCGCAAATGCGTCACCATGGCCGAAGCGCTCAAGACGGCGGGTTACGGCACGTACATGTCCGGCAAATGGCACATCGGCGGAGTCGAGACCAACCAGCTTCCCCGGCAGCGCGGATTCGACCACTACTTCGGCACGCTGGTCAACGGCGGCAGCACGCTTCCTTCCGGCGACGGGTATTACGGCAGCAACTATTGGCTGGACAACACCTACACCAACGTCGGCAGCGGCCCCTACAGCATCGACCGGTTCACCGACTACGCCCTGCAATTCCTCGACGGCCACATGGCCCAGACCAACGCGCCGTTCTTCCTCTACTTGGCGTTCACCGCGCCGCACTTCGACCTGACCGCGCCGCCCGAAGGCATCGGCAAATACCGCAACACCTTCATGGACGGGTGGGAAGCCCACCGCCAACAGCGCTTTGCCCGGCAGCAGGCCCTCGGAATCGTGAAACCCGGCTGGGTGCTGAGCCCGCCCGACCACACGTTCAACTGGAACAGCCTGTCGGCGGCGGAGAAGGACACCCAGGACCTAGCCATGGCGACGCATTCCGCCATGGTTGAGAACATCGACAAGAACGTCGGTCGCGTCGTCGACTTCCTCAAGGCCAACAACCTCTACACCAACACGGTGATCTTCTTCCTTTCGGACAACGGCGCCAGCAACGAGGGCGGCAACGGCGGACTCAGCACCGCCACCCGGCTGAGCACGGTGGGCGCGAACTGGTCCAACACGCCGTGGCGGCTCTACAAGAAATACGTGCGCGAAGGCGGCGTTTCCACCCCGCTGATCATCCACTGGCCGACCGGCATCGCGCAGCCCGCCATCCGCTGGCAACCGGGCCATCTGATCGACCTGATGCCGACGGTACTGGAGCTGTCGGGCGCAACCTACCCGGCCAAGTTCCACGGCAATCCCATCCGGCCGCTGGAGGGCATGAGTCTCGTGCCGACGTTCAATTCCACCAATATCGTTCCGCGCACGCTCTTCTTCGAGCACGAGGGCAACCGCGCCATCCGCTCCAACGACTGGAAAATCGTCTCCATCGGCCGAAACACGCTGGACTGGGAGCTGTTCAACCTGGCCGACAACCGCAGCGAAACCAACAATGTCGCAGCCGCCCACCCGGACATCGTGGCCAGCCTCGCCAGCGAATGGGAACGCATGGCATGGCGGGTGAACGACTTTCCCTCGCCGGACGTAAACAACTACGTGAAGATGCGTTCATGGATCACCGTCGACGACACGGCGGG
Source organism: Kiritimatiellales bacterium (assembly GCA_021734345.1). Lineage (GTDB taxonomy): Bacteria > Verrucomicrobiota > Kiritimatiellia > Kiritimatiellales > Pontiellaceae > Pontiella. The sequence continues at coordinate 12,012 of JAIPJC010000014.1, read as the reverse complement.
CGGCGATGGCGACGGCCAACCCGAACCGGGCGAGACGGTGAACCTCACCATCGAAACCATCAAGCGCGGCACAGGCGTCAACACTGGCCTTACCGGGACGCTCGCCTCGTCCGATTCCAATGTTGTTGTGCTGGCTGGCACCTCGGCATACGGCGACTTCGGCAGTGGCAAGGCGTCCAATCTCGCGCCGTTCCAGATCCATATTTCGACCAACGCGCCGGTGAACCAAAGCCTGCTTTTCACCCTCCGCCTGGATCTGGGTTCCGAAGAGCAATGGAGCGATGTGGTTGCGCTCGTGGTCCGCTCGTACTCGCAGATTGAAGGCAAGGTGACGGAGGCCGGAAATGGTGAACCGCTCCGCAATGCCACGGTGGCAGGCGGCATGGTCGCCTCTACGACCAGCGATGCCTTCGGCGACTACCGGTTGCTGCTCGAATCCGGACCGTACGACCTTGCCGCATCGCTGGATGGTTATGCAACGACCCAGCGGATGGAGTCCGTGACAGCCGATGCGGACGAAGACTTCGCGCTGGCTTGGAACAACCCCGGTTTAAGCCTGCGGTTCGACCGTCCCTATCCGGCGTTCATTGCGATTCCCACGAACCTGAACATGACGCTGCGCGCGACGGTTCACAACGGACCGTATCCAGGCAACGGCCCCGTCGCCGTGGCTTGGTTCTCTTCGGGCCCCGCACCTGCCGTCTTCGGAGATGCCTCTGCCGAAGACACGACCGTCGTCTTCCCGCAGAGCGGAACCTACATGCTTAATCTGGTTGCGGACAATGGTTCCGCTTTCGCCACGCAGTCGGTCAGTGTGACCGTCGGGGCAGCAGGAACACCATCCGAACCGTCCACCAGCGCCCTGGTGCTCCAATTCAAGCTCGATGAATCCGCCGGTGCCGTTGCGGCGGACAGTTCCGGCAGCGGACATGTCGGAAACCTGCTTAACATGGACACACTGGCCGCCTGGACCACAGGCGGTTTTTCGAACGCACTCCATTTCGACGGTGTGAACGATGTCCTGGCGCTGAATACCAGCGTGTTGATCAACAACCAGATCACGCCGCAGCGCACCATCAGCCTCTGGTTCCGTGCAGACGATCCATCGCTTTCCACCAAGCAGACGCTTTACGAGGAAGGCGGCAGCACGCGTGGAATCAGCATCTACCTCACGAATGGCAAGCTCTATGCCGGCGGATGGAACCGGGATGCGACCCAAAGCAACTGGACCGGCGACTGGATTTCCACCACCGCGCCGCAGGCCGGAACCTGGCACCATGTGGCGCTGGTTCTGAATGGCGGACCGACCGTGCAACCGGATTGCCAGCTCGCCTATCTCGATGGCTTTGAATTCGGTCGCAGCCAAGGTTCCCAGATCTACAACCGCACGGACGCGATCGGCTTTGGTGCCGCCCACGACGCCACCCGGTTCCACGATGGAACAACCGTAGGCCAAACCGATGGTGCCTGGTTTGCCGGCATCATCGATGAAGCACGGATCTACAACCGCGTGCTGACGCCCGCCGAAATCGCAGGCCTGGCCAATCCAGGAGACTACAGCCGGGTGGTGCAAGTGGACGCCGGACCGGATCAGCCGCTGCATTCGGGGCTGGCCGTGCCGCTCGCGCCGCAGATCCAGCTGCTGGGCCCTGCGCCCTACCCGTTCCGGACGGAATGGACGGTCACGGATCCGCCCGCATCGTCCAGCGTGTTGTTCTCGCAACCGGACACCAACGGCATACCCACGCTGGCCACCCTTGGCCAGTCCGGGGAGTTTGCTTTCAGGTTGAAGGCCGACACCGGCGATGTGGCAAGCTATGATGACGTCAGCGTTGCCGCGCTCCGTTCATTCGACGAGTGGATCGGCGGATTTGGGTCGCTGGCTCCAGCGGATCACCTACCGGAGGCCGATCCTGACTCCGACCTCGCCAGCAACGCCATGGAATACGAACTCGGCACTCCGCCCGATTGCGCTGGATGTCCTGTCCCGGCGTTGCGGCCTGCGATTTCCGTGACAAACCAGCCTTCGACGGATGTGCATATACAGGTTTTCCTGCGTCGTGGCGCCATGGAGCGTGGCCTGGGTCTGGCGGTCCAACGCCGGTCCGATTTGCTGTCCGGCATTTGGAGCGGGTGCCCCTTCACCATCGGAAGCATTGATGACACGGCCGACTTCGAGTTTCAGCGTCTCCATCTCGACCTGCAACTGACCCCGGAGGAATCAGCCGAACCCGCCAATTTCTTCCGCCCTGTTTTCTCCGATGGATTGTGATGCGGGCTTCTTCAGCCCAGAAAACCGTAGTCGTAGGGTTTGCGCATTTCGCGGGCGACGTGGGCGTTGCCGTCCTTTGCGGTGTCGCCGGTGAAAAACTCCTTCTCCGGACTCCACTGCAGCTTCCGCCCCGTCCGCAGGCCGATGGCGATCAGATGGCCGATGGTCGCGGAACGGTGGCCGGTTTCGACATCGCAGATCGGGTCTTTACGCGAGCGCATGCAGTCGAAGAAATTGCCCATGTGATTATCGCTGGCTTCGAGGCGGACGGCATTGTCGGGCAAGGGCGTTTGGAGAATGTTTTCGTCGCTGGCGGCGAGCTCTTCACGGTTGATCCAGATCCAGCCGTCCGTGCCTATGAATTTCACGCCGTTGCGCTGGCCTTCCGGGTTGATGATTTTTCCACCGGCGGTGTCGTCGGTGGTGGTTTTAACCACTTGCCGAACGCCGTTGGCCCACATCAACGTCGCCTCGAATTCGCTGGGGATGGTGAATCCGCCGGGAATGGGGTCGACCAGCGCGCGCGCCTCGACCGAAACCGGCCCGTCGAGGCCGATGGCCCAGCGGGCGATATCGTTGTGGTGCGCGCCCCAGTCGACGACCGCGCCGCCGGAATAGTCGTACCACCAGCGGAACGCACCGGGGCACCGCTCTTTCATGTAGTCCGCGTAGGGGGCTTGGCCGAGCCAGAAGTCCCAATCCAAGCCCGTCGGCACCGGCACGGAATTAAACGGCCCACCGCGCGCGCCCGCCGGAACGAACACGTCCACTTGCTGCAATTTCCCGATGCGTCCGTTGCGGACGAGTTCGCACGCGAGGCGGAACCGTTTATCGCTGCGCTGCTGGCTACCGGTCTGCAAGACAACGCCATTGGCGCGGATGGCTTTCACCATGCGCTTGCCTTCGTCGATGGTAAGCGTGAGCGGCTTCTCGCCGTAGACATCCTTCTTTGCCTGCGCGGCGGCCATGTTGACGAGCGTGTGCCAATGGTCGGGCGTGGCCTGGATGACGGCGTGGATGTCGTCCCGCTCCATGATTTTGCGGAAGTCGGTGAACGGCTCAGGTGTCTTGCCGCTCTGGGAATATTTCTGCACGGCGGCGGCGAGGCGGGTCTCGTCCACATCGCAGACGGCTACGATGTCGCCAAACCGGGCGGCTTTCGGCGCGATGCTGCGGCTGATGCCGCCGCAGCCGATGAGAGCGATGTTGGGCCGGTCGTTCTTGCTCGTCGGCGGCAGCACTTCTTCCGCCGCCGCCAGCTCCCGCGCCAGGAACCACAAGGGCAAGCCAGCTGTTGCGGCGGCGGCAGAGGTGCCAAGAAAAGAACGGCGCAGGATTTTGAATGGTTTGGGCATGGTCGGTACTCCGCAAAACATAAACAGCAAACGCTTTTCAGGCGATTGAGGTACGCACCTCCCGGCATCGTCCGGAGAGCCATTTCAACTGGCGGAAAATAGGTGCAAAGGAAGGCAGAGTCAAGGTTGACGGAAGCTTGGTACGGAACACGATGCGCAGACACCGGTCTGCGTCATTTAAATGGTGTCGCCCACCAGATCATAGCCATCGACGTCGACTATCTCAACATCGGCGTATTCTCCAACCGGCAGCTCTTCGTCGACAAAGACGTTGCAGTCGATTTCGGGTGCGTCCCACGCGGAGCGGGCCATGCCAGCCGAATCGACCAGCACACGCAGGCGTTCACCAATCCGCTCCCCGTTCCGTTCTTCGGCCAGTTCGGCCAGCCTGCGCATCAGGGTATCCCAGCGGGCGTGTCGGGTTTCTTCGTCGACCATGCCCTCTTCGATATCGTAGGCACGGGTATCTTCTTCGCGCGAATATTCAAAAACACCGACGCGTTCGAAGCGGAATTCTTCGACGAACGCCAGCAGCTCCGCAAAATCCGTTTCCGTCTCGCCGGGAAAGCCGACGATGAAGGCGGTGCGGATGCCGAGCCCGGGAATTGTTGAACGCATTGCGCGGATAAGGTTGCGGATGTAGGCGCCGTCGGTTTCGCGCTGCATGGCGGAGAGCATGTTGTCGGAAATGTGCTGGAGCGGAATGTCGACATAGGGCAGAACCTTCCCGCTGCCGGCGATGGTTTCCATCAGCTCGGTGCTCCAGTGGGCCGGATGGGTGTAGAGCAGCCGTATCCAGAAATCGCCCTCGATGGCGTCGAGTTCGCGCAGCAGCGTCGCGAGGCTTTCGCCGCGTGCGGAATCCACCCCGCTGCGCGGAGTCGGGCTGCGGCCCTCCCATTTGTCCATGCCGAAATAGGTGGTGTCCTGCGAGATCAAATTGATCTCCCGGCATCCCTGTTCGACGAGGCTGCGCACCTCGCGGACGATGTCGGCCTGGCTGCGGCTGCGGTGGCGTCCACGTATCATGGGGATGACGCAGAACGAGCAGGGATGGTTGCAGCCCTCGGCGATCTTGACGTAGGCGCTGTGCGCGCCGGTCAGGCGCAGGCGCGGCGTTTCAAAGTCGGGGATGTACTCCGACCTGCGCGAGACATAGCTGATGCCCCGCTCGCCTTTTTTTTTGGCCATCAGTTCCTTGACGATATCCGCGACCTGCGCAACCTGGTCAAGGCCGATGTACGCATCCACCTCCGGCATCAATTCCGGCAGGTCGTCCGCGAACCGCTGGGAGAGGCACCCGGCCACGATGATCTTCTGGCGACGGCCATGCTTGCGACGCGCCTCCACTAGTTCCTCGATGGCACCGATGCTTTCGCGCTTGGCGTCGTCCACGAACGAGCAGGTATTGACGATCAGCACGTCCGCCTGGGCCGGATCGGAGGTGAACGCCATGCCCGCCTCGCCGAGGCTGCCCATCATAACTTCCGAGTCCACCAGATTCTTCGCGCAACCCAGCGATACCATTCCGATCTTCAATTCCCTAGCCATACCCCTCCCTTTCCGAAAAGCCACGGACACTAGCCTTCCGCCGAACGTGTTGCACGGAAAAAGAAATGAACTCCGCCGCCGCCAGCCACCGTTCCGAGGTCATCGATGCTGATCCAGGAAACGTGGTTTCAATGCTGGAGTTGCTGCATTTCGAAAAACTGGCCGCGCCGAGCCATCAGTTCGTCGAAGGATCCGGTTTCGGCAATCCGTCCGGCTTTCATCACGACGATCCGGTTTGCCCGGCGGATGGTGGAGAGGCGATGGGCCACGATGAAGGTGGTGCGGTTTTCCACCGCGCGGTCGATGGCCTCCTGGACTTTCTTCTCGGAAACGACGTCGAGCGCCGAGGTGGCTTCGTCGAGCACCAGAATCCGCGGATCGCGGATCAGCGCGCGGGCGATGGCGATGCGCTGCCGCTGGCCGCCGGAAAGCAGCGCGCCATCCTCGCCGATGCGGGTTTCTAATCCCCGGGGCAGGCTGGCGATGACGTCGTCCAGATGGGCGGCGCGGAGGATGCCGTTCAGCTTTTCATCGCTGATGTCGTTCAGGCCGTAGAGGATGTTTTCGCGGATCGATCCGGAAAAAAGGATGGTCTCCTGCGGCACGACGGAAATCGACCGGCGCACGGTGCGCATATCGCAGGTTTCCATATCCAGCCCGTCGAACAGGATCCGTCCATCCTGGGGACGGCGGAAACCGATCAGCAACTGGATGAGCGTCGATTTCCCGGCTCCGCTCGGACCGACCAGCGCAATGCACTCGCCGGGTTTCACGTCGAGCGAGAAGTCCCGCACGGCTGGCTCCCTGTCGCTCTCGTATTTGTACGAGACGGTTTCAAACGTCACCTGTCCGGCTAGAGAATCGACCGTCCGCCGTCCGCTGTTGCGTTCGATATCCGGACATTCCAGCACCTCGCCGATCGAACGGATCGACTCGAGTCCGCGGGCCAGTTGCGGGTAGATGTTGAGCAGCTGCGACACGCACATCACGATCATGCTGAAGAGGCTCTGGTAGAGAACGATGTCGCCGATGGAGATCCAGCCACGCCGGTTGCACCAGACCAGCACGGCGAGCCCGGCCACCATCGACAACTGGAAAGTGACCCACGACGACGCCCCGAAGAGCGCGTTCATGCGGTCGAGCTTCCGCCCCCGCCGGTTGACCTCCTGGAACTGCGTAGCCATCCGTTCGGATTCTTCCTCTTCCAGCCCGTGGGCCCGCACAACCGGAATCATGTTGAGCATTTCAACCACATCGGAGGACATTTGCTCGATCTGGGTACGGAAGGCCCGGTTGCTTTCGTCGATATGCCGCCCGAACAGCGCCCGCAGTCCGGCAACCAGCGGAGTCATCAGAACAAACATGATCAGCAGGTACGGCTGTTTGATGGCCGTTACCACCACGGCGAACAGCACCGAGAGCAGCGCCAGCATCCCGGCATCGCCGAGCAGCATGCAGAACATCTGCACCTGTTCGACATCGCGCAGGACCTTCGCCTGCAACCGCCCGCTCTCGGTCCGGTCGTGGAAGGCGATCGACAGGTGCTGCAGCCGGGTGACCAGGGCGCTGCGGAGCGTCCGCTCCAGATCGCGCACCGCGCCGCTCAGCATGGAAATAAACAACGTATGCGAAACAATATTCTGCACAACCAGAACCGTGACGGCCGCAAAGTACACCGCCAGCCGGGATGTGGAAAAGGTCGCCGGCGTCGACAGGGAGTCGATCACCCCGGCAATCAGGAAGGGGAGCGCCCACATCGGCGAATGCTTAACAACCAGAACCGCGACGGTCCCGACATGGAAAAACCATGGCCGGTTCAGTAAACGGAGCAGCGTCCAGAAAGGCCGGGCGCTGCTGTATTCCAGTTCCAGTGGTCGAAGAAGCGGTCTGTTCATACAATCATTCCGTACCGGATTTTACCGGTCCGGGAACACCGTCCATGTCTGATGGCGGCCCTCGCCTGCCGGACTCGGCCCGAGAAAACTTTTCATGCGGATCACGGATAGGGGAAAACGGGATGCGAAGTCAAGGCTGGCGCTCCCGAAGAATGCCGGCAGCCATCACTTCTTCGACGTTACGGCATAGATGTTCGCGCTTCGGAGGAAGATGCGAAGGCTGATGTTGCGTCCCGCCAATTCGCGAGCCGATTTTTCCTGCCAGCGCAACGGTAGGTCGATCTTGTCGTTGTTCTGAACAAGGCACTTCTCCGCCTCGAAACCGGGCACGACTTCCCCCTGGTCATCCAGCACGGCCACCATGACATACGCCTGTTGCGTCGCGAAAGTGCGATCCGGCGAAGGAACGGCCGCATTCAAGTATAGGTCGGCCTGCGGCATCTGGAACGACGTTGTCGAGAACTCGGCGTTCGCGCGGGCTCCTACATAGCTGATCCGATCCTGCTTCATACCTACCAGGTGCCTGGCAAAGCGAAACAGGATCTGGCCATCGATGATCATCGGGTTATGGGTAATCCGGTTATACGCCGACGCATCCCCCAGCGCATTGACATCGCGGTACGGCCGATCCCAAGCAAGCCCGTCGCGGCTAACCCACCACTCCGTATCCAATTGAGGGCCGTGCTTCCTTGGCGCAAGAGGGCTGGCGGCGTAGTTAAGCACCATGAGATAGCTCCGGTCGTGGTACCAGAATCCGTTGCCGCTATAGAACTCCAGATCGGGAGGATCCTGGTCGTCGGGCAGCGTCAGCAATTCCGCCGGCAAGGTTTTTTGCTGCCCTCCCCTGTTCCATACATCGCACAGCGAATCGGACGGTTCCCATGTACGCCCGTCCCGGCTCGAACGGATCGAAAGCACGCGGCGGCTGATCCCGCCATGATCCGGCAAGTGCTTGGCAACCGGCATCTGGAAGCTTTTGGCCACGCAAACGAACCGTTTGGCAACCGGACTCCAGAAGAGGCTGATTGCGTCGCCGTCATAGTAAAGTGGATTCTTGGAGTACTCCGTCCAGTTCCGCCCATCGGGACTGAAGTATGCCGTATAGCCAAAACCGAAATTCTCCATTTTCAGCTTCAGCAGCATGAACTCCTTGGCCTCCGGATTGTATGCCATCGCATGGTTGAACGTCCACGGTCCCGGCACGCCCTCGAACACCGTTTCCACGTTTTCGAATCGTTCCCCATCGCGGGTCGTGGCGTGGATGATCGACCAGGTGTTGACCTCCTTGACTTGGTTGTTTACGGGAGGCCCTTTTGTAAAGACCTGGCCATATACATCCCACGCACCATCTTCCCGTGCAAGGCAGCAACCCACCTCGAAGCCGGGATTCTCGCACTCGCGAATCTTTTGCAGCGACGTGGCGCCAAAGTGCAGTTTGCCCCAGGTGTTGGTGATATCCTGGGAACTGGAGAACAGGAGTTTCACGTTCCCGCCGACCGGCTGCGCGATTGCGATTCCGGCCAGAAATTGATATGCGACGCCAATGGTCGTTATAACTCGTGATAAACAACGCATTCCCAAGCACCTTTCATGTTTTTGCGGAGAGCTCCTTTTAGCCGACGTGCAATATAGCGCGTATTCCGCATGCAACAAACACCGTTTTGATTGGAACAAGGGCCCGGCCACCAATCCCGTTTTCTGGCACTTGAAGCCCATTCCCGCCACCCAGTCCGGAACACCGCATCGTCCGGATTGGCTACTCCTCGTTTTTTATTGTTGCCGATTTCTGTAGCCAGATGCCCCGGAACGCAGTACACAGGCAACTCATTCAATTAAGGAAATGAAGATATGGATACAGGTACAGTTAAATGGTTCAGTTCGGAAAAAGGTTTTGGCTTTATAACTCCAGATGGCGGGGGAGCAGATTTGTTCGTTCATCATTCGGGAATCAAAACCTCCGGCTACGCATCCCTCAATGAAGGCCAAAAGGTCTCCTTTGATATCGGAGCAGGCCAGAAAGGCCCATGTGCAACCAACGTCGTTCCGCTCTAATTCAATGAATTAGACGGTGCGGAATCGCACATGAAAAACGCGCCTTCACGGGCGCTTTTTTTATGTCCAAATCCTGCGCCCCGGCCCATCCCCTACTCCTTTTCGTCCACCCACTTCTTCACACCCGGCGTCTCCGCCTTCACCTCGTGCAGGTAGGCGGTGAGCGCGGCGGCCATGGCTTGCGTCTTTTCCGGCATTTTTTCGGCAAGGTTGTTTTTCTCGCCGATGTCCTCCGCCAGGTTGAACAGCTCCAGGTTTCTGGTTTCCCAGCCGCCGGGCTTCCACTGGATGAACACCTTGTAGTCACCCTGCCGGAGCGCGGAACGGGGACGGACCTTGAACGGATCATGGAACACCAGCCCCGGTGCTTTTCGCTCAAGGGAACCCTTTCCTCCGTTAAAGAGCAGTGGCCGCAAATCAACGCTGTCGAGGTTGTCCGGCAGCTGGAACGGCGCGCCGAGAATTCCGTGGATCGTCGCATACAGGTCGTACAGGGCAACCGGCTCGCGGCACCAGGAGTTTTTCGCGATGCCGGGGCCGCAGGCCATTACCGGAACGCGGACACCGCCTTCGCGGAGCGAATGCTTGCCTTCGGAGAGCGGCGCGTTGCGGTTCGGAAGGCCGGGCTGATCCGGTTCGACCTTGCCGGGTTTGTGCGGTTTAACGTAGTTGGATTCGGCCCCGCCGTTGTCCGCACCGAAAAAGATGTACGTGGTTTCTTCCAGTCCCAGATCGCGAACGGCGTCGAGCAGCATGCCGATGCCGGTATCAAGATCTTCGAGCATCGGCGGAATATTCATCGTCATTTCGCCGCAACGGGGATCGCCTTTGCTGGCGTATTTATCAATGGTCGCCTGCTTTGCCTGCGGCGCGCGGTGAATCGCATAATAACTCATCTGCATGTAGAAGGGGCTGCCTTTTGCCGCCTGCTCCTTCATGAAGGCAATCCCTTTCGCCGTCATGGTACAGGTGCGTTTCGGATCGTCATCCGCAACCAGCGTGAACTTCATGGGTCCTTCACAGGAGCCGTGTTCGTTGCCGGTGAATCCGTCGGACACATCGTAGCCGAGGTTTTTCGGTTCGCCGCGCGGATCGCTGTTGTACTCACCGGTGTTGCCGATCAGATATTCACCCCATTTTCCGAAATGGGCGCAGGTGTAGGCGGGGTCGCACTTCTTTATCATCTGGGCGAGCGACAGTTTTCCGGCCGGATCAAAGTCCGTCTTGAAGCTCGCACCGCCGCGCGCAGGCGTGATGCCGAACTGGATGCTGCGGCGCGAAGGCGTGCAGACCGGGGCAGGCGAGTAGCCGCTCGTGAAGTTCATGCCGCCTTGCGAAAGTCGCACCATGTTCGGCGTGTGGAAGAACGACCGGCAGGAATCCGGAATGTTTGGATCGGCGGGCCGGGAGGTATCCGCCCACCCCTGGTCGTCGGTGAGCAGGAAAACAATGTTGGGCTTGGCCGCCGGTTTGGCAGCAACGCTTTCCCCGTCCATTTGAAATCCCATGGCAACTACGGCGACGCCGATCCATTTCACGATATGATACCGAGACACCTTTTTCATATTTATCCTTTCATTTACTTTTCCGCAGACACTCCGGCTTGAATGCCGGTTTCGCCACCCTGCCGCCATTGAATCACAAGCTGGCTCAAGATCCGGCATTGTTCCATATCAAATACCAGACGAAGCTCCTGCGCCGCGTCGTTCGCAAAGGTTGCGGCATCGCGCAACTCCGCGCCGCTCGCATCATACGCGTGCAGGCGGAGTGAGCCTTCTTCAGACCATTTCGTTTCGGCGGGAACGGGGAACTGAAACGTCGGCAGACAGCTTCCATCCGCTGGAAGGGTTATCCGTTCGGAGAACCAGGTTCGATGGGGGCCGTCGTCGATCGACAGCGCCACCGTTGCAGCTCTGGCGGCGTGGCCAGGAAGAACATCCACCGGAACGATGGTGCGCGTGAAGGCCTGCAACCCGCCGGGCGGCGTGAAGGAGATGGTATCCGCCGCCGCCCGCCGGGCGCGAACCGGCGGAAGCGTGACGGATGGCAAACCCTCCACAAACTCGCGCGCATAGTTGAAGTAGGCATCCTCCTTGATCAGATTCCAGTTGAAGCTGTTGAAGAACCCGCCTCCCATGGCGTAGGCGGTTCGCAAATCCCAGAGGTGCGTGTCAATGGGAAGCCCGTCGGTCTCCTCGCGGTTGAGGTTGCACCACGGTCCCCATTCGCGAACGCGGTCAAAATCCGAAGGTTGGCTCCACATGCCTTCGAGACCGGTGCGCGCCCCGTTCGCCAAGGCCCAATCCGCCGCCGTCTGGTTGATCTTCACTCCGGGAAACAAGACCGGAAGCTGCAGCGAGTGGGTATAGACCGGAAACCGTTCAAGCAGTCCACAGGCCGCCAACGCCTGGCGGAATACATCAACCGTCTCTTGGAAATAACGCCCGACATTGCGTTGCAACCAGTTCAGTTCCGCGAGCGACATCCCGTCCACTGGATTCAACGTCACTCCGTCGCGCGCGGCGGCAGCCACGGCGCACGGATTGAAATCGGCCCAGCGTTCGCCCGTGTGGGGTTTAACTCCTGCCGCCGCCTGCGTGTCCCAGTAGCGCGGCTCGTTTTCCAGCGCGATGCCGGCGATCCACGACGTGTCGTTCCCGCTTATCTTTTCCAGCAGGTCGACGGCCTCGCGCAGTCGCTGGGCGCGGTAGGCATTTAGCCTGGTGCTGTTCATGGTCAACCACGGCGTGTTGTTCCAATTGTTGGGCGTCGAAAGGCAGTAGTGGGAATCATAACGGTTGCCGAGTAGCGTCCGCAGTTTTTCGTCCTCCGGGTGGACATGGTTCGGAGTGTAGCAGACCTGTTGATACGCGAGATCGCCGAACGT